>CALGXT010000158.1 GCA_937935255.1 uncultured bacterium | reverse complement strand
GCGACGACCGCCGCCAGGTATAGCCAGACCTGATATTTTTCCAGTTGCTCGCGACTCGTCATACGCCGGAACTCCGCACGATACCGATACACGAATTATTTGGGATAAAACCCTGACTCCAACCGAGGAATGGCAGGATTTCACTTTCGAAATAACCGCCAAAGTGCCCGGCAATACCGAAGTCGGACTCTATCTGAAGATGCCCAAGACCGGCACGGTGGATATCGCCGCGCTGCGACTCGAGAAAAAATAGCGCCCATGGCGGGCTGTCGGCCGTGGCCGCGGGACGCTCGCGCCACGGAATCGCGCCGCCTCATTCCGCCGGCGGCGCCGGCTCCAGATTCCCGTTCAGGAGGATCTCCCGCCTCCAGGCGCCGGACGCGATTTTGACCTTCACGACGCCCTCGCCGGTTTCGAGCGCCAGGTCCACGGGGTCGGCGCCGCGCGTCAAGATCGCGGCCAGGGTCGCGTCCCGCTCCGGGTTGAGCGTCTGCCAGCGCAGCGCCGTTTCCGGCGTTTGCCGCGGATTGCTGCGCAGCGCCGTCGCCCGGCGCAGGACAGCCGGCCGATCGGCGGCGAAGGTCACGCGCGCCGTCTCGAACTCGCCCTTGAGCAGAACCTCGCGTTCGCCGAACACAGCCTCTTTTTTCGTGTGCAGGCGCGCCTCCACGGGATTGGCGACCCTCCCCAGCACGCGATCGAGCACCAGCAATCCCCGGTCGTCGACGGTCGTGATCAGCCGGACAACCATCCGGGGATTGCTGCGGGTCAACCAGAAGGCGCGGGTGGCGTCGAACCGCAACGCCGGACCGGTCGGCAGAACGAAACCGACCGCCTCGGCCCGCGGCTCGCCTTCGCGCACGCGGGCGGGGCCCAAACCGCCGATGAACAGCGTGTTCTTCGAGGCGCAATTCCGCTCGTAGATTTCGTGGGCCCGGCTCTCCCAGGCGGTGTCGTAGTAATCGGCCTCGAAAATATTGTGGATCATCTTTTCGATCCCCACAACGCCGTGCCAGGAAAGCAAATCCTGATGGGTGTGGGGGCCGCCCAATCGTCCGCCGCGGATCGCGCCATACACGGCGGGTTCCGGCCACCGATCCGCGACCATCCCCCACCCTTGGAGCGGATAATATTTCCACATTCCGATTCGCGGTTCCGGCGCTTCCGCTACGGGATCCGGTTCCATCAGCAAGCGTTGCACGGGGCCATAATAGATGTTGACGGACGCCGGCGGCGCCGACGGCGCGCGCGGCGGCGCCGAAGCGCCGGCCGCGGCCGCCCGGCGCGCCGCCTTCAGACGCTCGCTTTCGGCGCGCAGCGCCCGGTAATTCTGCAGCGCGCGCAGCGCCTCCCGATCGCCGATATGTTCCGCCGCCGCGAGCAGAGAATCGCTGATGCCGCCGTGCTGATTGTCGCCGAAGCCGCAGACCTCGCCATGCGGGTTGAAATAGGTTCCGAAGGTCAGCGTTTGCCGGAAACCCGGCGATCGAAAACCGGGATGCGGCTCGCCGGTCGCGCGCTCGTGGCTGATCAGGAACAGCGACATGTAGTGAATCGTCCAGTTCCAATAGCCCAACCCTTCGACCCAGCCTCCCTCGGTCGTTTGAAGGTAGTCGAAGATGGGCTGGTAGGACTCATGGACGCGATCCATGACGGTCTGCGCCTCGTCCAAATCTTCATACATCGCGAGCGCGAGCAATCCGCCGCCGGTGATGCAAACGGCATTCCAGTTGGAGACGATGTCCTGCCACCAGCTCCGGCGCTCGCCGGGGAGGCGGCGTTGGGGATCGCGGGGCGCCGTCACGCGCAAAAACGGCTTCAGAAAATGCTCGCGGGCCAGCGCGACCATTTCCGCGCGTTCGGCGGGGGTCAGGTCGTTGTACAGCAGATCATAGGCGATCGCGAAACCGGCGATGTACTGTCCTTCCCACAGGTTGATCTGGTCGGGCGGCATCCACGCTTTCATGCCGCGGACATTCTGCAGCGCGGCCTCCAGATATTTCCGGTCGCGCGTGCGATGCCACTGAACGGCCAACGCCAGCAAGCGCCCCTGGATGTTGACGCCGCGATTCAGGGAACTCATGTCGGCCATCGGCGCGTCCGCGTCGCGCACGCCCGTCTCCGCGGCCGCCGCGATCAGGTCGTAGAGGTCGCGGAAGGCCTCGCCCCGCCCGCGCACGGCGCGCTGCAGTTGCTCGGCGGAGACGTACAACCGCGGATGCGGCAGCAGTTTCTCGATGCGTTTCGGCGTCGCCCAGCCGGAGGCCGCGTCCGCGGGCGGGGCCTCGGCCCCCATCGCCGTTGCGCCCGCCCAAAAGAGAAGCGCGGCGATCGCCGGCCGCATCCGAACGCCCGTCACAGCCCATTGCTCGGTGGTCATGGTCCCTTTTTTACCCAACGGCGGGAGCGGCGATTCATTGCGCGGGGGCGGCGCCCAAACTTCAACGGCGAGGCCGTCAGCGGGGGCTTGGCGCGCGTTGGATTTCCGCCAGGCGCCGTTTCATGGCCGCCGCGCGCTCCGGCATTTCGCGGGCGAGATTGCGCCGTTGGCCGAGGTCCGCGCCGATATCGTAGAGTTGATCCCAGTGGCTGTTTCCGAGGTCGTTCCCGACCATGCCGTGATAGCGAGGGCCATTGCGCGCCGGCAGACAAATCCAGCGGTCCTGGCGAATCAGCAGGGCCGCCTGCAATCCCTCGGTCACCAATTCGCGCCGACCGGCCGCGGAGCGCCCCAGCAATGCCTCCAGCACATTCTCGCTGTCGGGACAGGCGTCCGGCGGCAGAGCGACGCCGAGCAGCGCCGCGAAGGACGCGCAGAAATCCAGGTGGCACACGAGGGCGGAGGAGTCTTGCCCCGGGGCGACGGTCCCCGTCCAGCGCAGGAGGAACGGAACCCGCGCGCCGCCGTCGAGCCGGCTGTATTTTCCGCCGCGGAGCGGCCCGGACGGACGGTGATCGCCGGTGAGTTCGGCGGCTCGATCTTCATAGCCGTCGTCCAGCACCGGGCCGTTGTCGCTGCTGAAAATGACGATGGTGTTTTCAGCGAGTCCCAGCGCGTCCAGGGTGTCGAGCAATTGTCCGACGCACCAGTCCATCTCGGCGATCGCGTCGCCGCGGGGACCGAGGCCCGTGGCGCCGACGAAGCGAGGGTGCGGCCGGCGGGGCACATGGGGCTCATGAAAGGCGTAATAAAGGAAAAACGGGCGGTCGCGATGCCGTTTCACGAAAGCGACGGCCTGGTCGAGAAAGACATCAGCCATGTCCTCGTCCTTCCACAACGCCGACCGGCCGCCGCGCATATATCCGATTCGGCTGACGCCGTTGATGATGCTGCCGTCATGCCCGTGGCTGTAGCGCATGTCGAGCAGCTCCGGATGCTCCCGCCCCGTCGGCACATCCGGGAAGGGATTTTCGTCCGCATAAGAGATTTCGATCGGGTCCGCGGGATCCAGGCCGACGACCCGCCGATTCTCCAGATAGACGCAGGGCACCCGATCGTTGGTCGCCGCCATGATGAAGGAGGAATCGAATCCGACGTCGTTCGGCGTCCCGTCGAGCTCTCGATTCCAGTCCGTTTTCCCGCGCCCGATCCCCAGGTGCCATTTGCCGACGACGCCGGTCGCATAGCCGGCTTCCTTCAGCAGCTTCGGCAGGGTCATCTCATCGGGAGCGATGATCAGCGGAGCATCGCCCTCCAGAATCCGGGCGCGCGCGTTGCGCCAAGGGTAGGCGCCCGTCATCAGGCTGTAGCGCGAGGGCGTGCACGTGGCTGCCGTGGCGTAACCGTCGCTGAATCGGATGCCGGCGGCGGCCAGCCGGTCGAGATTCGGCGTCGGGACGCCGACGCCGCCGTAGCAGCCGATATCTCCATAGCCGAGATCATCGGCGTATAGAATGACGATGTTGGGCTTCCGTTTCGCGTCCGACATAAAGGCTTCCTCTTTGCCGAGCCGTTGACACAAGATCGCTTTTTGTCATACCGGCCCCGGTGTCTGGATAAGGATGCGCCGCTGAAATCTCGGCGACAACTCAATTCGCTCTCACCCCGGAAAACCTTCTGGGACAGACCGTCGCCCCCCCCGTCGCCCGCAAAAGATTGAACCCCCGCCTTTCGCGTCAGGCAAAGCGCACCCACCGCACCGGAGCTAAAAAAGGCAACCCGCCGCTCTTCCGCCGAAAGACTTTCAGCGACAGGAATCGGAAAAGAGAGTCTCGTGACGGCAACAGGACGATCACGCCCCAAGCCGCCGCAACGTGCGGCGGCGCAGCCACAACGACAGCGCGCCCAAACCTATCATACCGGCCGCCGCCGGCTCGGGGATGACTTCGATTCGGTCTATGGAAAAAACCGTGGAGTCTTGGGCGGCGCTCTGAATGTTATGGAAATGGAGGTGTTCTCTCCCGCTGAATGCGCTGGTGCGAAAACCCATGGCGCTGGAATTGACCGTGTTCACGCCGTCGTAAATCGAGACCGTATAATCGCGATTCGCCGGGTTCAGGTTGATCGTGAACTGGTAGGTGGTCCCGACGGCGACCGCCATGCCGGAGTCCACAAGTTTGTTTACATCAAAGGCTCCATCATCCTTGGCCCCGTTGTATAACAACCACTGATTCGCCGGTTTCGAAGCTCCCGGCGTTGCGCCATAGACCCGTATAATGAACGCCGAAGTGGTTGACGTGGCGGAACCGGCGGTCGAGCGGTCCATGATGGAGATCACATCAGACGCCGCATCCCATCCCGTCCTCGAATCTATACGGATATTGAATTTGATTTGATAAGGCTGCGTGACATCCTGTCCGGAGACCGAGCCGTCGAATTGACGCCGAATGGCTTTCTCTCCGGTTCCATTCGCCGTGATGCTCAGGTAATTGCCACCGCCGGTCACGAGGGGAGAGGCGTTCGTCACGGTGCCGTTCATGGTGGCGGCGTTCGAAGACGACCAAGCCGACAACCAACCGCCGCCCGAGGTCCCCACGTACTGATCCACCGAGGCCGCCCCATTGCCGTTATTGAATTCCAACGTTGTCACGGAGGCGCGCGAAGGAAACGCGCCAATCCCGGTGCCAAGAACCAGCGCGAGCGCCGCCCCACGCCGTCGAAAGCGCCGTCCTATCAATGCCGTCGCCGACTTTTCGCAATCGGTATTCATATCGTATCTCCGTTCATTCGGCTCCACGAATTGCAACCCGCGTCTCTGCCCGGCGCTCCCGCGTCGTCGGCAAACCCTCTCGTTATTTACATTAGGCAACAATGTAACCGCGCGAGGCTCGCAGGCGCAATGTATAGATTGCGACATTTATAAACTTCTCTGCGACAATCCCGCTCAACCCGGCCGGAGCGCGCCGCAGACAGCGCCGCGAAAAAACGAGGGGATAACTTGACGGTGGATAGCTCGACGGCCGAGGTCCGAAATCCGATATCCGAGCGGCGCACTCAGCGCCCCCCCCCGGCAAAGGGTAGGGCGCGGCGGCCCGCCGCGCCGGAGAATATAGGGACAGAGAATAAAAAGTTTGCCGAGACGAATTCATAAAATGCTTTCTATCAACGTAACACGGCGGAATTCGGCATGGAGTTAGAGACAAGGCGGGGTTTGTGGCGGGCCGCATGGCGGAATCTGTCTCTTTTCGAGACGGCCACTAGCGCGCGGCGGCGACGGTCACGCCCTCGGGCGCGTCGAAGCTGAACTCGAACGACGCCCCGCGCCGCCGCCAAGCCGCGCGAATGGGGCCGCGGGGATGCGGGAATACGCCCTCCGCCCGCGAAATTCGGGGGGACGCTTGCGGATCGAGAACGAAGCGGTCGGGATTGCCCGGCTCGGCCTGCCGGAGCCCCAGCACATAGCGCGTCGCGTACACCGCGGGGAACCCGCTCCAACTGTGGCAGGCGCTGCCTACGCCCGAATTCCAACGGCAAAAGCATTCGGGAAGCGTGTCCAATCCATCGTCCACGATGGTCCCGTAATGCTCCAGAATCAGGTTTTCGGCCAATTCGTAACGGCCGTGTTCGGCCAGAGCGGGCAGGAGATATGCCATAAAATACAATTCGGCGTGTCCCGAACCCTGCCCTCCAGCCAGACCCTGGGCATAATTGCCCCGCGCTTTTCGGATCACATATTCTTCGACGGCGGCCAACTGCTCCGTCGTTCCGATGCCGAACCGATAGGCGAGGATATTGGCGTGAAAAGCGCCGGTCGGGGCAACCCCCGGTCGCGGCAGCGCGGCGGCGAAGCGCCCCTCGTCCGGCAGCCAAAGCCGCTCGGAAAACGCCCGCCGGAGCTCTGCGCATTCGGCGCGGAAGCGCGCGGCCTCGTCGGACTTGTTCAGCCGATCGGCCAGCTCCGCGGCCCGTTCCAACGCGGCGATGCGAAAGGCGTTCAGACAGGCGTTGGCCGGACCTTGGCGCTCTTCCCGAATCACCCCCCAGTCAATGAACAGCCGCCGCCCGTCGGCATTCCATAGTCCGCTTTCGTGCCGCTCGATGCCCGGACTCGCCAGAATGAGCGTGACGACGGGCCACAGCTCCTCGACGAGGGCGAGGTCGCCCGTCAGCGCCCAATACTCGCGCAGCATCAACACCCAGACGAGGGTGAAATCTTCATGCGGCCTGGCCAGCCAGGAGGGAGCGACGCAGAACAACTGTCCGTCGGGCGTCGCGGTCTGGGCGAAGAGCCGCAGCGCGCGCCGGGACAGTGTGAGGTCATGGTGGAGAAGCCGATGAAGCCGGACGTTCACGTAGCAGTCGCCGATGTAAGTTCCCCGCTCCCGCCAGGGCGAATCGCTGTACGAGTCCTCGGAGCTGTCGATCAACGTGCGGGCGGCGGCTTTCCAGATGCGCGTCAGCCGGCGGTCGGAACAGCGGAAATCGCCCAGCGAATCGAGGGTTTTGGTTTCGAGCACGCGGACGCCGTGGAGCCGGCAAACACCTCCGCCGGGCGCGGGCCGCGCCAGAATCTGCAGAAAACGGCCCCCGCGGGAATTGAAGAGCTGCACGCGCTGACGTCCGCCGCGAAGGATGATGCGCTCGACGCTGTTGACGTAGGGATTGGTTTTGTAAAGATGAATCATTCCATCGTCGCGCAGCCAGTCGTCGAAGCCGATATCCACCGCCGTACCCGCCGGTCCCTCGATATCCACGACCACATGTCCGAGGAAACTTTCGGCGAAGCGGAACACCCAGAAACGCCCGTCCGCAGAGGCTTCGGCGACCTCTTTGAGCTTTCGATAAGGCAAATCACCCTGCGCATGATCGCCCGGCCGCTCCCAGGCGCAAAGCCGGGCGGGACAGACCTCGGCGGGATCGCCGCGCACGCGCCGCCAACCGGGCGGCGGCTCGGCGTTCGACGGGCCGCGCCCGGGAAAAACAATGCGATCAGGCGGTAGCAAGTCGGAGAGCAAGAAAGCCGCGGTCTCCGACCTTTCCGGAAGCGCCCGCACGACAAGCCCTTCGCCTTTCGGCAGTGCCAGCAGGAACGACCAGAATTCACATTGGGGCAGGTATTCCACCTTGCCGGTGAAGTGATTCCATCCCTCGCGCAGCTTCAGCTCCGCGCTGGAACGATTGCCCATGAAGGGATGTCGATGTGCGGCGAAAGGCTCGCCATTCAAGGCGAACGTCCCCCAATGCAACCCGGCGGTCGCGGTCATGGCGCGCGGCGAATAAATCCAGGTTGAAAAGCCCACAAATTGATTTTGCGGCGCCGCTTGCGGGTCGCCCAATGACCGCTCCGGGATGGTAAAACCCCAGCGGTCCTCGTCTGCCGCGAGGGACGCGGTGCGCACAATCGTTTCGGGCACGACGGGCGTGTAGCGGGGTCGCGGGGCGGTCGAGGGTTTCAAAGGGCCCCACGGCCGATTTTCGCGCGAGACTTCCACCGGCGGCTGCCATCCGGAGTCCCCGCCCTCGGCGTCGCCCCCGCCCGCCGACGCCGCCGGCAAATACCAGGCGGGATCGAGTCGGCGGGTGTCACAGATTTCGACCGGATTTTGGGCGAAGCTGTAGAGCGGCGCGCGCTCGTCCCAGGCGTCGAGTCGGCGGCACCGCCACGCGCCGGGAGTGGCGAGGTCCACGGCGTCCGCGCCGTCCCCAACCGTTCCCCAACAGATGAAGCCGGGCCGTCCGTCGCGCATCGTTTGATAGGACGACGCGCCGTAGAAATTGACCTCGACCGTGAGGCAGTTCGCCCCGCGTCGCAGATACGGCGCCAGATCCACCGTGTCGTATTCGGGAAACTGTGTGACAAAACGCGGCGGCCCGGCGTACACGAAGCGGCCGTTGGCGCGCAGCCGGTAACGGGTATCCGAGAACAGGTGAATGCGGGCGGTTTCCGGGCGCCGCTGGAGAACGAGATCGCGCCGGAAGAGGACAAACGCCTGGCGCGCGGCGTCGGGGCGGGGACTCCAGACAAATTCCGGCTGCCTACTCGTGGTCATGTTCATGTTGTCGGGTTCGCGGGTTTGGCCGTCGGGCGCGTCTTGCGCTGGAGCGCCGCGACCTCGCGATTGAGCGCGGGCCGGACGGTCGCCGTCCGCAGGCGCCATCGGGTGGATCAACTCCGTCGAGAACGCCAATCGTCGGCTTCTGCAAGAGAGAGCCCGGGGCGAGTCACGCCGCGCCGGATAGATTCATCGGCGGATTTCCTCTATACGCCCCGGACGGCGCGCGCGGACCGGGTTCCCGGACTCAATATTCGAAGTAGCCATACATCAGGCTGGCGAGATCGGCGCCATAATTTTCCACATAATCGGGATCGTAGGCGACACGACCGTCGAAATAAAGGAAATTGAAGCCGCGCCCTATGCAGCCGTTGAGCGGCTTTCCGTGGCGCGGCTCCATGAACCATTGAAGCCCAACTCGCTGGTCGCTATAGGAGCCGGTTTCGATGCTGGGCGTGGTCGGATTGGACTGCCCGATGATCCAAGGCACGCCCATATACCCCAGCCGCTCCCCGAACATGATGATATCGGAGGGCGAATTCCGGTTTTTCGGCGTCACCTGATCCATGCGGGCCATGCGCGCCGTCCAACTGATTTCAGGAGTGGACGTCAGATTCTTGTGCTCCGGCCATCGTTGCGCGACCGCGCTGCCCCAGGCGTAGTGATTGGGCCCGTACGCCACGCGTCGCATGTCGCTGTCTCGGATCGCCTTCGGTCCCATCGCGGGGCATATCCATTCCTTCGTTTTGACGGCCCGGCCCCAGGGGGTGTATTCGCCGGTTTTGTAGCCGATGTCCGCCTTGCCCTGCGAAAGCAACTGGAGTTCGATCTCGATGTTGTAGCCGTTGGGATTTTCGGTTGGCGATTCATAGGCCGGATTGTAGCCCACCATTGCGGGCATATAGCCGCGATTGTTTTGCGAGAAGACGAACACCATCTGGTAGATCGAACGCAGGTTGACGGCGCATTGCAGCGTCCGCGCCCGATCGCGCGCGGTCCCCAGCGTGGGAAACAGCAGGGAAATGAGGATGGCGATAATCGCGATCACCACCAGCAGCTCCACCAGCGTGAATCCGCGCGCGCGACGGTGAAATCGGTTGCTCGCCACAAAGAGTGGAATCATTGTCGCTCTCCCAAATCCGGCGGCGTCGCCGGACCTCCGGCGCGGGCTTTCGAACGGAAAGGGCCGGCGCGGCTTCCGCCGGCCGGCCCGCTCACTCATTCATCGCCTCGACGGTGTCCGGCGCACGAACTCGCGAAGCGCCCCCACCGATTGTTTTATTCAAAGATCTGTCAGTTCCGTTGAATCCGACCGATCTCAAAACCGAGCCGCTTCTCGAACTCTTCGACGCAGCAGCATCGCCAGACCGCCCACGCCGAGAAGGAGCACCGAACCGGGTTCCGGGATGACGGTGTATTGCAGATCGATCGTGTTGGTGTTGTATTGCAAGGTCGCGCTGGAGATGTTGGGATCCAGCGTGCCGACGTTCAGGCCGGAACTGATCCCGCTGGCGGTCGGGGTGCTCCCGTTGTCGCTGAAGAATTTGAACAACGTCACGGTATGCGTGCCGGGAATCGTGGGCGTTCCGTTGAGGGCGAAGTTGATGTTGTTGTTGTTCAACACCAGGTCGCCGCTGTTGTAGTTCCAAAGCTCGATCTGGTCAGGCGTGCCGCCGGCGATATCGAGCTCGAAGTCGAATAGGGCGCCGCTGTTCATGGTCAGAACGGCCGCGCTGGTGCCGGCGCCATCCAACTTGAGCGTCCCGATGCTCGCGCCGGGAGCGACGATACCGCCGGAGCTCACGGTGATATAGCCGTTTCCAGAGGGGCCGGAGGGCGCGATGAGGCCCGTGCCGCCCAGTGTCGCGCCGTTATTTATGGTGATCCTGTCCAAACCGGCCAGACCGGCCGAACTGTTGACCAGCAGCGTGCCCGCCTGCACCGTGATGCGCGTCTGCTTCGTGGTCGCATTGGCGGTGCTGCTGCCCGAGGCGAATTCGAACACATTGCCGGGCCGATTGATCACCAAATTGCGCTGGTAGGACGGTAAAGAGGTTGCTCCCAATTCCCATACGCCGTTGATTGTGATCGGACCGCCGGACGAGCCGGTCACGGTCAAAGTTCGGTGGGCCGCGCTCCCGCTCGCCGTGTTCAGGTTCGTGGCGGTCAGCGAATCGGCGGTGACCTCGACCGTTTGATCCTGGAACTCCGCCGCCTGCCACGTGCCGGCCGTCAGATTGCCGCCAGTTACTAGAAGTGGGCCCCAAGCGTTAATTGTCCGAAGAGTGTTCGAAATAGATCGCGTTCCGACCGCTTCGAGGGTGCCGTAGACCTGCAATTGAATGCTGCCGGTGAAGTTTTGGAGCAAACGGAGTGTGCTGCCTCCGGTAATATACCAAGCTGCAGTTTGAGGAGTGCCAGGGCCGCCAACCGCCGTATTTGTTGAGTTTAGATTGACGGTCAGCCCGGTGCCGCGGGTCGTGCCGCCGGCGACCCGATATTGAGAATAATTTCGCCCCGTGATGTTAGCGCTGTTGATCGTCAGGCTATCGGACGAAGCGCCGGTAAATATCACGCCTTTGCTGTTTGCCATCCAGTAGGCGGCGTTGCCCATGTCCAGACTGGCGTTTATAGTGTGGTCGCCGGTCACAGGAATGCTGACATCCCCGCCGCCGGTGGGGTTGCTGTAAAAGGATAGCGTGCCGTTACCGATGGTGTAGCCGTTGGTCGCGTCGTCGAGCTTCAGCAATTCGGTGAGTCCGGTGGTGCCGTTGCCGAGAACAATGCGGGCCCCGCCTAAATCAATCGAGCGGCCGCTGCCGGTGCTGTCGAGGACAGCCCGGGCGGTGTCGCCGTTGGGAACGCCGGAGGGCGTCCAGTTGTCGCCATCGTTCCACAAGCCATTGGCCTGGGAGCCGTCCCACGTGCTTTGGCCCTGCGCCGCGACGCAGGCCAGCAGCAGAACGGATAGAGCGATCAGCGCGCCATGGCGCCGGGTATTTCTTCTTGTTCGGTTCATTTGTCCTTCTCCTTCCACCGAGGCTTCGGTTGCTCGGTTATGCCGATACTTCTTCATCGTGCCGACTTCCTTCATTCGCCTCCCGATCGAGCGTTCAGCCACACGCTGAACAAAATATAAACTCGACATCATCTTTCGTCAATTTACCAACTTCACCGGACCTGTCAAGCAGGAAAAATGAAATATTTTCACTTCGAGGCGATGGGCAAAAAAGAGGAGGATTTCTCCGTCATTTTCCCGGTGGAGATGAGCCGAAACGATTCCGGGAATCCGGGCGGGCCCCGCTTGCCCCCGGCCTCTAATTTCGTCCAGGGCGCCAGGGTCCCAAGGTGACGGCGCGGAACGGGGGGCGCTTTTTGCGGCTCGAGCAAGCTCGAGCCCTACAGGAGCGGGGGCGGCGAGCGGCGTGTACGAGAAAGGTAGGGCCCGGCCGCCGGCCGGGCCGCATGCGGCTCGAGCAAACTCGAGCCCTACGGGATCTGCGCCGAGCTCTGATCTCCGGCGGCGGAGCGCCGGAGCTACAGCGCTGACGCACTAAGATCCGACCTCTGGTCTCTGCGTTCTCTGCGTCTCTGTGGTGAATTTTCCGCGGCGCGGCGGGCCGCCGCGCCCTACCGCTTGCGTCTATCCGTGCGTCAGCGGGTAGGGCGGCGAGTCCTCTCGCCGCCGCGCACCGCCGCAAGGCTACAGCGGGGACGGAGTCCGCGCCTTCCGCGGCTCGAGCAAGCTCGAGATCCACCGGCGCTCTCGCGCCGACCTTTGACCCGCAACTTCGTATTCTCTGTCCCCTTATGCGCTTCCCCTTATGCGATGTCCTTCCCGTCCTCGTCCACCAGCGACAACGGCACGATGACCGGTTCAATGAAGACCTCGCCGGCGAGGAGCCGCCGCAAAGTCGCAACCGCCTGGGCGGCGAGGTCGCCGATAGGAATTTTTACGCTCCAACAACCCGGCAGGATCAGGCCGGCATCGCAGCCGATGATGAGCACGTCGTCCGGAACGCGAACGCCCCGCGCCGCGAGCGCGCCGAAGAGACGCGCCGCCCAAAGATCGTTTTCACAAAAAACAGCGTCAATTTCGGTTCCCTCGGCCAGCGTCTCGATCAGCCGGCCGAGCGTTTCGAAGCACGGCTCACCGACGGGGCGCACCGGGGCGACGGACGCTTCGGCCAGGGTCCGCTCGACCGCGCGGAACTTGTCGAAGGGCCAATTTTTATAGGCGATTTTGTGAAAGATTTCGGAGAGCACCGCGATGCGCTTACGGCCCCGGGACAGAACGGCTTGCGCGGCCCGGCGAAAGCCGCCCTCGAAGTCGGCGTTGACGCATCCAAGGTTGGCCTTGCGGTGGAAGGGGGCGTTGATCGTGACCACTGGCTGCGTGCGGGCCAGCGGATGTGAAAGCTGGTCGAAGTCGGCATAAGCGAAGATGCTGCCGCAGGTGTTAAGGGTCTGGACCAGCTCGAACACGTGGTCGGGCTCGGTGCACAGAATCGGTTCGAGGTTCGATGCGATCAGGGCATTTGAAAGCTTTTCGGCTAGTTCGCCGAAGTAGATTTCGTGCAGGTTGATGACCGAAACCGGCACCACGTCCAGCCGCCGGGTTTTCAGGGCTCGTGCCAGCGTGTGGGGGCGATAGTCGAGTCGCGCGGCGGCCTCGATAACCCGGCGGGCCAGGTAGGGACGAACGGTCGGATCGCCTTGCAGCGCTTTTCGGGCGGTGTTGAGCGCCACGCGCGCGCTGGCGGCCACATCGTAGAGTGTCGCGGGCATTCGAGTTCCCAAACCGATTTCAAACTGATCGTTTGTATCATAATTGATGTCGAAGTCAACCTGCCGTTTTCGCCCAGTCGCGCAGCTTGCTCACGGACGCGCCGCGCCCTTCGCTGCGGCGCGGAGGTCGCAGAGAAGAGCTTTCATCAGGGAGGAAAGTTGCCGAATTGAAGGGAAACCGCGAAACACGGCTGGCCGAATCCAAAGCGATCGCTTCAGAAACTCCTCGATGCGCGGCGACCTGAGTTGCGCAATTTTCAAATCTGCGATCCCTTGAGCCGGCGGCGAGTTACTAATGTTCTCGAAATTGCCTTTACCGACTCGTTACCTGCGGCGCGAGCAAGCTCGCGCCCTACGTCCGAAGAATGTAGGGCCTCCGCTTGTCGAAGACCTCGCCGTAGCCCGAAGGTCGAAGGCGGGCTGAGGCCGCGACGCCGTACACGAGCAGGTCAGGACAATTATGAGACGACTAGTAGCGGCGCACTCCGTCAAATACATAGAGCAGCGTCGCGCCCGGCGGCAGGCCGCGCGCATCAGCGCCGGTTTTCTCATTGACGATGAATGCGGGCGTCGCCGTCTCTGCGGGCAGTTCGACACGTTCGATGCGCACTCGCTCGCCGTCAAGGTTGTGCGCGCGCGGGTCACCCGTCATGCGGTAGAGCGTGACCGAGCGCGCGCCCGTCAGCGGCAGCTCGATCGTGACGGGCGTAAAGCCGTCGTCGCCGGCCAGCGGGTAGTTATCGAGCTTGCGCGAGAGGACGAAGAGGTTGAGCCGGTCGCCGCGCCGGGTGGCGTAGCAAGCCGCCAGCGGAACATTCTTGGCTTCGGGTCGGCGACGGTAGGCCGCCACATCCACGGTCGGGGCCGCAAGGGTCTCGACCGCCAGCATATCGCCGCGCCCCTCGTTGTTGAACAGCGCCAGCGTCATCCAGCAGGGGTGCGCCACCGCGCCTTTGTGCCAGGCGGTGTGCGAGACCCAATGGGTGCGACCGTGGAAGAAGGTGAAAAAGTTCTGGATTTCATAGCCATAGCGGGCGCGGCCGAGGAAGGTATCGAGGGTCGCCGTGCCGGCGGCGAGGCTCTTCATCGTTTCCTCCTGCGCCCGCACCTGCGCTTCGCTCATGCGAGGCTGGTTGTTCAGACCGCTGAGCGCGTAGCCCGGGCCGGCCTCGTAGGTGCCGAGGCCGAACCGGTGCGCGACGCCCTCCGCGACCATGCGCTCGCGTTTCGCGAGGAACTCCGCCGCTTCCGGCAGACCCGACTGGCCGGGATGCAGCAATGCGCGGAAAAGACTCGGATCGTTGCCTTCGGCCGGCCCTTCGCCCTCGTCCCAGCCGCCGTTGTATCCGGCGCGCATCACGTAATGCGAGTTCGGCGAAGTCGTGACGGCCTTCAGCCCGTATTCCTGCACGCGCCAGCCTCCCAGAACGAACCGGAACTTGTCCTCGAGTTGGGCCGCCGACCACCAGGGGCTCGCGCGGAGGCAGGCGATGACATATTCCTGGAAAATCCCGTACACCTCGCCGCGGTTGTACACGCGGCCGGTGACGCCGTCGGTCATGCCTTCGAAGACCCACGGGGTGAAGAGCCAATTCCACGTCTCGTTGCCGATCTCGAAGAAGATCGTGTCGAAGGCCGCGGTCCACGGCTCGGCCCGGCCCTGCGCGTGGCGTTTGGCGGCCCAGGGCTTGCTTTCCGGCGTATCGGTCGCCGGGTCGTACGGCGCCGCGAGATATTCGACCAGGCCGAGCCACTCCTCGCGCGTCATGTGCGGTTCGATCTGCAACCACGGTTGCACACCGGCGCGGCGCATGATTTGAAGGGTTTGCGGGAGCGTGTTGCCGCGGTGGACGCCGCTGATCACGCCGCCGGGGTTGGTGATCTGCTCCATCGAATAGGTCTTCGAGCCGGTCTTGATGAAAGCGTGCGTGCGGAGCATGCCCATGCCGGAGGCCTTCAGGCCGGCGTATTCGTAGGGGCGATAATCGAGGAACGGCGCGTCGGCGGCATAGATCCGGTAGTTGTCGAGCCAGACCGTGCCGGGCCCTTCGAAACTCAACGAAGTCTGTCCCACGCCTCCGCCGCCCTCCCAAAGGGCCGGCACGCGGAACGTGGCGCGGTGCAGCCGCCACTCGCCACCGATCTCGAAGGTCAAGGGCTCCACCGTGCGGGCGTAGTGGCCGTTGAGCTTGAACGTCGCCCGCGGCCGGGCCATGCCCTCCTGCCGCGCCCAGAACTCGACCACGTAGTCCACGGTCGGATCGAGGACCTCGTACCACGACTGACCCGTGCCGGCGTGATTGTACTCCGCAAAAACCAGCTTGGCGCCTTCCTGGAGCGTGACCTTCAGCGCGGTTGCGCCGCCGTCCGCTACGGGGCTGTCGGCGCCGTGCGGATCGAGCGTCCAGGTCATCCGCGGGTCTTCATCGGGAAAGAACGGCACGCCGTTGGGCATCGCCGCCTTGTTCTCGTGCGAACCCCAGACGCGGTTCGAATGATGGCGGTTCCGCGAAAACGAAGTGAATGTTTTGTCCACCACGATCCAGTCGCCTTTGCGGATGCGCGCGCGTTGATCGCTCGGCGGGCCGCCCGCGAGTTGCAGGAAATAGCCGCGGTGCGCCTCGGGAGGGTAATCGGAGCGATATATGCGATAGCCGACGATTCCAGGGGCCGTCACCGGCGTCCAGACCAGTCGCGCCGCGCCCACGGCGGCATCGTATTCCCCGTGCAGATTTGTCGGCGGCGACGGGCGCTCCACCGCTTGGCCCGCCGGAGGCCGCGAAGGTTTGAATTCCACAAGTTCGTTCGGCGGGGGCGCGGCCTCGGGCTTGGCGGACGTGCGCCGCACTTCGACGGCGTTGGAATGGAGGGATTCGTTGCCCGCTTCGTCCACGGCGGTCACGCTGAACCAGTAGGAAACATCGGGTCGCTCCCAGTCGTCAAAGCGGTGGACATAGGCGCAGGCGCCGCCTTCCGGCGGGGTCGGCACTAGTTTCCCATCGGGACTGGCGCGAAGCCAGCCGCTCATGGCCGAGCCGCCCTCGGGCACGCGGTCGCGCCGCACGAGTTCCAAGCGCCCGTCGAGGATGCGGTACGCGCGCACTTCGGCGCCGTCGTAGAAGCCTTCGCGCAGCACGTCGTAATGGGTGATGACGTGAGGCGCCAGGACGATCCGGTCATCGGCATCCGCCTCGGCGAAAAACCGCGTGCGGAACGTGGCCGGTTCGAAGGACGCGGAGACGATTGCGTTGCCGATTTCGCCGACGGTGGCGGTGAACGGGGCCAGATGGGGGTTGACGACCGTATCGGTCAATTTGAAACGAGCGGCCTGGCGATAGCGCTCGGGGTCGGCCTGATGCTCCTGCGCGCAGACGGCGGGTGCGATCGCCGCCAGTGCGAATGCCGCGGCCCAAGCCCTTACTAAAGATTTAGTGGTTTTATTCATCGTGCCTGCCTTTAACGGATGTCTCCCCGTTTCGATGTTTACTTTTCCTTGTTCGTCTAATCCGGTAGCTGCAGCTTCAATGCGAATCAGTTTGGATGTTCAAAGTTCGCGTTCTTCTGTGCCGGCGAAGAGCTTTTGATAGAACAATTCCGCCAACGCCAGAACACCGGTTTCATTGAGGTGGACCATGTCATGGGAAAGGACGGACGGCGGATGATGGCGCAGGATGCCGGCAAAGGCTTCGGCGGTGTCCAGGAACTCGGCCCCCGTCGCTTCCGCCACGGCGCGCATGCGATGTGTGTATTCCGGAAGCAACGCCACGACCTGGCCGCGGTATTGCGTGGCGTCGCGCGAACAGCCGAGGAAGAACGGAGCGGCCAACAAGATCGGGATGTCGCCGAGCCGCTCGCGCGTGGAGCGCAGGCCGTCGCGCAGATAGCGCTCATAGGCTTCGGGGGACTGGCGAGGATTCCCATCGCGGTTGCAAAGATAGCGGTTGCAGTCGTTGATGCCGATCATCACGCTGAGCGCGTCGGGGCGTTCCGCGATCACATCCTCTTCCCACCGGCTCCACAAATCTTCAGCAGTGTTGCCGCCGATGCCGCGATTGACGAACTCGATCGCCTGCTCCGGCTGCCGCAACATCAGCAGATGCCGCAGCCATTGCACATAGCCTTTGCCTAAAGGCCGACCGTCCGGGTCGAGACGGCCGCAGTCGGTGATGCTGTCGCCGATGAACAGCAGGCGTTTCGCGGCGAGAAAGGATATTTTGGCCATCAGTTTTTGTCCTGTGATTGGAATTGTGAATCCTCCGGATTGAAAGATGAATATCGGACCAGCCGCACATTTCCCACCAAACCGGAAGGCATCGGGGCCCAGTCGGCGGCATTGAAGGGCTGGTAACGGATGTTCACGAAATTGATTTCCTTGAAGATGCGCCAGGGAACGCCCTGACGGTCCATTGCGGCGATGCGATTGGCGGCCAGATTCGTGACCTCGCAGACCAGCCGGTTGGCGCCCTGTCGCAGATAGGCCGTGACGTCCGTCTCCATCGGCCGGCTCCACAATGTCGCAACGGGATGGTCATTCAGTCTGACGGCGACGCTTTCGTGAACCTCCTCGAATTGCAGCCGCCATACGTCTCCCGGTTCAATCGGCCCATCGAAGACAAAGTCATGCGTGTACCGCGCCGTTCCCGAAAAATCGCGGGCCGTATCATCCAGCAGTGTCCACGATTGCAGTTCCGTCAACGTCCTTGACGCCGGCAGCGCGGGGCCGCCGGCGATGAAGTCCAGGTTCCAATTCCCGGTCAATTCCAAGCCCCGTCCGGACTCGCGGACATAGGACCATGCCGGCAGCGGCTCGGCCTCCGGCTCAAAAACAAAGAGCGACTGACCCGGATGCAGTTGCAGATAGATCGCCACCCCGCCGGCGACCCGTCGGCCGGCCGCGCGGCCGACGCGCCCGGTCAGCGGATCGCGCAGGGACCAGGTTGCGCCCTCGGCGGCAAACGTCACCCAGCCGTCCAACGGACGTTCCGAGAAATTGACGATGAACCAGCCCGTCCGCCCATCTTTCAGCAGCCGCAGCGCCCGCGTTCCGTCCGGCGCGGAGACGGGATTGGGGAGAATGTGTTTCTCGGAAAGCGCCCCTAGAAGAGCCGGATAGTCCGCGACGATTCGGCTCTGCTTCAAGACCTCCTCCAGCAGCGCCGCAAAGGCGCCGCCGTCATCCAGACCGCGCAAGCCGGGTTGGGACTGCGGCAAGTCCTTCATGAAGAGCGCCGGCGCGCCGGCCCGCGCCAGCTCCACGAGTCTCTGCGCCGTCTCCAAAGGCATCGTGCGACACGGCGGCACGACGATCGCTCGATATTCCGCGGCATCGGCGAATACGCGGCCCTCGTGCAGCCGCAGAGTCTGCAGAAGACGGTCGGAAACGATGTCGAAACTGTAGCCGTCCCGCCAGAGCCGCAGCGCGGTCTCGCCCCACGGCCGGCCGATCAGCCAGGCGTCGAGTTGATGGACGTTGAGGGAGCGGAACAACGCGCCGTCGGGCGCCGACATCACGTCGTGGAACGGGAAGTAGAGCAAGATATCGTTTACAACGCGGCTGTTTTGAAGAACCTCCTGACACGCCGCGATGTAGGCGTTGAACGCTGGAAGATCACGCCAGAACGGCTGCGCCGGATCGAAGTGCGTGGAAGCGTAGAACAGCCAGCCCGGCCAGGGCGCCTCCGCGGGCGAATAGGTCGTGCCGTGAAAGAAGATGTGGTTGATGCCCGCCAAGAAAAGCTGGTCGAGTTCCCCCTTCATGTCCGCCAATGAACTGCGAAAATGCTCCCGATGCCAGGTGAAAGTCTCCGACGCTACGCGGCCGCGGCCCGCCAGATGCGCGGCGGAGGAGGCCATCTTATTGGCGATGACGTAGTGCTCGGGCAATTCATCGGCGGGCGGCGCCGCCGGCGTCCATGGAAACCGGTTCGCGCCGAACACTTCGGTCTCCGGGATGTCCGCGACCGCGTAGAGGTCCAGCAGGTTTCCCGGCGAACCGTGGGCCTGATAGCGGCTGAGCATGCCCGCGTCGCGCGTCCACCGGCGCCACGGCTCGGCAAACTCCCCCAAAAGGCAGGCGAACAACACGTCGCGATAGTCGCAGCGCACCCGGCTGACCCGTTCCGGATCGCCATCCCCCGCCAAGGCGTCCAAATGCAACGTCGCATCGTAGCCCTTCTCG
This sequence comes from uncultured bacterium, assembly GCA_937935255.1. GTDB lineage: Bacteria > Verrucomicrobiota > Kiritimatiellia > PWTM01 > PWTM01 > CALGXT01. The sequence continues at coordinate 1,036 of CALGXT010000158.1, read as the reverse complement.
CGCCGGAATCGGTCGAACAGGCCCGGCGTGAAGTCGGCATCAAAAACCTCGAACGAATCGTAGAAAAGACAGCGAGGTTTCAGCCCTGTTTCCGCAAACAGCCGCTCGAACGGCTTGAGAAACGCCCGCAAGGCCTCCGAGCTGTAGGGCGACATTACGCGGCCCTCGCCGCCCGGGGCCGGGCGTTTGACCTGTTGCCCCGTGGGCTTGGAGCAGGCGATATACAGCGTGCCTGCGGTCGAGGCGGGCGCTGTCCAGACAAGTTCTGAACCTCCCGGCGCAAACGGGACGAGCTGCCGTGTCCCGTCCGCACCGTGCCATGCGGCCGCCTCGATGGAGGCCCCCTGGAAACGGCAATGCCGCCGCATGCCCGCAGAGAGCTCTTCCTTCTGCAGGACCAGCTTTCGCGGCGCGTGCTCGAGGGATACGTGTTTTCCGCCCCAAGGCCAACCCGTGCCCAAGGTCATGTCCACACCCAGCCCCAACCGCCGCGCCTCGCGGAGCGTGTGCGCCCACAACTCGATCCAGCGGGGCGACAAATACTCGATATCTGCCGACTCTTGCCCCTGGACGCCATAGATCGGCGTGATCTCGACTCCGCCGATTCCCGCCGCCGCGAAGGCCTCGAGATGCCGCGTCAGCTCTGCCTCAGTCACCGCGCTGCCCATCCACCACCAACGCGTCCACATCCGGGCCGAGAAGGTCGCCGCAGCACGGTCGCCGCAAGAGCCGGATTCAACGCCCGGTTTCGAAATCGGCATGGCTCATCCTGTGTTCGGCGCCAACCGGATTGGACCTTCAATCCCGCTCCACCTGTAGGACGGAATTATCGCCGCCGCCACTCCATTTCGCTGTTTTCCGGCGCGTACGGTTTGGCGATGGCTCAATAATAACTTCGACATCATTTTCGACACTTTAGCATGAAGACGGGGACAGTCAAGCCGAGGCATTCCGGCGGTTCCGAATATAGGGGTCTCCGATTAGGGGTCACGTCTCCAGAATCAAGAATTGACAGGCGGGGCGCGGCGTGAGATAG
>CALGXT010000157.1 GCA_937935255.1 uncultured bacterium | reverse complement strand
GACCGCGCCGCCGGCGGCACGCAAATCATCGAGGAACTGGGCGCGGAACAACTGCGCTCGGGCGCGTGGATCGTGTATACCAGCGCCGACTCCGTCTTCCAGATCGCCGCGCATACGGACATCATCCCCCTGGAGGAACTGTATCGCGGCTGCGAAATCGCCCGCGAGCTGTGTAATCCGTGGCGCATCGGGCGCGTCATCGCGCGCCCTTTCCGCGGCGCGCCCGGCGCTTTCGAACGGACAACCGAGCGCCGCGATTACGCTTTCGAGCCGCCGGAACCTACGATTTTGGAGCGCTTGCACGACGCCGGCGTTCCGGTGTTCGCGGTCGGCAAGATCGAAGACATCTTCCTTCGACGCGGCATCACGGATTCCATCCATTCGGGCGACACTGCCGCCTCGCAGGCCGCCGTCGAAACCTTCTTTGCGCATATGGATCGGGGGTTCATTTTCGCGAACTTTATTGACTTCGACATGCAGTATGGGCACCGGCGCGATCCCGAAGGCTATGCGCAAGCGCTGGAGCGCACGGACGCCTGGTTGATGCGGTTTCTGGCGAAACTCACCTCCGACGACGTCCTTTTGCTGACCGCCGACCACGGCAACGATCCGACTTTTCGAGGCACGGATCATACCCGCGAATACGTCCCGCTTCTGGCCTATCGGCCCGGTTTTTCGGGCCGCGCGCTCGGCATTCGCGACGGCTATTACGATATCGCCGCGACGCTCGCCGAGATTTTCGGGCTGCCGCCGCCAGGCCGAGGTCTCAGCTTCGCGGCCGCGTTGGCGCCATAAACAGAGCGTCTCGGAGGCCGATCTGACGCGATTGCGATCTATTGCGAAGGCGCGCCCCCAATAGTCGTCGCGCTCGGTCCGCCGGGTTGCGGTTCCCGGTTGCGGTTCCCTGTCCCTGGCGATGCGTCCCTGGCGATGCGCTGAGATGGAATCGGTCGCCGGCGATTGACCTGCGCAGCGCGAACGGCTATCAATTCCCCATGGGAGTGTTGCGAACAACGGCGCTGGCGGTTTTGGCGCTCGCCGCGAGCGCCGGTTGCTATCGGCGCGACGTGCGCACGGTTTCGATCCGCACGCCCGATATGGATTCGGACGAGGCGGCGCGCAGGGTCATCGAGGCGTTCGCGCCGTACCGCGAGTTGGGTATGGTGCTGGACGTGGAACCGAATGTGCCGGAACGAACGGTCACGGTGGTGTATGACAGTCGCGAGGCGGCGCTGAAAAACCTCGAATATTGGATTGCGCGCGCGGGCTTCACCGCCAACGATCAGCCGCCTTTGCCGACCCGCGCCGAACCATCCGCGCAAGACGCGCCATGAAAACGAAAACCCCCATTTCCACGGGCGATCGTCTTTTTGCGGCGCCGCCGCTGAAGTTTTTGGAAGACGGCGGAAAAACGCGCGCGGAGGCATATGTCTGTTTCGCCGGCATCGAAGACGAGCGCGCGCGGAGAATCGGCGGCGGCTTGCCGGAAGAGGTCACGGCGGCGGCGGATCGCTGGCTGGCGCATCCGAAAGCTTTTGACGCCAAACGCGCCGAGATCGCGCTCCTTCCGATCGGCGAGGATCGCCTCTGCGCGCTGGCCGGGGTCGGCCCGATCCGAACGCTCGCCGCGCGCGATCTCGGGCGCGCCGCCGCGGCGGCGGCGCGGGCGCTCGCGCGCCGCACGCCGCGGGCCGTCGCCTTTTCGCTCGATTGGGGCGCGGACGCCCCGGACCTTCCGCTCGAGACGGCGGCCCGCCGCCTCGCCGCCGGCGCCGTCGAGGGCGAATATCGCTTTGCCCGCTACCATTCCAGGCCGTCGCCGGTCTTTCACCCGGAATTGATTTTCATCGGTCCCGCGACCCGCGAGGAACAGGTTCGCCGCGCGATCCGCGAGGGCGCGATCGAGGGCGCCACGCTCAATCAAATCGCCGACCTCGCCAACTTGCCGGGCAACGCGGCCACCCCCGAGTTCATCGCGGAATCGGCCCGGCGTCTGGCGCGGGAGACCGGTTTATCCTGCCGAATCTATGATGCGGCGGCGCTGCGAAAGGAACGCTGCGAAGCCCTGCTCGCCGTCGGCGCCGGCAGCCGTCGGGCGCCCCGGATCATTGTGCTGCGTTATGCCGGTTCGGGTAAGGCCGCCCGCGGACAGCGGCCCATCGCGCTGGTCGGCAAAACCCTGACGTTCGACAGCGGCGGCATCTCGCTCAAGCCCGGCGCGGGCATGGAGTGGATGCGGTACGACAAATGCGGCGGCATGGCCGTGCTCGCCGCGATGGCCGCCGCCGCCCGGCTCGGGCTGCCGATTCCGATCGTCGGCATTCTCGCCGCCGCCGAAAACATGCCCGACGGCGGCGCGGCGCGGCCTGGCGACGTCGTGCGGACGCGCTCCGGCAAGACCGTGGAAATTCTCAACACCGACGCCGAGGGCCGCCTCGTATTGGCCGACGCGCTTTCGCTGGCCGCCGACTTCAAACCTTCGGCGACCGTGGATCTGGCGACCTTGACCGGCGCGGCGCGCACCGCGCTCGGCGTCGAGGCGTCCGCGCTCTGCACGGAAGACGACAATCTGGCCGCCGAATTGACGGCGGCGGGCGAAGCCTCGGGCGATCGCTGCTGGCGCCTCCCGCTCTGGCCGGAGTACGACGAAATGCTCAAGTCGTCGTTCGCCGATCTCAAGAACATCGGCGACGGCAGCGCGGGGGCCATCGCCGGCGCCGCCTTTCTCAAGGCCTTCGCCCCGTCGGATGCCCCTTGGGCGCATCTCGACATCGCCGCCACGGCCTGGCTGGAAAAAGACGCCGCCCATCGCGCCGCGGGGGCGACGCTATCCGGCGCACGGTTGCTTATCGAATGGCTGCGCCGACGCGCCGCCGTCACCTCACAGAAAGGAACCGAAACATGAAGACGACCCTGACGCAACTCGATCTGCCCGGCTTGCCGAAATTTCGCAGCGGAAAGGTGCGCGAGGTGTTCGACCTCGGCGATTCGTTGTTGCTGGTCGCGACCGACCGCATCAGCGCGTTCGATTGCATCCTGCCCACCGGCATTCCCGACAAGGGCGCCGTGCTCAATCGCCTTTCCGCGTGGTGGTTCGAACGGTTGCGGCACATCGTGCCGAATCACATGATCTCGATCGAGCCGTCCGAGTGGCCGGCCGCGCTCCAGGCGCGCGCGGATGTTTTACGGGGACGGGCAATGCTGGCGCGCAAGGCCCAGGCGCTGCCGGTGGAATGTGTCGTGCGCGGCTACCTCGTCGGCTCGGGCTGGAAGGAGTATCGAGAAAAAGGCACGGTCTGCGGCCTCCAGCTGCGCGCCGGCTATCGGCCGGCGGATCGGCTCGACGAGCCCATTTTCACGCCGGCGCACAAGGCGGAAACGGGCCACGACGAAAACATTTCGTTCGAGGAGATGGGGCGGCGGATCGGCGCGACCCTGGCCGCGCGCCTGCGGGACGCCAGTCTTGCGCTTTATCGCGAAGCGGCGGCGCACGCGCTCCGGTGCGGCATCATCATCGCCGACACCAAGTTCGAGTTCGGCATCGTCGGCGGCGAAGTGACGCTGATTGACGAGGCGCTGACGCCCGACAGCTCCCGATTCTGGCCGGCGGATCGCTACGCGCCGGGCGGAAATCCGCCGTCGTTCGACAAACAATACGTGCGCGATTATCTGGAAAGCCTCGCCTGGGACAAGACGCCGCCCGCGCCGCCGCTGCCGGCGGAGGTCGTCGAGCGCACCCGCGAGAAGTACCGCGAGGCCTATCGGAGAATCACGGGACGGGAACTCGATTGAAAGGCGCATGCGGGTCTTTCTCGACCAGTTTCTCGACCATCTCAGCGCCGAGCGCAACCTGAGCGCGAACACGCTGGCCGCCTATCGGTCGGACCTGGAATTGTTTCTCGACGCCCTGCGGCGCGCGGGTCTGACCTCTTTGAACGATGTGCGCCGGAAACACCTGATCGCGTTTCTGCTCGACGAACGCGAAAAAGGGCGCCAAGCCTCGACCCTCGGCCGCCGGATGGCCGCGGTCAAAACCTTTTTCCGTTTCCTCCAGCGCGAGGGTCTGCTGGCGTCGAATCCGGCGGACGCGATGGACTCGCCCAAACTTTGGCGGATGCTGCCGGCCGCGTTGAGCGTCAAGGAAATCGAGCGGCTGCTCGCGCAGCCCGATCTGAAGAGCCGCCATGGCCTTCGCGATCGCGCGCTGCTCGAGACGATGTACGCCGCGGGGTTGCGCGTCTCCGAGGCGGCGGCGCTAAAGACGGACGACGTGCGGTTCGACGAGGGATGCCTGCGCTGTTTCGGCAAAGGGCGCAAGGAACGGATCGTGCCGATCGGCGAAACGGCGCGCGCGTACCTGCGGCGTTATCTGGAGGAGGCGCGCCCGGCGGCCCTCCGCGGGGGCGAGACCCGCGCGCTTTTCATCAGCGCCAAGGGCGGCGCGCTCGACCGCCGCTCGATCTGGCGGCTGGTGCGCGGCTACGCGCGGCGGGCGGGTTTGTCGAAACGGGTGCACCCCCACACGCTCCGGCACACGTTCGCCACCCACCTGCTCGCGAATGACGCCCCGTTGCGGGTGATCCAGGAAATGCTCGGCCACGCCGATATCGGCACTACCCAGATATACACCCATGTGGACTCGAACCGGCTGCTGGCCATCCATCAGCGATTTCATCCGAGGGCCTGACCATGGGCAATCCCTACAAACCCTTCGAAAAGCAACTCGGCTACCGCTTCCGCCGACGGCGGCATCTGGAACAAGCGCTGACGCATCCGTCCTTCCGCCACGAAACCCCGGATGTGGAGGCCGACAATCAGCGCCTGGAATTTCTCGGCGACGCCGTGCTGAACCTCGTCACCGCCGCCTGGCTCTATGAGCATCGGCCCGATGATGAAGAAGGCCGGCTGACGCAAATCCGCAGCCGAGTCACCAGCACGGAGGCCCTCGGCGAGATCGGTTCGGACATCGGCGTGGGCGGTTATCTCCGGCTGGGCCGCGGGGAGCTCATTGCGGGCGGCGCGCGGCGGACGGGCACGCTCGCCGACGCCTTCGAGGCCGTGCTCGGGGCCGCCTTTGTGGACGGCGGATTGAAGGCGGTTCAAAAGATTTTCAAGCGGTTGATCGTGCCGCGCATCGAAAAGTTGCGGCTGAACTATGCCTCGGACAACCCCAAAGGCATATTGCAGGAGTTGTGCCAGCGGCGCTGGGGACAAACCCCGCATTATCGAAAAATCGCGGAGCAAGGCCCTCCGCACGCGCGCATCTTCGTGTGCGAAGCGCTCGCCGGAGAACGTTCGCTGGGAATCGGCGAAGGACCGAACCGCAAGCTGGCGGAAATGCGCGCCGCCGCCGAAGCCGTCCACCGCCTCGAACGCGGCGAGTGACGGCGAACCCCGCGGCAGGATCTTCGAACCCTCACCGCCTCCCCATGCGCCCGCCGACTGTATCACACTTCGCGAAGTGTGATACACGCGCGAAAACCAACGCGGGGCGCCCGACCGACCGCACACGACATACTGATGTTCTCGAAATTGTCTTTACTGCTCGTTCCCTGCGGCGCGAGCAAGCTCGCGCCCTACGTCCGAAGAATGTAGGGCCTCAGCTTGTCGAAGACCTCGCCGTAGCCCAAAGGTCGAAGGCGGGCTGAGGCCGCGACGCCGTACATGAGCAGGTCAGAACAATTATGAAACGACGAGTAAGACATGAACGATTCGGCGATCGGCGGCGAAGGTTCCCCGCTGTGACGCCATCGGCGGCGGCTACGCACCGGCGGCGTGTGGGAATAACCGCGCGGCTTTCGCTTCAGCGCGCCTGTTTCACGACCTCGTCCATGCCCGCGCGCCACGCCTGGGCGCGGGCCCACTCCGCCGCGTCAGCCGTCCGCGGATCGAAGCGGCTCGGGTCGAAATCCCGGTAAAGCGCGCGGAAAAGGTTTTCGTCGCAACGGGGATTCGGGCGGTTGTATTGAACGTTATGGGCGCGCCGCCAGGCGTCCAGTTTGGCGCGCAACACGGCGACGCGTTCGGGTTCCCGGTGCGTTACGTCGCGCTGTTCGCCCGCATCGGCGGCGAGGTCATATAACTCCACGCCCCCATCGTCGTAACGCTCGATCAACAACCAGGCGCCGTCGCGGATCGCGCCGGAGGGGCGGCCGCCCTGGTTGGTGTAGTGCGGGAAGTGCCAGCAAATCGGGCGCTCGACGAAATCGCCGCCGAGCAGTCCGGGGGCGAAGCTGACGCCGTCCAGCCCCGTCGGGGCGGGTGCGCCGATCAGTTCCATCAAGGTCGGAATCCAATCCGTGTTGTTCACCGGCGCGTCGGTCACGCGGCCGGCGGGCACGCGGCCCGGCCAGCGGACGATCAAGGGCACGCGCTGGCCGCCCTCATAGACGTAGCCCTTCCCCGCGCGATAGGGCGTGTTGTGCGTCACGCGCGCGTGGCGCAATTCGGGGACATGCAGACCGCCGTTGTCGGAGGTGAACACGAAAATCGTGCGCTCCGCCAAGCCCCATTCCTCCAACCGCGCCATCAGGAGTCCGATGGTGTCGTCGAGCGTCTCGATCAGCGCGGCATAGACCGGCTCGAAGGCGCCCCGGTTCTTCTCCACCAGCCACGGGCGCGCCGAGTACGGGATATGGGGCGTGTAATGCGCCAGATAGGCGGCGAAGGGGCGTTCCCGATTCGTCTCGATGAACCGCAGCGTTTCCCGGGTCAGCTCGTATTCGGCTTTGCCGCCCTCCGCTTCCGAGGGAACAGTTTGGCGGCCCTCGCCGTGAAAATGAACGAATTCGAAGCCGTGCTCGGCGGGCCCGGGCTGCGGCCCCACGTGCCACTTTCCGATGAAGCCGGTGGCGTAGCCGGCCTCGCGGAAGTAGCGTGGAAACGTTTTGATCGAAAGCGGGATGCGCTGCTCGATCTCCGGATGCAAGACGCGCTGGGCGACCGTGTCGGGCCGGCCCGGCAGAAAGGTCGTCATGTGCAGCCGCGCCGGATTCAAGCCGGTCAGCAGCCCCGCGCGCGACGCGGAGCAGATGGGCTGCGAGGCGTAGGCGGACGTGAATCGCGTGCCCTGCGCCGCGAGCCGGTCGAGGTTCGGGGTGTTGTGGTCAGCGCGCCCATAACAGCGCAGGTCGTTGATGCCGAGGTCGTCGCAGAGAACGAAGAGAACGTTCGGGCGGGCGCCGCCCGGCGCGGGATCGCTTTTCATGCGCGCATCGTAGCAGCGCCGGCGGGCGCCGAAAGGTAAAAAAGAGCATTCCCCGCGGCGACCTTCTGTCCGTGCTTGCCCGCGGACCGCGCCTCGGTTAACTTCGGCGCATTGACGAAACAACACAAAGGAGCATCGCCATGCCGGAAACGCGCACGCCGTTGGTCGGGATTCTGATGGGCAGCAAATCGGATTGGGAGACGATGAAGCAGGCCGCGGAAGAACTGAAGCGCTTCGGCGTGCCGTGCGAGGCGCGCGTGCTCTCCGCCCATCGCACGCCGAAACAGGCGGCGGAGTACGCCGAGCAAGCGGAATCGCGCGGGCTGCGCGTCATCATCGCCGGCGCCGGCGGCGCGGCCCATCTGGCGGGCGTGCTGGCGGCGCATACGATCCTGCCGGTGCTCGGCGTGCCGATGCAGAGCAAGGCGCTCAACGGTCTCGACTCCCTGCTCTCCACCGCGCAAATGCCCGCCGGCATTCCCGTCGGCACGCTCGCGATCGGCGAGGCCGGCGCGCGCAACGCCGCGCTGCTGGCCGTCGCGATCCTGGCGGGAACCGATCCGCAATTGGCGGAGCGCTTGCGCGCCTTCCGCGCCGAACAGGCGCGCAAGGTCTTGGAGACCACGCTGACGGTCTGACGCGCCGCACCGCCGCTGAACGCTGTTCGACGGCTTTTCCAAGATGGGGCGCGCGCGATCCGCCCGCTCTCCGCCGCCGAAATGGTCTTTTCGGCGCAACGCCCCCCGACCGCCGCAATTCAGGCGGCCTCGCCGGCGCTTCGGCGACCGTCCGGCCGCGGCAGAAACGGCGCCAGCGTCTCGAGCGCGATGTCCACACGGCCGAAGGGCGCGCTGACCTGAAAGCCCGCGACCCGCTCGGCGATGCGCGCGCAAATTTCCCGGGCGATGGCGATCCCCTCGCGCACGCTATCCTCGCGCGTCCGCCGCGCGCGCATGCGTTCCAGCACAGCGTCGGGCACGGAAACCCCGGGCACCTCGTTGCGCATGAACTCCGCGTTTTTGAAGCTCACCAGCGGCCATACGCCGGCCAGGACCGGAATCCGACGTCCCCCCGACTCGACGCGATCCAGAAAGCGCAACAGCGATTCGGGATCGAACACCGGCTGCGTGATCGCGAACTCCGCGCCGGCGTCCATCTTGGCGCGAAACCGCGCGAGCTCCAACTCCGGCGCGATGGCGCACGGGTTGGCGCCCACGCCGAGAAAAAGGGTCGTCGGCGGATGAAACGGATTCCCGCCGATGTCCCGCCCGCGGTTGAGGTTGGCGGCGACGGTCGTGAGTCCGATCGAGTCCACGTCGAAGACGCCGGTGGCGTCCGGATAATCGCCCAGCTTCGGCGGATCGCCGGTGATGATCAGGATGTTGCGGATGCCCGCGACCTGCGCGCCCAGCAGGTCGGACTGCATCCCGATCAAGTTGCGGTCGCGGCAGCAGTAGTGCAGGATCGGTTCGATGCCCGCCTCGCGCCGAAGGGCCTCCGCCGTCACCATCGGGGAGACGCGGGCGCTGGCGCGCGGGCCGTCGGGGATGTTGATGGCATCCACGCCGCGGGCCGCGCATTGCCGCGCGCGCTCCAGCAACGGCGTCAGATCGCAATCGCGCGGCGGCAGCAATTCGATCGAAGAGACTTTCCGCCCCGACACGATCGCCGCCGCCAGGCGCGATTTTTTCTCCGCGGGCGCGGCGGCGGCGCCGGCGGTTTCCGCCGCGTAGGCGCGCACTTCGATATGCCGCTTGACGCCGCTCAATGCGCGGATCGCTTTGGCGGCCACGCGGATGTGCTCGGGCGTGGTGCCGCAGCAGCCGCCGACGCCGCGAACCCCCAGCGCGATAAACCGCTTCGCATACTCCGTGAAATATTCGGGGGTGGAGAGGTACAGCGTGCGTCCGCCGACCGTTTGCGGCAGCCCCGCGTTGGGCATCGCAATCACGGGCTTGCGCACGATGGGCATGAGAAGCTCCAGCGCTTCGAACGCGGCGGCCGGTCCGCCGCCGCAATTGACGCCGATCACGTCCACATCGTCGTTGGCGTCCAGCGCCGCGGCCAGGGCCTCGACCCGACCGCCGAGCGCCGTCAGCCCGCCCGTCTGAATGACGAAGGAAGCGATGACCGGTCGGCCGCCGGCGCGCGCCGCGGCCGCCGCGACGGCGATCTCTTCGGGGTGAACGAAGGTCTCCAGCAAAATCACGTCCACGCCCGCACGCGTCAAGGCGCCGATCTGCTGGGCGAAGGCGGCGGCGATGCGGTCGCGGTGCGCCTCGATCCAACTCTGATTATTGGATAGACAAGGTCCGACCGCGCCCGCGACGAAGCGATCGGAACCCGCCGCCTCGCGCGCGAGGCGCACGGCGGCGGCGTTGATCTCCTCGACGCGCTCCGCGATGCCATACTCGCCCAGTTTGATCGCATTGGCGCCGAAGGTGTTGGTCTCGATGACGTCGGCGCCGGCCTCGACATATTCGGCGTGGATGCCGCGGATCAACGCCGGCTGCGTGAGGTTCAACTCGTCGTAGCAGGTGTTGATGAATACGCCGCGGGCATAAATCATCGTCCCCATGGCCCCGTCGAAAATCAGGGGCGATTCCTTCAATCGGCGTAAGAAGTCCATCCTGACCTCCGCAGCAGTCGGCCGCGTCGGCGCCGCCGGCGCTCAATCCATCGGGTCGAAGGCATCCTTGGCGACGTAGCAAATGGGGCAGACCCAGTCCTCGGGCAAGTCCTCAAAGGGCGTGTCCGGCGGGATATGGCTCATCGGGTCTCCCCGGGCCGGGTCATAGATGTAACCGCAATTCGCGCAGATATAACGCATGGCGATCTCCGGTCTATACGGCGAAGTATTTCGCCTGGGGATGGTGCGCGACGATGGCGGAGGTGGTCTGCTCCGGCACCATCTGCATGTTTTCGGTCAGGGTAATGCCGAGCGCCTCCGGACGCAACAATTCGAACACGGGGCGGTGCGCCTCGAGATCGGGACAGGCGGGATAGCCGAAGCCGTAGCGCGAGCCTTGATAGTTCTGGGTGACGAATCCGGCGATTTCCGAAGGTTCCTGGCCCGCGATGCCCAGTTCCCGGCGCATCACGGCGTGCCAATATTCGGCGAGGGCGTCGGTCACTTCCACGCCGAATCCGTGGGCGATGAGATAATCGTGATAGCGGTCGGCCTTGTACAATTCGTGGGTCAGCCGATCCATGGCGTCGCCGATGGTGACGACAAAAAAACCGACGACGTCGCCGCCCTCCTCCTCGGTCTTGAAGAAATCGGCGATGCACAGGTGGGGCGGTTCCGACTGCCGGGGAAAGGGGAATGCGTGGATTCGGTCCCCGTCGCGCACATACACCGTGTCGTCCTTCGCAAAACCGTGGAAGTAGCCGTAGGCGGCTTTGGGCGCGAGCCAATGCTCCTCGATCGCCCGGCGCTGGAGGTCTTTGTAGAGCGGGACCACGGTGTCGCGGATGAGCGCCGCGTATTCGTCCGCGGAGAGCTTCGCCCGCCGGTAGCCCCATCGGCCGCGAAAGAGCGCCTGCTCATTGACATACGGAAAAATATCGGCGACGGGAATATCCTCGACGTGCCGATAGCCGTAAAACGGCGGCGTCGGCGTCGGCACGTCCCGTCGGATCTCGACATTCTTGACGCCGGGTTTCGGCGTGGTCTTCTCCCGCGACTCGGCGGCGAGTCGGGTTGAAGCCAGCGCGCCCGCCTCGAACGCGCGAACGGCCCGCAGACCCGCGAAGGCGTCGGCGCAATAGACCACCGGCGCTTCATACGCCGGCACACAGGATTCCGCGACGAATTTCTCCGTCAGCGCCGCCCCGCCCAACAGGATCGGCATGCGCAGGCCGGCAGCCTGGTATTGCGGCAGGCTCTCCTTCATTACAATCGCCGATTTGACCAGCAAACCGCTCAAGCCGATGATATCCGCGCGGTGCTCCCGCGCCTTTTCGATGATCGTTTCGGCCGGCACTTTGATGCCGAGATTGATCACCCGATAGCCGTTGTTCGTGAGAATGATGTCCACCAAGTTCTTGCCGATATCGTGGACGTCGCCCTGGACGGTGGCCAGCAGCACGGTGAGGCGGTGAGCCGAGGCCTCACGTTCCATCAACGGCTCCAGCAAGGCGACCGCCTTTTTCATCACCTCCGCCGACTGCAAAACGAAGGGCAGCAACAACTCGCCCCGCCCGAACAACTCGCCGACGTGCCGCATGGCCGGCACAAGAATATCGTTGATGATGGCCAGCGGTTGAACGCGGCCCAGGAGGATCGAGAGCCGATCTTCCAACCCCTCGGGATCGCCCTTCACGACCTGCTGAAACAGCGCCGCCTCCGGCCGTTCTTTCCCCGCGGCGGCTTCGCGCTCGCCGGTCTCGCCGCCTTTCGCGGCGCGAAAGTGTTCGATGAAACGGGTCAGCGGCGTCTTCGCGGAATCGCGCACACGATCGTAAAGCAAATCGAGGCACACCTCGCGATCGGCCTCGGGGATGCTCGCCAGCGGCAGGATTTTCGCCGCGTCCACGATGGCCGCGTCCAAACCCGCCGCGACGGCCTCGTGAAGAAACACGGAATTGAGCGCGCGCCGTGAGGCGGGCGAGAGACCGAACGAGATGTTGCTGATACCGAGAATGGTTCCGACGCCGGGCAGCGCGGCCTTGATGCCGCGGATGGCCTCCAGTGTCTGCACGGCGGCGTCGCGCAGCGTCTCGTCGCCCGCGCCGATGGTGAACGTGAGCGGATCAAACAGCAAATCGGACGGGCGCAACCCGAATTCGCCGACGGCAATGTCGTGAATGCGGCGGGCTGTGGCGATTTTATCGGCCGCGGTCATCGCCATGCCCTTTTCGTGGATCGTCAGCGCGACGGCCGCGGCGCCGTATTTGCGAAGCAAGCGGCAGACCCGGCGCAGGTAGACGCCGCCGTCTTCCAGATTGATCGAATTGACGATGCAGCGGCCGGGATAGATTTTGAGGCACGCCTCGATGCAGTCCGGCGTGGTCGAATCAATCATCAGCGGCGCCTTGACGGAGCGGGCGAAGAGGCTTACGAGCCGGATCATATCCTTCGTCTCGTCCCGGCCCGCGTAAGCGGCGCAAAGATCAAGCACTTGCGCACCGCCCGCTTCCTGATCGAGACCGATGCGCAGACAACCCTCGAAGTCGTCGGCCAGCAAACGCTCACGAAACAGTTTCGACCCGTTCGCGTTCGTGCGCTCGCCCACCAGCAGCGGCGGGATGGGCTGTCGCAACTCGACCGCCTGATAGAGGCTGGAGAGCGAAGGTTTCACGCTTCCACGGCCCGGCGCGTGGGCCGCGCGCCCTCCATCGCCTTCACCAGCGCGCGTAAATGCTCGGGGGTGGTCCCGCAGCAGCCGCCGACCACACTCACGCCGAAATCTTCCACGAAATGCCGCATATGGCGGGCGAATTCCTCCGGCCGAAGCGGGTAGACGGTCGCGCCGTTGACGACCTCCGGAAGCCCCTGGTTCGGCTGGCAGGAAATTCGGCCCGGCCATTCGCGGGCCAGATAGCGGATATGCGACTCCATATCCGCCGGTCCGGTGGCGCAATTCAGGCCGAGCGAGAAAATCGGAAAGGGCTCCACGGTCGCCGCCGCCGCGGCGATATCGCTGCCGACCAGCAGGGTACCGGTACGCTCCACGGTGACCGAGACCATCACCGGCGCGTCGCGACCGATGGTTTCGAGCGCCTCGAAACAGGCGATCAAACCGGTCTTGAGCTGAAGCAGATCCTGGCAGGTCTCGAGCAGCAACAGGTCTACGCCCGCCTCCACGAGCGCGGTCGCCTGCTCTTTGAACGCCTCAAAGAGCGCGTCGCGCGAGATATGGCCGAGCGAGGGGAGTTTCGTGCCGGGTCCGATCGAGCCGGCCACAAAGCGGTCCGGGCGGCCCTCGGCGGCGGCGCGGGCGTTGCGCACCCCCGCGGCGTTGATCTCGGCCACCCGGTCTTGCAGCCCGTATTCCGCCAACACGATCCGCGACGCCCCGAAGGTGTTGGTCTCGACGACCTGCGCGCCCGCTTCGTAGAAGGCGCGGTGCAAGCCGACGATCGCCTCCGGCGCGGTGATGTTCAGCCATTCGTTGCAGCCCTCGCGGCCTTGCCAGACGTCGGCCGGCAGGTCCATCGCCTGCAAATTGGTGCCGGTGGCCCCGTCGAAAACAAGCAACTCGATATCGCGCAGATTCATATCGGAAGCGGGCGCGATTTTAGCGATCCCCGCCCGAACCGCCAGACAAAACACGATGCATGAGATGGAACGAGATGGGGACAGAGAATCTGTGTCGTTTTTTTTGGCTGTTACGAATCAACGACTTACGACAGATGCTCTGTCCCGAGAGCACCTAGAGTAGCGGCAGGCCCGTTCGCAACCGGCGGGTCGAGATGGGGACAGAGAACGCCGCGCGGCGGCGCCGCGAAAAAACGAGGGGATAACTTGACGGTTGAAAGCTCGACGGCCGAGGTCCCAAGTCCGAAGTCCGAGCGACAAACCCAACGGCCCCGCCCCCGGAAAAGGTAGGGCGCGGCGGCCCGCCGCGCCGGAAAATATGGGGACAGGGAAAATACGGGGACAGAGA
>CALGXT010000156.1 GCA_937935255.1 uncultured bacterium | reverse complement strand
GGCGGCGTGAGGATCGAGGCCTCTTCGGCCTCCGCCGAAGGCAAATCGCTCCGGCGCTTCAGCATGACGGCCTACACCGGCGGCGCGATGACGCTTTCCGGCTGGCCGCACCCGGTGGTCGTGGACCTTTCCGGCCTGTCGGTCGGCAAGAGGTCGCGGCCCATCCTCATGGACCATGATACGGGGCGCATCGTCGGGCACACCGACGCGGTCTCGACCGAGGGCGGCGCGCTCACGGTGGCCGGGGTCATCTCCGGCGTGGGGAGCGCGGCGCAGGAGGTCATCGGCGCGTCGGACAACGGCTTCCCCTGGCAGGCGTCCCTGGGCGCGGCGGTGAAGAAGGTGGTCTTCGTGCCGGAGGGCAAGACCGCAAGCGCCAACGGCAAGGAATTCGCCGGGCCGGTCTACATGGTCCGCTCGGCGCGGCTGGGGGAGGTGAGTTTCGTGGCGCTGGGTGCGGACGAGACGACGAGCGCGAAGGTGGAGGCCGGGCGCGCGCCTGCCGGTCAGGCTGTGGTTCCGGAATACGGGGGCGATTCTTTCATGGAGGCGATGACGATGGAATTCGAGCAGTGGGTGAAAGCGAAAGGCTTCGATCTTGCGGCGCTCTCCGAGGAGCAGACCGCGAACCTGAAGGCGCTGTTCGAGGAGGACCTGCCTGCCGCGACGAACGCGGCGCAGGCAGGGACGACCGGTTCCGGCAAGCCGGAAGGCGCGCCGGAGAAGCCGCCGGTCCAGGCAACGGCGAGCGCGGCTGCCGACGCGGTCTTCAAGGCCCGCGAGGAGGCGGAAAGCGCGGTCCGGGCCGAGCGCGAGCGCGTGGCGGCCATCCAGGAGATCTGCGCGGGCGAGTTCCCGCGCATCGAGCGGGACGCCATCCGGCTGGGCTGGGGCGTGGATGATACCTCGCAGAAGGTCCTGAAGGCCATGCGGGAGAACCGCCCCCAGGCCGACGTCCATGTCGCGATGCGCGGCGACAAGGGCCGCGACTACGACAAGCGGACGCTGGAGGCCGCGCTCTGCATCCGGGCGGGCATCCCTGACGAGGCGCTGGTCAAGGAGTACGGCGAGCAGGTGATGGAGAGCGCCTGGGCGGAGCGGGACATCTCGCTCCAGCAGCTCTTCGTGGAGTGCGCGAAGATGGAGGGCGTCCCGGTGCCGAGGACGTTCTCGAACGACACCATCCGTGCGGGGTTCTCGACGGTCTCCCTGCCCGGCATCCTGAACAACGCCGCCAACAAGAAGCTGCTCAAGGCCTTCGAGGCGCAGCCCATCGTGGCGGCGCGGCTCTGCAGCGAGGGCGAGCTGAACGACTTCAAGGAGTCGGAGCGCTACCGCCTGACGGACGTGGGCGACCTCGAGCCGGTCGCGCCGGACGGAGAGCTCAAGCACGGCGGGCTCAAGGAGGAGAAGGCGACCAACCAGGTCCAGACTTTCGGCAAGGTCTTCTCCTTGACGCGGGAGATGATCTACAATGACGACCTGAACGCCTTCATGAAGGTGCCGGAGGGGATGGGCGCGCGGGCCGCGCGGAAGATCGACCAGCTGTTCTTCACCCGGCTTCTGGCCAACCCGGTCCAGGGCGACGGGAAGACGCTCTTCCACGCCGACCATCGCAACTGGCGCGACGGCGCGGACACGGCCTTGAGCGCGGACGCGCTGACGCTGGCCATCCAGATGTTCCTGGACCAGACGGACGCGGACGGGCAGCCCATCAACGTCAGTCCGAAGTTCCTCCTGGTGCCGACGGCCTTGAAGATGGCGGCGCGCGAGCTTCTCAACTCCGTCTCCTTCTTCGCCACTGGCAGCGCCAACAAGCTCCGCATCCCGACCTACAACGCCCTTGCCGACGAGGACATCGAGGTCGTCGCCAGCCCGTATCTTTCGAACGCCAACTACCACGGCTCGAGCGCGAAGGCGTGGTACTTGTTCGCCGACTCAGGCGTAGTGGACACCTTCGAGATCGGCTACCTCAAGGGCCGCCGCGCGCCTACCGTCGAGCAGGGCGAGACGGACTTCGACACGCTGGGCATCAAGTTCCGGGTCTACTTCGACCTCGGCGTCCGCGAGCAGGACTTCAGGGGGATGGTCAAGTTCAAGGGCGAGGCGTAGGCCTCAAGGAGGTTTCTCGATGAATGCCAAGTACGTGCAGACCGGCGACGCGGTGGACTACACCCCGAGCGCCGACGTGAAGGCGGGCGACGTGGTCGTGCAGAACGACCTGACGGGAGTCGCCAAGCTCGACATCAAGGCGGACAAGCTCGGGGCGCTCGCGGTGACCGGCGTCTTCGATGTTCCGAAGGCCACGGGCGCGGGCAGCGCCATCGCGGCCGGGGCGAAGGTCTGGTGGGACGCGGCGGTCAAGCAGGCGACGACCGTGGCGCTCGCCCAGGGGTATCTGGGCAAGGCCGTGAAGGCAGCGGCCGACGCGGACGCGACCGTCCGGGTGCGCCTGAGCCAGTAGGAGAACAGCGGGCTTTGGGCTTTGGACCTTGGACTTTGGGATAAACAGCAGGGCGGTAGAGCCGGAAGCCCAAGGCCGCAAAAGCGGAGCTTTTGCGATGGCCGACCTCCTGCAAAAAGGATCGGAATGGCTGGATGGGATGCGCGCGGCGCACGCCTCGCGGCCGGTCGCCTACGTTCGCGGAACGGACTCCGTGGAGGTCGCGGCCACGGTCGGCAGGACGGTCTTCCGCCTCGACAAGGGCTGCGGCCTAGTCGAGCGGGTCGAGGCGCGGGATTACCTGGTGCTTGCGGCGGACCTCGTGCTCGGCGGGCGAGCCGCGCTCCCCAAGGCTGGCGACCGCATCAGGGAGGTCGAGGGAAACAGGGCGTTCGTCTACGAGGTCATGGCACCCGGCGGCGAGCCGTGCTGGCGCTGGTCGGACCCGTACCGGCGGACGCTCAGGATTCACACGAAGCACGTGGCGACCTGCCTGCCGTAGCTGCGGCGCAGGCAGGCGGAGGACGTGTAGTGGGCGAAGCGCAACTCATAACGCTGGTCATGCAGGGCGGCTTCACCGCGCTGGCGGCGTTCCTGGTCTGGCGGCTCGCCTCGGCGAGCGACGCGGACCGGAAGGCGTCGCAGGAGCGCGAGACCCGGATGGCCGGGCGCATCGACGGCCTGGAGCGGAGCCTAGTGGAACTGACGGCGCAGAGCGTCAAGGCGCAGAACGACCTTTGCGGGGCGCTCAGGGAACTGAAGGACACGCTGGAACGTAAACCGTGCCTGCATGAAGCGGAGGCCAAGCATGCCATCAGAACTTCTGCGAACGGCTGACGCGGTGGTCGCTGCCCTGAACGCGGCGGCGCTCTCGCTCCCGTTCACGGCCGAGCGCCACTACCAGCCGGTCTTCGACCTGTCGGAGATGAAGGACCTGCGCGTGACCGTGGTGCCGAGGGGCGTCGATGTCTTTCAGACGGCGCGGGGCAAGGGGACATTCGACTACAAGGTCGACGTCGCGGTGCAGAAGAAGTTCGAGAAGGGCGACGCGGCGGAGCTCGACCCGCTCATGGAACTGGCCGGTGAGATCGCGGAGCTGTTCCGGGCCAAGCGCCTGGATGCGTTCCCAAAGGCCGCGTGGGTGAAGACCGAGCACGCGCCGGTCTGCGCCCAGGAGCACATGCAGGAGCTGCGGCAGTTCACGAGCGTGATGACGCTGACCTTCCGCGTGGCGAGGTGACCGATGAACAACGTGGTCATGAGAAAGATCGTGGTGACGGCGAGCTACCAGCCGCTTTCGATCAAAAGCCGCGAGGTGGCCTCGGTCGAGGTCTCGGCCCCGCCCACGAATACGGGCGCGGTCTTCTTTCGGGGCGACGACGGAACGGACGTGCCCTGGGTGCCGGGCGAATACCACTGTTTCAAGCGAATCAACCTGGCGGACATCAAGGTCAAGGGCACGCCGGGCGACGCGGTGACGATTGTAGGAGGGACCTGGTGATGGGCTATTTCGGCCAGATCGTCATCGCTCCGCCGACGCCGCCCGCCGGTGCCAGCGGCCAGTTGCAGTTCAACGACAACGGCGCGTTCGGTTCGGATGCGGGACTCGCCTTCGACAAGGCGGCCAAGGCGCTCGCGGTTGGCGGGCCGATGAAGGCCGCCGGGGCGCTCTTCACGTTCCGGAACGTCGCCCCGCCGGACGCGGAGCTCGCCAACGGCCAGTTGGCGATCTTCTTCGACGCCGCCGCCAACCGGGTGCGCTTCCATGCCCGCAACCTGGGCGGCCAGCTTCGGCAGGGACAGGTAAACCTCGGGCCGGCATGAGGGGAACATGATCGGCGTGAGGGTGAAGACACGGATGGACGGCAAGCGGGTCGTGAGAGCCGCGCGGTCGGGCTCGATCAAGAGCCTGGGCCACGCGGGCGGCGCGCTCCGAATGGCCGCCAAGCGGAGCATCAAGCGTGCGAAGGCGGAGTCGCCGGAAGGCACGCCGCCGCATACGCGCAAGGGCCAGCTCCGCCGGGCCATCCTCTACGCGGTCGAGAGGAGCAGGCAGAGCGTGGTCGTCGGGCCGGACTTTTCGATTGTGGGCAAGGCGGGCACGGCGCACGAGTTCGGCGGGCGGTTCCGGGGCGGACGCTACCCGAAGCGGCCCTTCATGGGCCCGGCGCTTCAGAAGACCAAGGACCGGCTCCCGAAGATGTGGGCCGGATCGGTGAGGAGATAGACATTGGACTTTGGACTTCGGGCTTTGGGAATTGGGCACGGTAAGAGTGCGGCGGTCGCACCTATAGCCCGAAGCCTGAAGTCCAAAGCCGAAACCGGAGGTTTTCCATGGCCATACGATTGGGGATGGACGCGAAGCTCTACTACAAGGTCGGCGGCGTGGGCGGCTCCGGTTCGTGGGAGGAGCTGGTCAACGTCAAGGACGTGACCTTGAACCTCGAGACCGGCGAGGCCGACGTCACCACGCGCGGCAACGCGGGCTGGCGGGCGACGGCGGCGACCCTGAAGGAAGGCAGCATCGAGTTCGAGATGGTCTGGGACACCGGCGACGCCGGGTTCACGGCCATCAAGAACGCCTATTTCAACAACGCGAAGATCGGCTTCGCCATCATGGACGGCGACATCGCGGCGTCCGGCTCGCAGGGGCTGCAGGCCGATTTCTCCATCACGAACTTCAGCCGCAAGGAGGCACTGGAGGAGGCGCTCACCGTCTCGGTGACGGCCAAGCCGACCTATTCCACCACGGCCCCGCAGTGGGTCACGGTCGCGTGAGGCAGGCTATGGACTTTAGGCTTTGGACTTTGGGCTGGAAGGCTTGCGAAGGGAGTTGATCAATGCATTCAACGTCTTGGCAGTTCTTACGCAGATGTTCTGCAACTCCTTGTAGGACACCTCATCCAGGAACCCGAGCCTGTGGGCAAGAGATGCCTGGTATTCGACTTCCTTGGTTGAACCGTAGGCAAGGTCCAAGAATCGGAGATAGTCGGTCTCGGTTTGGCGGGCGCATCCTTCAACGATGTTGGACGCGGCCGAAACAGACGCGCGGCGCATCTGCGATGTCAAACCGAACATCTCTTCGCGTGGAAAGGACGCTGTTGCCTTGTAAACGCGAAGCGTCATCTCGTCCGCAAGTCGAAACGCCTGCAACTTCATGTGGTCGCGCATGCGGACCTCCAACGTGTCGTTCCCTAAAGTCTAAAGCCCAAAGTCTAAGGTCGCAAGCCCGGAGGGATTGCCGATGAAGACGTTCAGGGACAACACGGGGCGCGAGTGGACGGTGGCGGTGGATATCTCCGCCGCCAGGCGCGTCCGCGATCTGCTGGGGCTCGACCTGGTCGGGAAGGGAGCGCCTGAGGTCTTCGAGCGCCTTGTCGCCGATCCCATCGTGCTGTGCGATGTGCTGTTCGCCGTGTGCAAGCCGGAGGCGGACAGGCTCGGCGTTACGGACGAGGATTTCGGCCGCGCGATGGCCGGGGACGCCGTCGAGCACGCAGCCCGGGCACTGCTGGAGGAGCTCGCGGATTTTACCCCGAACGTCCGGGACCGCGAGAGGGCCAGGCGGATCGTCGCGGCGATATACGCCCTGGCCGAACGGACGCGGGACGCGCTGGACGCGAAGACGGCCGAAGCGATCCGGGCGGCGGAGACTGCGGCGCCTGGCGAGCGATCTGGGGTCTGGCCGGAATCGCGGGCGTCGATCCGCGGCCGCTGACGCTGCGCGAACTGATCTGGATGGCCGAGACCCGCGGCCGGGCCGAATGGGGCAGGACGTCGGCGCTGCTTGCGCTCATCGCGAATGCGAACCGCGACCCGCGCAGGACGAAGGCGTTCTCGCCGGACGATTTCAACCCGTACGCGCGCGCGGACCGGGAAGGGGTCCTGAAGGCCGGCATAGGCGCGCTCAAGGCGGTGTTCGTGGACAAACAGCAGGCTGTAGACCGTAGGCCGTAGGCTGGAGGCAAGGAACCGTGCGCGAAGCGCGCACCTCAAGACCTACAGCCTCAAGCCTGCGCGACTGAAAGGAACGCAACATGAAGAGTTGGAAGACGACGGTCTGCGGAATCCTGACGGTGCTGGCTGCCGCGATAACGCTGGTGGCGGTCCCGCTGCTGGATGAGGACCCGGCGACGCCGGCCAACTGGGGGGCGTTCGGCGCGTCCCTGGCGGCGGCGGTCGGCTTGCTGTTCAGCAGGGACAACGACAAGAGCTCCGAGGACGTCGGAATCAAATGAAGACATGCTCGAAGTGCCGGCGACAGCTCGTTGAGGAGGCCTTCTCCATCAGGCGTGGCAAGCCCCGCGGGGTCTGCCGCGATTGTCAAAGGGCCTACCACCGCGCTTACAACCGCGCCTACGGACGGAGGCGGGAGTTCGGCAGGATATGGAGTCGTGCGGCCAACCTGAAGCGGCGGCAAGAGGTGTTCCTCCATTACGGAATGTCCTGCGTCGTCTGCGGCGAGGACGATTTCGATGTCCTCACGATTGACCACATTGCCAACGACGGCGCTGCCCATCGAAGGGAGATCGCCCAAACAAAGGGAACGCGCGGTCCCGGTGGAAGCAGGATTTACTGCTGGCTTAAGAAGAACGGCTTTCCCCCAGGGTTCCAGACGCTGTGCCAGAACTGCAACGTGGCAAAGCACAAGAACAAGGGGCGGATGCCGTTGCGCAGGTACATCGCCAGGCAGGCGGAGGAGAAAGTCGGGTGAGTCGATTCGCTGTTGTTCTCGGGCGCTTTGCCGGGGCGGTGCTGGCCGAGTGCGCGCCGGTGCTTGTGGAGATTCTGTCCCATGCGATACGCGAGGCGTTTTCATGCAGCGTGGAAGACGGCGCGCGCCGCGATGCTCTTCGGCGCCGTCTGCTCGAGCGGCTGCACGCGTACCGTGCTGGTGCCCCCCGGGGAACCGGTGCGGCTGAGGGAGACGATACGCGGGGCGAAGGTCTGGGCGGCGGACAAGGACGGGCGGGAGATTCCGGGCGTCCTTGACCTGCCGGAGGGCTGGTACTGCCTGCCCGACCCCGGACCAGGGGGCGATTGAGATGGCGACGGCTTCCGGGATTCGCGCCGGCGCGGCGTACATCGAGCTCGCGGTGGACAGCTCGCCGATGATGCGCGGCTTGCGCGCCGCGTCCGCGGAGCTTGACCGCTTCGGGTCCGGCCTGGCGGCCCTCGGCGCAGGGATGACGGCTGTCGGCGGCGCGGCGGTCGCCCCGCTCGCGGCCGCCGCGACCGCCTTCGCATCGTCCGGAGACGAGATCGCGAAGGCATCCGAGCGCACCGGCTTTTCTGCGGAAGCGATATCGGAGCTCGCCTTCGCCGCGAAGCTGGCCGGGACGAACTTCGAGGACCTGGAGACCGGCATCAAGAACATGCAGCGGGCCGTCGGCGCGGGGACCCCCGGGCTCGGCGCGATGGCGGGCCGCTTGTCCGTGCTGGGGCTGTCCGCCGGGGCGCTGGCCGAATTGTCGCCGGAAAAACAGTTCGAGGCCGTAGCGGATGCGATATCCAGGATCGCCGACCCCACGGCCAGGGCCGCCGCCGCCGTGGAAATCTTCGGGCGGTCCGGCACCAGGCTGATCCCGCTCATGGCTTCCATGCGCGCGCTGCGCGCCGAGGCGCGAGACCTCGGGATCGGCTGGACCGCGGAAGAGGCGAAATCTGCAGTGAGATTGAAGGATGCCATGACGCGGCTGCAATCGGTCGCCGCGCGGCTGTTCGAAACCGTCGGCGGCGCGTTGGCGCCCGCCATGTCCGAATGGGGCGATGCGCTCTCGGGGCTGCTCGGACGGCTCCGGACGTGGACGGTCGGCAACGCCAGGCTGATCGTATCGCTCGCGGCGGTCGGCGGCGCAATCCTGGCGGCCGGCGCGGCCGTGACCGCGCTCGGCTTGGCGCTGAAGGCCGCCGGCATGGCGCTCGGCGCCGTCGCGGCCGTCGTTTCGGCCTTCCTGTCGCCCTGGGCGCTTCTAGGCGCGGCTGTCGCCGCCGCGGGCATGCGCCTGATCGGGTATTCCGATGTCGGCGCCAGGGCGCTGTCGGCGCTCGGCGAGAGGTTCGACGCGCTGTACGACGCGGCCGCTTCCGTCCTGGGCGGAATCAAGGACGCCCTGGCCGCCGGGGACATCGCCCTGGCCGGGCGCATCTTCTGGGGCGCGCTGCTGGTCGCTTGGCAGACCGGATTGAACGCCCTGCGCGGCTGCTGGCTGGGTTTCAAGGCGTGGTTCCTGCGGCAGACCGACGCGATGTTCACGGGCGCGGCTTCCCTGGCCGTCGAAGCCTGGATCGGCCTGGCGCGAATCTGGGTGCGCGTCATCAACGCGATGCAGGAGGTTTCGGACGCGTTCGTCTCCGGCCTGGCGCGCGCGTGGGACGACCTTGGAACATGGGTCGCCAAGCGGTGGACGGGCATCCTGGCGCTGATGGATTCCACGGTAAACGTCGAGACGACGAACCGCCGGTTGGAGCAGGAGCGCCAACGGCGGGGCATCGAGATCGCGCAGCGAAGCGCCGACATCACGCTGGGGGGGCTGGCGAAAATCCGCGCGCTGGACGAAGACCGCAAGCGGGCGTTGGCGGCTGTCGTCGAAATCGCGGAGGCCGAACGCTCCGAGCGCGAAGCCGGGTACGACGCGGAACGCGCCGCGGCCGAGACGTCCCTGACCGCCGCCAGGCGGGAGCTGGAGCTGGCCGTAGAGGAGGCCAGGGCGGCGGCCGAGAAGGCGCGCGCCGAGCGGGCAGGCAGGCTGGCCGAGGCGGCCGAGGCGCCGGGCGCCACGCCGGCCGCCGCGCTTTCGCGTTCGACCATGGACGTCATGGGCGCGTTCGCCGGAATGTTCGAGCGGATCGGGATCGGCGCGAGCGCCATGGACCGCGTGGCGGCCGCGACCGAAGAGACCGCGCGCAACACGCGGCCGCTGCGCTGCCAGACCGGCCTCCTGTTCGAGTGAGCCATGGCGGCAACGATCGTCGAGGCGTTCAAGGGACGTTCCGAGTCCTTCGCGGGAGGACGCGACTGGGCCGAGATCCCCTATTTCGCGTTCGGCGCGGCGGACGAGGCGGAGGTCAGGGCGGCCGCGGCGGCAGGCATACCGGCCACCTACGGAAACCTGTACCGCAAGAGCATCGAGATCGTCGAGCGCATGGACGCGGCGACGTGGCGGCTTTCCGCAAGGTACGAGCTGCCGGCTCCGGACCAGCAGCTCCCGGACCCGGTCGTCGCGTTCGATTCGACCGGCGGAACGCAGCACATCACGCAGAGCATCGCCACGGCGGGGCGCTATGGACCGGCGGCCTCCGCGCTCCTCGGCGGCGCCATCGGGTACGACGGCGAGCGCGTGGCCGGTTGCGATATCGTCGTCCCAGTGTGGCAATGGTCCGAGACCCACTGCAAGACGAACGCCGACCAATCCGCTTACTATTCGCTGACCGGCAGGGTGAACGGCGGCGCCTTCCGCGGCCATGCCGCGGGCGAGGTGCTTTTCCTCGGCGCTACCGGGCAGAAGCGCGGCGGGGTATGGGAGATCACGTTCAAGTTCGCAGCCTCGCCGAACAAGACAGGGATAACCATAGGCAACATCGCGAACATCAGCAAGGGCGGATGGGAATACCTTTGGGTGCAGTACGGCGACGACGTGGACGCCGCGGCGAAAGTGCGGATCAGGAAACCCGTGGCGGTTTATGTCGAGCGGGTCTACGAATCCGGCGACTTCTCGGGTCTGGGGATCGGCTGATGAGAAAAGTTCTGCCAGGCGAGCAATTCTCGATCCGGTCGGACGACTGGAACGCCATCGCGGACGTGGTGCGCGACTATCGGCAGTCGCTGTTGGACGGCGGCGCTAGGGCGGCGCCGCTCGGCGGCGGCACCGAAATCGTCCTTGCGAAGAACGACTCCGGCGGAGACCTGGGGCAGTTCTCCGTGGTCGTCGTCACGGGCGTGGCCGTCGGGCCGGGCGATAACCTGAACGAGTACCTGTATCGCCCGGTGTTCCTGGTCGAAGTCATGGGAGGCGGCGAGTGATGGCTATCGGCGTCCCGGACCCGCCGTCTTCGACCCCGACGATCCTCGGCATCTTGATGGAACCCATCCAGGCGGGCAAAGTCGGCCGCGTGCGGATCGGCGGGCTGTCGCCCGTGCGCGTGTATGTGTCCGACGAGGACCACCGATACGCCGACGTCGAAGCGGGCGTCTCCGCTTGCCTTGTCAGCGCAGCATCCGGCCCTTTCAGGATCGCGCACAAGGAGAGCGGCACCGGTCTGAAATGGGCCATCGTGCAGCTGTCCGCCCCGGGAGGCGGCGCGGTCTGGGGGTAAGACATGGGCTGGAACCTCGTGCCGGTCGAGCCCGGACAGGCCATGCTGGCCGCACAGATGGACGAGGTGCGCGAGGCGCTCGCCGAGCGAATGGTTGCCGTACAGGCATCGGCGCCGCCGCTGTTAATCCATCCCGGCGACGGAATCCTGGCATCGCAAATAAACACCTATCGCCTTCACATCGAGCAGGTCATCGCCGGGTCGGACAAGCGACGCTTCGTCAACCACCTGGGCGGCATCGGCGGCGGAGGCGGGCCGCCCGATCCCTGGACGCTGGCGGACCTGCTGACGGCCTGCTGCGGCGAGCCGCGGGAATACTGGACGCGATTCCCGGCGCGATCGGGCGGCACGCTCGAAGAAGGCGAGCTCCGGCCGGGCGACCCGTGCCTGGCAGAGCACATCAACGAGCTGCGCGGCGCGCTGAACCTCCTGCGATGGGTGCGCATCGCGGAAACAGAATACACGCCGGGCAGGATCGCGGCCGACCATGTTATCTATTCGCGCGACGGCTGGACCTGGAACGAGGCGTGGAACAACGCCAAGAGTTCCTACGTCAATTACGGCCCGGGCGGGGCCGACTACCGGGGCAACAACGACTCCCGCATGTGGGCCTACAGGGAAGACGGCGGCGTGTGCCACGCCATGCTGGCCCACGTGAAGGGCCGCTATTATTACGATCTGTACGGACTGGATTCCGTCGAGGCGTGGAAGCTGCATGTAACGGCCAGCCATGATATCTCCGTGGACAGAGAAGACGAGATCGGCGCAGGCGCGGTCAAGATCATGCGGTACGGCGAATCCGGACCGATTGATGTGCTGGATACCGTGGATACGGCGGAAGAGGTCCGATGGATCGAACCGGAAGCCGGGAAATGGCATGGCGAAATCCGGCTCGTGCCGGACGATTCCGACCTCGACGTTTTCGAGCC
>CALGXT010000155.1 GCA_937935255.1 uncultured bacterium | reverse complement strand
CGAGGAGGTGAAGGCGCTGCTGTATGGCGACCTGATTCTCACCCGTAGGGCGGATCTCTGGGCGGTAGGCGGGGGCGTCATCCCCGCGGCGATTCTGCTGCTGATTTTTTTGCGCCCGATTCTTTACACGTTTCTCGATCGCGAAGCGGCGCGGCTGCTGGGGCTGGCGGTCGGCGCATGGGAAACTTTTTTCTTTCTGGCGCTTTCGCTGGTCATCGCGCTCGCCTCGCGCGTGGCCGGCGCCATGCTGATTTTCGCCTATCTAGTGCTGCCTTCCTCCGCGGCGCTGCTCCTCAGCCGCCGCCTGGGCGTCGTGATGGCGCTTGCCTCCGCGATGGCCGTCCTCGCCACGTTGCTGGGTCTCTACGCCTCCCTGGCCTGGGATCTGCCGACCAACCAGCTCATCGTCGCCTTTCTCGCCGCCACCTTTCCCCTGGCTGCGCTCGTTTCCCGATGGAAGACGACCACATAATAAAAAACAGCAATTCGGGAAGCCGTGGAAGGCGTCCAGGCGTCCCTCCACGCGATGCAATCGGATAGGTCGGCAATTGGAAATCGGCCCGTTGATTCCCTGTCCCTATCGCCGGCCCTGCGCGTGGAGACGCGCCGCGCTTACGGCTTGTCGGAGCGCGATAAACCACGCATCATTCGCGCGATGAAAGAAGGGATTCCGTTTTTCGCCATCCTCGCCGCTTATTTGTGCGGCGCGATTCCGTTCGCGTTCATCATCGCGCGGGCGCGGGGGGTGGATATCCGCGCGGTGGGCAGCGGGAATGTGGGCGCGACCAATGTCTTCCGCTCGGTGGGCAAACCGTGGGGCGTTTTGACGTTCCTCCTCGACGCGCTCAAGGGCTTCATCCCTGCGCTGGCATTTCCGGCCGTCGCGCACAATTGGGAGTTCGCCGCGCCGGACTGGCTGGGGCTCGCCTGCGGCGCGGCGGCGATCGCCGGCCACACCTGGCCGATCTGGCTCGGCTTCAAGGGCGGCAAGGGGGTCGCCACCGGCGCGGGCGCGCTGCTCGCCGTGGCGCCCTGGGCTTTCGCCGCCGGTCTGGCCGCGTGGCTGCTGGTTTTCCTGCTCAGCCGGTATGTTTCGCTGGCTTCCATCCTGGCGGCGGCGAGCGCGGCGGCGGCGGGCTGGGTCGTTTATGGCCGTGAACCGGCGCGCCCAATCGTGCTGTCGGTTCTGGCCGCGCTGGTCGTGGTTCGGCACCGCTCGAATGTTCGGCGATTGCTCGCCGGCACGGAGTTGCGCGCCGGCGCATCCCGGGTTTCGACGCCGTGAGCAATGTTGCGATCATCGGGGATGGCGGCTGGGGCACCGCGCTGGCGTTGACGGCCCTGCGCAACGGTCATTCCGTGACGGTGTGGGGCGCGTTTCCCGATTATCTGCAGGAAATCGCGGAGCGCCGAGAGAACGTCCGTTTCCTGCCGGGCATTCCGCTGCCGCCGGAGATTCGTTGGGAACCCGACCGCGCCGCCGCCGTCGAAGGCGCCGATGCCGTGCTCCTGGCCGTACCTTCCCAATTTTTTGCGGAGACGGTTCGATCGTTCGCCGGCTTTGTGCCGCGTCGCGCGCTCGTGATCAGCGTAACCAAGGGTTTGGATCGCGCCACGCATCGGCGGATGACGCAAATTGCCGGAGAAATCCTGGGTCGAGAGGATTTGTGCGCTCTTTCGGGGCCGAGCTTTGCGGAGGAAGTCGCGCGCGGCTGGCCGACCGCCGTGGTCGCCGCCGCCGGCGATCTTGCGCGAGCCGAGGCCGCGCAACGGCTGCTGACCGGCGGCGCGTTCCGGGTGTACACCTCGGATGATGTCGTCGGCGTGGAACTCGGCGGCGCGCTCAAAAACGTCATCGCCATCGCGGCGGGCGTCAGCGACGGCCTGGGCTATGGCAGCAACACCAAGGCGGCGCTGGTCACGCGCGGGCTGGCGGAGATGGCGCGGTTGGGGCGCGCGCTGGGCGCGCGTCCGGAAACCTTTTCGGGGCTGAGCGGCATGGGGGATTTGATGCTCACCTGCACGGGTCGCTTGAGCCGAAATCGGGCGGTGGGCGAGCGGCTGGGACGCGGCGAGAAAATCGAGGGCATACTCGCCGGCATGCGGCAGGTGGCCGAAGGCGTCGTCAACTGCGCCAACGCGCGGGCGCTGGCGGCGGACGCGGGCGCGCGGATGCCGATCGCCGACGCCGTGTATTCCGTTTTGTACGAGGGCCGCTCCGCCGCCGACGCCGTGCGCGATTTGTTGCAACGGGACCCCCGACCGGAACGGGATTGACAAGGCCGCCCCACCCCGCCACGTTGAGGCTCAGCGAATACGGGAGATCGCCCCATGAAGTCAGCAACCATCCTACTGCCGGCCCTGGCGGCGCTACTGGCGGCCGCCGGGTGCCGAACGGCGCGCGCGCCGACCACCGGCGTCGCCATCGCGTACAGCGCCGAGGAAATCGCGGCGCTCAAGAAGATCGCCCGCGATCCGCGCGTCTTCTACATGAACGTATATCGTGAAGAAAACCGCCCGCCGGTGTTCACGGACGCGAACCGGATTTATCAGGAATTGACCGTGTATTTGCCGTTCACCTCCCCGGCGGGGACGGCGTTGCCGCAGATCGAGGCGCGCATCGGCGAGGGCGCGCGGATCGCGGCTGTGACCGACACGACAACCGCTGAAAGCTGGGCGCCGCTGGATCGCCGCCGCGCGCTCGGACTGGAAATTCTCGGGCCGGAACCCGCGCTGATTCGGCCCCAGCATGTGCTCGACGACGTGGCGGGAATCGCCGCGGTGATTCCGGAATTGCGGCTGAGCGAATTTCGCGTCGAAATGGCGCTCGTTCACGGACGCGCCGCCCGCGGGCGCCTATGGCCGTTGACGCGCGATCCCCGCACCGGCGCCGCCGACCTCGTCCTGGGCATGAACCTTCTGCGCGCCTTCGCCTGGGTGCAGTGGGATTTTCCGAACCGGCTGCTGGTGCTTTCCACGGAAGGCCCCTACGGCGAGGGCGAAGCCGAGCGCCTGGCCGCGCTGCCGCTCAAGAGCGCCTCGGGCGCGCTGGCGGTGGACGCCGTGATTGAAGGGCGGCCGTCCGCCTTGATTCTCGATATCGCGGGCGATTACGAGCTCTGCCTGGACAATCCGCCCGGCGACATCGCCCGGCAGGTATCGTTGGGCGATGTGCTCCTGCGCCGTCTGGAAACGCGCGATCCGCGCGCACTGGGCCTCGCGCCCGGCGTCCCGCGCCTGGGGCTGCGCGCGCTGGCGCCCTTCCGCCTGACGCTCGACAACCGGCGAAAGATGCTTTACATCGAGCGCCCGCCGGACGAACGGACCGCGCCGCGCGGCGCGCCTTCCGACGATTTGGACGACGATCTGCTTTGAGAGGAACGCCCCCGCCATGAGCATCACCACCCGCGTCGGCGACGGCGGTCGCACCCGGCTTTTCACCGGCGAAATCGTTTCCAAGAGCGATCCCCGCCTTGAAGCGTTGGGCGCTCTCGACGAACTGGTCAGCGCGCTCGGCGTGGTGCGCGCCCATCTGGCGGACGAAATCCTGCGTGAAGACGTGCTGAAAGCGCAACGGGGGCTGTTTATCATCGGCGCTGAAGTGGCGTCCGGCCCGCGCCACGCCGAAGCGCTGCCGGCGCGGATCGGCCCCGAAGAGGCGGCGTGGATGGACGCCTGGAGCGCCGGACTTGAGGCGCGGGCGGCTGCGCCGCGCGATTTCATCGTTCCCGGCGAATCGGTCGCGGGCGCTTTCACGGACGTGGCGCGCACCCTCGCGCGTCGCTGTGAACGGCGTATTGTCGCCTTGGCGGACGCCGGCGCCCTGTCCAACCGACACCTGCTGCAATGGATCAACCGGCTATCGGACGCGCTCTGGTTGCTGGCGCGGATTGTCGAGGGGCATTCACGCCCCCTTCACTCGAACACGCCATGAGGTCGGACGCGCAATCGCCCCCTGCCGGCGCGGCGCGCGGCGCCGATTTCACCACCTTTCGGCTGGGCGGCCCCGTGCGCCGCCTCGACGACTGCGCCTCTCCCGCCGAGCTGCGCGAGGCGCTTCGCGCGGCGCACGCCGAAGGCGCGCGTTGGCAGGTGATTGGCGGCGGCTCGAATCTGCTGATCGCGGACGACGGCTGGGATGGGGTGGTTGTGCGATACCGGCGCCCTGAATTGGAACTGGATGGCGCGGGCGATGAATGGATCGTGAACGGCGCCTGCGATCTGGACACGCTCGCCCTCGCCGCCGTCGAGGAAGGCATGGAGGGCTTGCTCTTCGCGACCGGTATTCCCGGCACGGTGGGCGGCGCCGTCGCGGGCAACGCCGGCGCGTTCGGGCGGCAAATGTCGGATGTCGTCCTATCCGCCGATCTTTTCCATCCGATCCGCGGCGCGCGGCGGGTCTCCGCCGCGGAGCTGGGTTTCGCCTATCGGCGCTCGGCATTGAAGGAGACGCGCGACGCGGTCGAACGCGTGCGCCTACGGCTCGTCCCCGGCGATCGCGCGCGGCTGCGCGCGGAGCGGGAACGCATTCTCGCGTGGCGGCGCCGGCGCCATCCCGACTGGCGCGTCATTCCGACGGCCGGCAGTTTCTTCCGTAATATCGAGCCGACCTCGGCCGCCGGACGGCGGCAGGCGGCGGGCTGGTTTCTGGATCAGGCGGGCGCGCGAAATTTCCGCGTCGGCGGGGCCGCCGTGTACGAGAAACACGCCAACATCATCGTCAGAGCTTCGGAGGACTGCACGGCGGAGGATGTCGTCGCGCTATCAAGGCGCATGGCGTGGGCGGTGCGGGAGCGCTTCGGGCTCGTTTTGCGCCGCGAAGTGCAGTTCCTTGGCGATTTTCAGGAAATCGACGGGGAGGCTCCCGCCCGAAATTGAAGTCGGAAAGAACCCAGCCACGTTTTCCGGCCAAAAAAACAGTTGCGCCGCAAAGAGTTCGGCCCTAGAGTCAATTTTGAGAACGGCGCAAGCGGAAAAGGCCTAGATGCGAAATTCGTCCGGAGATAAGCCGACGGGCAAGAGGAAGGAGCGAGACGCCATGAGAACTCATCCCTTTGCAGCCTTCGCCGCCCTGATCGGCATGGTGGTCTTTTCGGTCGGCTGCGATGACTGGGCGCGAGTGGAAATTGATTCTTCGGAGCCGCCGACGGTGGCGGCGCCTGAAACGCCCGCGGGCAATGATACGGAGGCGCCGAGCAACGGCAATCCGTCCGCCCCCGCGCCGGTTCCTCCGTCAGCGCCGCCGCCGGCCCTCAATGTGGCGCTTCCGACCAATCCGCAAATTCCGGAAAGCACCCCCGGAACGTACGACCAGCACTATTACTTTTCCTACAAAGCCCACGACAACACCTTCCGCATTCGCTGGCCCACCTTTTTTTACACCGCATATGGCGTCGGAAAAGGTTCGTACACTGTGGTCAATGGCTATCAAGCCACCTTTCGGAGCTATGACACCGACGGCGGCGCCATGCGGCCCTCGTATTCCCTGCCGGGGCCGTCGAGTCGCTTGTCAGGCCGTGTGACGTGCATTCTGGTGGCGGCGGACGGCACGCCGCTCGGCTGGTTTTCGTGCTCCGCCACCGGAATCAATATCGGTCGGCTGCCGTAATTCGATGCCCGCGAGCGCTGGAAGAGCGTGGCCGCTCAAGGGGGCGGTTTGCGTTTTGGGCAATTTCTCCGGACGCAACGCGGGCGACGCCGCCATTCTGGGCGGCTTGCTGGAAGACGTGCACGCGCTTTTCCCCGGCGTGTGGTTTTCCGTTCCCACGATCCGCCCGGACTTCGTGCGACGCCAATACGCCGGCTTTCCGGTGCGCCCCGTCGGACTTTTGCCCTGGAACGCCAGCGTCAAGATTTTCGGGCTGCCGCTTTGGCGTTCCCTTCGTCGCGCCCGCCTCGCACTGGTGACCGACGCGATTCTTTTCGACCGCAAATTATTGAACCCGCTGTACAACTACTTGTTCACGCTTTCCCTCGCGCTTCCGGCCGCACGGCGGCGCGGCGTGCCGATCGCGCTCTATAACGTCAGTCTCGGCCCCGTTCGAACGCCGCTCGGACGCGCCTGTCTGCGGCGCGTGCTCGCCGCCGCCGACCTGGTCATCGTGCGCGATGACGAATCCGCCGCGCTGGCCCGCGCGCTATGCCCCGAAGCCCACGCGCCCCGGCGCGGCGCCGATTGCGCGTTGAACGTGCGTCCACCCGACCCGGACGAACTCGACGACCTGATCGCCCGACGGCGCCTGGGCTTCGGCGAGCGCCCCGCCATCACAGTCAACATCAACAGCTATCTGGACGTTTTCATGCGCGACCGCTCGCGGCGCACCTCGCGCGAAGCCTTCGCGCCGCTGATGGCCGCCGTCGTGGACCGGATGATCGAGGAACTGGATGTCAATGTTGTTATCGTCACCACGCAGCCGATGGATGGCGAGATCACCGCGCGGGTTCGCGCCGCTATTCGCCGCCAAGATCGCGTCAGCGCCATCGCCAACGGCGAGTGCGGCTACCGCGAGCTGGCCGGCGTTTTCGGGCGCGCGGAATTGCACGTGGGCATGCGAACCCACTCGCTGATTCTCGCGGCGGCCATGGGGACGCCGGTGGTCGGCCTGCTTTGCACGCCGAAGAACCGCGGTTTTCTCCGCTCGATCCGCCAGGATGAGCGCATGGTGGATTTCGACGGGCTGACGGCGGAAGGGCTGTTCGAGGTCGTCCGCACAACGTGGCAAAACCGCTCGCGCATCCGAGCGGAACTCGCGCCGATCGTCGCCGAACAAAAGGCGTTGGCGCGCGCCGGCGCCGCGCTGTTGCGGCCGTATCTGGAGTCCGAATGCACGCCCGTTGGCGCCTGATTTTTCTGGCCGTCGCGCTCGGCGCCGCGGCGGCGGCGATGGCCGCGGCGCTCCTCCGCCGCGCGACGCATCCCCCTCCCGCGTTTCGCGTCGAGCCCGTGCGAATCGCGGCCGGCGGCTATCGGCTCGCGGGAGATCTATACCGGCCGCGCGTCCCATTGCGCCGCTCCACAGCCATCGTGCTGCTCCACGGCAGCAATCCGCGCGGGGCAAGCCTCGCGCTCTATCCGGCCTTGAGCGAGCGCCTCGCGGCCCGAGGCCATATCGTGCTCAATCTCAACCAGCGCGGCTACAATGGCTCCGAAGGCCCGACGCGCGTCCAGCGCCTAGCCGACCTCGATTTCGTCGGCGACGCGCGGGAGGTCGTGCGACGCCTGCCGGACGTCCTCGGCGGCGCTCCAGGCGAAATCGTGCTGGCGGGGCACTCCTTCGGCGGCGGCGTGGCCGCCGTCGCCGGTTTGGCCTCGCCGGAAGTCCGCCGGGTCATCTCGATCTCTCCCGGCCGTCGGATCGCCGAGCTTTTCAACGACACGCGCCCTGACCGCCTGTCCTATGTGCAACGCCGCCGCACGGAGGATTTGCGCCTCGCCGAACCGATTCCGATCGAACTGGTGCGCCCGATGCTCGCGAGCTATGACGTCGAGCAACTGCGGGGCCGACTGCTCGAAAAGCCGATCCTCTTCGTGGAGGGCGCGCGGGAGCCGGCGGACGATCTGGCCTTCACGCGTGAGCTCGTCGCTTCTCTGACCGGCAACGTCAGCCACACGGTGATTCCGGGCGCCGATCATTATTTCGGCGCCGGCGTGGTCGAAACGCCCGGCGGCGACGATTGGCGCGTGATCCGGCCCGAAATCCTGGAAGCGCTGGCCGACGCGCTCGATCGCTGGCTGCGCGGCAAAAACCCGTAAATCGGGCGGCCACGCATCGGTTTTCCAGACTTTGGAAAATTATTCGCGCGGTTTTCCAGATCTTGGAAAGTTGAGTTTGCTGTGTCCGATCGGACACACCGAAGCCGTCGTCGAGCCTCGTTCCGCTTTTTAGCGGCGCTGCCGAGCGGCGGACTTGTCTGTAACTCCATCCCAGTCTGTGCCATATCACACTGATTGATAATAGGTTATGAATTCATATTCGTAAAATTCATATTCTCTGTCCCTTGGATTCCTTCATCGGAGAGGGAGGACTCGGCCGCATGCGGGCCGCCGCGCCCTTAGCTCCCCCCTCCGCGCCTGCGCGGTGCAATCCCAAGGGCAAAAGGGACAGAGAATGATTCGCAATTTATTCAAGGCCCTTGAAAGGGAGCAAGGGACAGGCAATTTACGGCGCGCCCTCACCCTTTCGTGTCTTTCGCGCCTTTCGTAGTTGACTTCATCCTCGCTTATCCGTGTTATCCGTGGTCAACGCTTTCTTTGTCGGATCTTGTGCTCTGCCGCCAACTTCGTCTTAGATTCCGACATATTACGCTGGTAGAAAGCACCTTATGAATTCATCTCGGCAAACTTCGTATTCTCTGTCCCCGTGTTCTCTGTCCCCGTGTTCTTAGGCGCGGCGGGCCGCCACGCCCTGCCATTTTTCTCCGCGCCCTCCGCGCCTTCGCGGTGAAACCTTTCGACCTCCGCATTCTGTGCGTCTCCGCGGCGCTATCCCGGACCGCGCGGCCGCTTGCTTTTCTCGGTCCCTCTTTGTGCTCGACGGCTCTGGGCGCAAGCGCTATCTGTCGCCCGCCATGAGCGCCGCCCATGAACCGCTGACAATCTTCACGGACTTGAAACTCACGCCGCCGGCGATGGAATTGCTGCGCAAGGGCGCGGGGAGACATCGCCTCATCGAATCGCGCGCGCCCGCCGCGCATGTATTGGCGAAAGCGGGAGCGGACGCCGCGCTGGCGGAGGCGGACATCGCCTTCGGTCAGCCCGATCCCGAGGCGATCGCCGCCGCGCCGAGGCTGCGGTGGATGCACATCAGCTCTTCCGGCATCACGCGCTACGACACGCCCGAATTCCGCGCCCTGCTCCAACGCCGAGGCATTGCGTTCACGCACAGTCCGAGCGTGTACGCGGAACCGTGCGCCGACCACGTCTTCAGTTTCATGCTCGCGCAATCGCGCGGTCTGCCGCGCGCGCTGGCTTCGCGCGCGGCCCCGGGTTCCACCGAGTGGCTGGCGTTGCGCGCCGATTGCGCGCCGCTGCGGGGCGCGAGCCTGCTGATTCTCGGCTTCGGCGCGATCGGCCGCCGCCTCATCGAACGGCTGCGTCCGTTCGAGATGCGGATTCTCGCCTATCGTCGCCGCGCGCGCGGCGATGAGGGCGCGCCCGTAGTGACGGCGGAAGGCCTCGACGCCGCGCTCGCCGAAGCGGATCATGTCGTCAATATCCTGCCGGACAGCGCGGAAACCCGCGGTTTTTTCGATGCGCGTCGTTTGGCGGCCTTGAAGCCCGGCGCGGTATTCTACAACATCGGCCGCGGCACGACCGTGGATCAGGAGGCGCTGGCCGCCGCGCTGCGCGCCGGCCGCCTGCGCGCCGCGTGGTTGGATGTCACCGACCCCGAACCTTTGCCCGACGATCATCCGCTGCGCGCCGCGCCCCACTGTTACATCACCCCGCACATCGCCGGCGGCCACGCGGGCGAGATGGAATCGCTCGTGCGGCATTTTCTCGAAAATTTCAATCGGCTCCTTCGCGGCGCGCCCCTGCTCGACCGCGTCGTGTGAGCGGCGGAATCCCAGTCCGCGCCGAATGAATCATGCGGTTTGGGGCGCGCTGCGCCGCGCCACGGCGCAATCCAACGCCAACAACCCGAGGCCGAGAACGCCCGCCCCCCACTGTCCGAAGCGGAACGCGATGACGGCGAAGAAGAGCACGATGCTCGCGCCCAACGCGCGCAAAGCGGGATTGGCGGGCGCGGCCCCGCGCGCCGGCCAGAAGATCAAGAGGCTGACGGCGAACCAGCCGACGAAATTCGAAAAGGGTATGCCGTAATACGCGCCGGCCGAATCCCACACCCAATAGCCCAGCGGCCCCGCCGCCGGCGGATCAATGACCAAATCGAGCGCCGTCATCCACGCCGCGCCGGCGGCGGAGCGCCACCACCCCTTCACCGCTGTGCGCCCCAACCGCTCGCGCACATAGGCCGCCAGCGCGATCCACGCCGAAAACAGAACGAGCGGAACGTCCAGCCAGCGCGGCGCGAGAACCTCGGTATAGCGATAGCCGCCGAACGGCACGCCCCAGGCGACGCCCGCCACTTCCGAGGCGAAACCCACCGCGCCCGCCCAAAGCAACCACGGGCGCTGCGCGGCCTGCGAAAACGCCAGCGCGAAGAGCATCGCCAGCGCGAGAAACACCGGCGCCGCCCATTTTGCGTCTTCCGGCGGTTGACCCCACGCCAGATAGGAGAAAACGCCGCCGCACCAGAACACCGCATACGTCGCCGCCAGCGCGCGGCGCCCGAACGCGGAAAAGCCAAAAATCCACGATCTTTTCAGGTGAGCGAGCATAGCGAATGTGGAAAGCGGGAGCACGATAAACCGCGAATCGGAAACGGTAAATGCCGGATTTGCAACGGCCCCGATGACGGCGACGGATGGTGAAAATTCGCGGCGCGGCCCTGGGAGACATCCCATTTGATTATGACCGGGCGCCGGAGCTACATTGTCCGCATGAAAAAAGGGGCGGGGCGATTTGTCACGAGAGCATTCGCGGTTCTTCTCGCCGCGGCGGCGCTGCGCATCCGCGCCCAGGAAGGCGCGGCGGCGGATCGGTTGAACCACGCCCGAAATCTGTTGGCGGAGGTGGAGCGGCGTTATCGGGCCGGCGATCCCGCCGGCGGCATCCCGCTGCTTGAAGAGCTGACGCGGGTGGACCCCGCCCATCCCGACCATCATTACAACCTCGCTTGTCTCCGCAGTCTCACGGGCAACCCCGAAGCCGGGCTGAACGCCCTTCGGCGCGCCGTCGAACTGGGCTGGAGCGACTTCCGAAAAATGGAGCGGGACCCCGATTTGGCGGCAATCCGCGCCTTGCCGGCCTTCGGCGAAATCCGGGCGCTCAATGAGCCCGCGCAACGAGCGCGCGCCGCGCGCCTCGAGGCGCAGTTGCGCGAGTATTTCGGCGGCGACTTTCGTTTCGAGCGCGACGACGATCTGCGCCTGCTGTTCGCGGCGAAACTCGACGCCGCCGTGGTGGAAGCGACGCGAGACCATCTTCGCGAATTTCAGCGCGCGCTGCGGCGCGAGCTCTTCGCCCACGGTTTCGAACAGTATGTCGCCGTGGTCATCCCCGATCCCGAGCGTCCGATCCCCGGCCCCCAAGGAGGCTTTTACAACCCGGTTACACGAGTGCTTGTGGCGCGCGGCGTCGGCCGCGAGCTGAATCACGAATTCACCCACGCGGTTCACCTGTCCGACATGGACGCGCGCGGGCAAACGCATTCGCCCTGGATCGTCGAGGGACTGGCCGTGTTCTTCGAATCCGGGCGCGTGGAAAACGGCCGTTGGATTCCGGAGCACAGTCACCGCCTCAACGAGATGCAGCGGGCGCTGCGCGAGGGCCGCGCCCTGCCCTTCCACGAGCTGCCGAGGTTGAACTTCGACGACTTGCGCGGCGCGGCGGCGGTCGCTTATCCGCAGGTCGGCGCGATCATGCGCTTTTTGTACGATCGCGGGCTCCTGCGCCGATGGTACGACATCTACACCGCTCGCTACGCCGACGATCCGACCGGTCTGGCGGCGTTGGGCGCGGTTCTCGGCAAGAATCCGGCCGGCGTCGAGGCCGAATGGAAAGCCTGGGTTCTCGCGCAAACGCCGGTGGCGGAGGAGGTCGGCGAGCGCACACCGTACCTCGGGTTGCAAGCCGAGCGGACGCCCGATGGACTTCGCATAAAGCTGCTCGCCCCCGACAGTCCGCTGGCGGCGGCGGGCTTGGCGCCCGGCGATGTCCTCGAGAAATTCGACGGGCGGCGGATCACGGAATCCGGACAGCTTTTGCGGGCGGTGAGCGCCCGGGCCGTCGGCGACACGGTCGAGGTCGAATATCGCCGGAACGGCGTGCGGCGCGCCGTGCGCGTGACGCTCGCATCGCGTCCGCGGGCGGAATGATCGCGGCGCGTGTGAAACGGTCGAGAAGGACGCCCGGCGCGCGGAGGCTCGCATCGCGCGTTCCGATACGCCGATGGCGATTGCATTTCCCGCTTTTCTGACTTATGAAAACGCTCCGGCGCGCGCGCCGAAAGATTTCGGCGCGCGCGTTTCAGAGACGATGACTATGAGCGCTCCATCGGATAACGGGCCCGCGCCCCAGCACTTTATTCGGCAAATCATCGCGGCGGATGTCGCCGCAGGGCGCTATGGCGGGCGCGTGGTGACGCGGTTCCCGCCGGAGCCGAACGGCTACCTGCACATCGGCCATGCCAAGGCGATTTGCATTGATTTCGGCATGGCCGAGGAGTTCGGCGGGCGTTGTCACCTGCGTATGGACGACACCAACCCGACGAAGGAGTCCATGGAGTACGTGGAGGCCATACGGGAAGACATCCGCTGGCTCGGTTTCGATTGGGGCGAGCATTTCTATTTCTCGGCCGATTATTTCGAGCGGATGTACGAAACCGCCCGCTCGCTGATCCGCGCGGGGCTGGCGTACGTGTGCGAATTGACACAGGAAGAATTCAAGGAGTATCGCGGCGTTCCGACGCGCCCCGGCCGCGAGAGCCCTTACCGGAATCGCCCGATCGAGGAGAGCCTCGACCTTTTCGCGCGCATGCGGGCGGGCGAGTTTCCGGACGGCTCGCTGTGCCTGCGCGCCAAAATTGATATGGCCTCGCCCAATTTGCACCTGCGCGATCCGGTGCTCTACCGGATTCTCCGCACGCCGCACTACCGCACCGGGGATCAATGGTGCATGTATCCCACCTACGATTTCGCCCATCCGCTGGAGGACGCG
This sequence comes from uncultured bacterium, assembly GCA_937935255.1. Classification (GTDB taxonomy): domain Bacteria; phylum Verrucomicrobiota; class Kiritimatiellia; order PWTM01; family PWTM01; genus CALGXT01. Next base: position 1,324 of record CALGXT010000155.1, on the reverse strand, counting down.
TTCGAGGGCGTGACCCATTCCCTCTGCACGCTCGAGTTCGAGGTGCACCGTCCGCTGTACGACTGGGTGGTCTCCCATCTCGGCCTGGCGGAGCCGCCGCATCAGTATGAATTCGCGCGGCTCAATTTGAGCTACACGGTGATGAGCAAGCGCAAGCTGCTCGAATTGGTCCAGGAAGGCCTGGTGCGGGGCTGGGACGATCCGCGCCTGCCGACGATCTGCGGCATGCGCCGCCGGGGCTATCCGCCGGCGGCGATACGCCATTTCTGCGAACTCATCGGCGTGACCAAGTACGAGAGCCTCACCGACCTGGCCTTGCTGGAGCATTGCGTCCGCGACGAACTCAACCGGACCGCGGCGCGCCGCATGGCGGTGCTGCGCCCGCTGAAAGTGATTTTGGAGAATGTGCAACCGGGCCACGTCGAGGAAATGGAGGCGGTCAACAATCCCGAAGATCCGGCGGCGGGCACGCGCCGCATCCCCTTCGGCCGCGAACTCTGGATCGAGCGCGACGATTATATGGACGATCCGCCGCCCAAGTTCTACCGGCTCGCGCCGGGGCGGACGGTTCGCCTGCGCTATGCGGGCTTTGTCGAGTGCGTCGGGGTCGAACGCGACGCCGCGGGCGATCCGACGGCGCTGCGCTGCCGGTGGGATCGCGGAACGCCGGACGGACGTCCCTCCGATGGGCGAAAAGTGAAAAGCACGATCCACTGGGCGCACGCGGACACGGCTGTGCCGATCGAGTTGCGGTTGTACGATCGCCTGTTCCGCGTCGAGGATGTCGGCGCGCTGCCGGATGATGTGGACTATAAGACGCAGCTCAATCCGGACTCATTGAAGATCGTGCAAGCATTGGGCGAGCCTTCGCTGGCCGAAGCGCGGCCCGGCGAATCCTTCCAATTCGAGCGCGTCGGCTATTTCTGCGCGGACGCCAAGGACCACGCACCCGGGCGACCGGTCTTCAACCGCACGGTGGAGTTGAAGGATACGTGGGCGAAGATCGCGGGGCGGTGAGAGAGATCGCGGGCTTCCCGGTGGACGGCGAATCGTGGGCCGGCAATTTTCCTTTGCCCGGTGCTGGAATTTCATTACTCACAGAGGCGCGGAACGCACGGAGGAAGCCGCGGCTGGATTTCTCTGCATCCTTTGTGCCTGCGCGAGAGCGCCAACAGCATCGCGTGGCTCCGCCCTCCACAACGCCAAGAATTCACAATGGAGGGGCGATCCGCCTTCCCGCCTCGCAGGGCGAGGCGAGGTCTCGCTCCGGCTCGGTCGGGCGGACACGTGTTGCACTGCGACGGACAAGGCGATGCGAGCGCTA
>CALGXT010000154.1 GCA_937935255.1 uncultured bacterium | reverse complement strand
GCCCTGACGGTGATCGCCCCCATCGAGGACACGCCCGCTTTCGAGGCGGGCATCCTCGCCGGCGATCGCATCGCCGAAATTGACGGCGCGCCGACCGACGGCATGGATGTCGAGGAGGCCTCGCGCCGGCTCCGCGGCGAGCCGGGCAGCCCCGTCCGAATCAAGGTCATCCGCCCCCGCACCCGCGAGATCCGCTCCATCGAGATCGTCCGCGCGATCATTGATGTGGCGACCGTCAAGGACGCTCGACGACTCGACGGCGACATCGCGTACGTCCGTCTGACCCAGTTCAACGACCGCACGGCGGCGGCCTTGGCCGAACAGCTCCGCCAATGGATGGCCGAGCCGCAGCCGCCGCGCGCGCTGATTCTGGATCTGCGCAACAATCCGGGCGGATTGCTGCGGGCGGCGGTGGACGTGGCGCAACTCTTTTTACGTCCGGGCCAGATCGTGGTCTCGACCCGCGGGCGCGAGGAACGGGAGCGACAGCTCTTTTTAGCGCGGCCCGCCGGGCGCCCTTTCGATCTGCCCATGGCCGTTCTGGTCAATGGGGCCAGCGCCAGCGCCTCCGAAATCGTGGCGGGCGCGCTCAAGGATCATCGGAGAGCGGTGCTCATCGGCGAAAAGACCTTCGGCAAGGGCTCCGTCCAGACCATCATGCCCATGGAGGAAGGGACGGCGCTGCGGCTGACGACCGCCCGATATCAGACGCCCAATCGAACCACGATCCATGGATACGGCATCGAGCCGGATATCGTCGTGCCGCTGCCGCCGGACCTCCTGCGAAGCCTCTTGCGCCGCCAAACACCGGCGGAAGAAGCCGAAGCGGAAGATTCGGCGGCGAAACCGGCGGATGCGCAACTCGAGCGCGCCGCCGCGGTGCTGAAAGGCATTTTACTCTATCAGGCCGGCGGCGTAAAAACGCCGCGCGGATAGTCGGACGGCGGCGTCTCAACCGCCGGGAAGCCGCACGGTGAAGACGCTGCCCACGCCCAATCGGCTGGTCGCCGTGACGGTTCCCCCTTGCGCCTCCACCGCGTTGCGGACGATCGAAAGTCCCAATCCCGTGCCGCCTTGTCGCCGGCTCCGCGCGCGATCCACGCGGTAGAAGCGCTCGAAAATGCGGTCGAGATGTTCCGGCGCGATCCCCACGCCCTGATCTTTGACGTGAATCGCCACGCCGCCGTCTTCCGTCCGCTCTGCGAGAACTTCGACCGCGGCGCCGGGTTCGCTGTAACGGATGGCGTTTTCCACAAGATTGACCAGCGCCCGCTCCAGAAACGCGGGGATCGCGCGCACGCGCAAGCCGTCCGGCGCGCGGAACCGCAGCGCCATGCGGCGGGCGCGCGCCGCATCCCCCATCGCGTCTTCGACCGCGGCGAAAACCGCCGCGACCGGCAAGTCCTCCTTGGCCGGCGTCGCGCCCCGCTCGCGGTCGCTTTCGATCTCCGCCAGCGCCAGCAAATCCCGGATCAACGCCTCCAACTGGGCGGCGTTGCGGGCGATGGTCTGCGCGAAACGCGCGGCCTCCGGCGGAAGCTCCATCTCGCGCAGGCTTTCGGCGTAGCCGCGAAGGGAGGTGACCGGCGTGCGCAGCTCGTGCGAGGCGTTCGCGGCGAAGTCCCGCCGCACCCGCTCCAGCGCGCGCAGTCGGGAAACGTCGCGCAACACGATCAGCGCGCCTGAGCGCCCTTGATCGGTGGGGGAAAACGGCGCGACGCGCACCTCAAACGAACGGGAGCGCGGACTCGAGCGCTCGACGCACGATTCGACCGGCTCGCCCGTCCGCAGCGCCCGCTGCGCGAGGCGGTGCAACTCCGCGTCGCGCAGCGCCTCCAGCGCCAGACGCCCGCGAAACGGCGCATCGCCCAACTCCAGCATTTCGCGGGCCGCCGGATTGACCGCGAGCACCCGTTCGTCGGCGTCCAGGATCACCACGCCCTCGGTCATCGCGCCCATGGCCGCCTCGGCTTCGCGGCGGCGAATCTCCGATTCCCGCCGTTCGCCCGCCAGCCGACGCGCGAGCGCCATCGCGGAAGCCATGACCCCGTCCAACTCCCGGATGCCCGATCCTCCCTCGACGATTTCCCCGCCCGCCAACGCGCGCTCGAACGACGCGACCGATCGGGCGATTCTTCGGTGCGCCGCCGCCGCGAACACCGCGCCTGCGGCGACGGCGGCCGCCATCGCGCCGGCGACCGCCGTCCATTCGCGTCCGACGGCCGCCCAGGCGGCGATCGCCGTCGCCGCGCCGGCCGTGAAAGCGAACCATATCCAGGTGCGAGCCCGCATGTTGTCAATATTGCCGCTTGCGTCGCAGGACGCAATTGGAATATAGTGAAATTTCGTCCCCGCGCCGGGTGGGCCGGGTTCGGAGGACGCCGGAAGAGAACGGCCCGGAACTCCAACGTTCATTCCATGCAAAAAGCTAACCGACAGACGGGCCTCGCGGAGGCGGCCGGCGACGAACGCCAGGCCATGGCCCGGAAATACGAATCCACGCTGCGCGATTTTCGCGACGGCTCCATCGTCACCGGACGCGTGATCGCCGTACGCCCCAATGAAGTGCTGGTGGATATCGGCTACAAGTCCGAGGGCGTCATTCCGGCGGAGGAATTCAAGAACCTCGCCGACCTCAAACCCGGCGACCAATTCGAGGTGCTGCTGGAACGGCTCGAGGACGAGGAGGGCATGGTCGTCCTCAGCAAAATCCGCGCCGAACAACAGCGAAAATGGGAAAATGTCGTCCAGAATTGCGACGAAGGGAGCACGGTCCAGGGCGAGGTCAAGGGCCGCGTCAAGGGCGGCTTGATTATTGACATCGGCGTGGACGCCTTCCTGCCCGGCTCCCAGGTGGATTTGCTCCCGGTGCGCAACCCGGACGAGCTGGTCGGCCAGAGCCTCGAGTTCAAGATCATCAAAATCAACAAGGAACGCCGCAACGTCGTGCTGTCCCGCCGCGAGCTGTTGGAGGAGCGCCGCCGCGAGCAGCGCAAACAATTGCTGAGCGAGTTGAAAGTCGGCGAAATCCGCCGCGGGGTCGTCAAGAACATCACCGACTTCGGCGCGTTCGTGGACTTGAAGGGCATCGACGGCCTGCTGCACATCACCGACATGAGCTGGGGCCGTTTGAATCACCCCTCCGAAATGGTCTCCGTGGGCCAGGAGGTCGAGGTGGTCGTCCTCGAGGTCAACCAGGAGAAGGAACGCATCTCGCTGGGCATGAAACAACGCATGCCCAACCCCTGGGACGGCATCGAGCAGCGCTATCCCATCAACAGCCGCATTCGCGGAAAGGTGGTCAATCTCACCGCCTACGGCGCCTTCGTCGAGATCGAGGAGGGCGTCGAAGGGCTGGTTCACGTTTCCGAGCTGTCGTGGACCAAGCGCGTCGCCAAACCGTCCGACATGCTCAAGGTCGGCGACATGGTGGACGCGGTCGTGCTGGGCGTGAGCGAGCAGGAACGCAAGATTTCGCTCGGCATCCGGCAGACGGAGGCCAACCCGTGGGAGCTGGTGCAGGAAACGTACCCCATCGGCGCCCGCGTCAAAGGCAAGGTCCGCAACTTCACCAGCTATGGCGCGTTCGTCGAGCTGGAAGAAGGCGTGGACGGCATGATCCACGTCTCCGACATCTCCTGGACGCGCAAGGTCAACCACCCCTCCGAGGTGCTCAAGAAAGGCGACGAAGTGGAGTGCGTCGTGATCGAGGTGGACGCCGCCAACCAGCGCATCAGCCTCGGCCTCAAACAGGCGCAGGAGGACCCCTGGTCGAGCATCGCCGCGAAATACAAGGTGGGGCAGCGCGTCAAGGGCAAGGTTTCCAAGATCGCTTCGTTCGGCGCGTTCGTTGAGTTGGATGACGGCATTGACGGGCTGGTGCACATCAGCCAGATCAGCGATGAGCGCGTCCAAAAGGTGCGCGACGTGCTGCAACCGGGCCAGGAAGTCGAGGCCCGCGTGATCAAGATTGATCCGGTGGAGCGCAAGATCGGTTTGAGCATCAAGGCCGCGAAGATGCCCGATGAGGACTTCACGGTCAGCGAAGAGATGCTCCAGGGTCTGCGTCCGGGCGAGGATCTGGTGGATCTGGCCGGCGCCTTCGATGAGGCGTTCGGCGGCGCGGCGACCATCGAGGAGTGGCGGCCGGGCGCCGGCAAAGATACCGGCGCCGAAAGCGCGAAGGAATCTCAGGCCGAGGACAACAAAGAATCGGCGGAGACCCCTGAAAGCGATCCCAAGGCCTGACCGACTTGATGCGCGCGCCCTGCGGGTTCCCGTTGCCCTGCGCGCGAAGGGCGCGGGATCCGCGGCGCCGCCGCTCGGCGTGGGGGCGATATGAGCGCTGACACCGATCTTGCGCTGGCGGTCATCGGCCGTCGGCTGGTGGATTTCGTTTCGCCCGAGGAATTGCGGGAACGGCTCGCCGCGGCCCAAACGGAAGGCCGCCCGCTCCGGGTGAAGTACGGCGCCGACCCCTCGGCCCCGGATTTGCATCTCGGCCACGTGGTGGGGCTGAACAAGCTGCGCGAGTTTCAGGACCTCGGCCACACGGTCGTCTTCATCATCGGCGATTTCACCGGTCGCATCGGCGACCCCTCCGGCCGCTCACAAACGCGCAAACCGCTCTCGGAAGAGGAGGTCCGCCGCAACGCCGCCACGTACCAGAATCAAGTCTTCAAAATCCTCGATCCGGCCCGCACGGAGGTGCGTTTCAATTCCGAGTGGTTTTCCGCCATGCGGTTCGATGAGGTGATTCGCCTCGCCGCCCAGGTCACCGTCGCGCAGATGCTCGCGCGCGAGGATTTCGCCAAACGCCACGGCGCCAATCAGCCGATCTCGCTGGTCGAGTTCCTGTACCCGCTCATCCAGGCATACGACTCCGTCAGGGTCCGGGCCGACGTGGAAATCGGAGGCACCGACCAGTTGTTCAATCTTTTGCTGGGACGCGAAATCCAGAAACTGCACGGCCAGCCGCCGCAAATCGTGTTGACGCTGCCGCTGCTGGAGGGACTGGACGGCGTGCAGAAGATGAGCAAGAGCCTCGGCAACTACATCGGCGTGTCGGAACCCCCGCGCGAGATGTTCGGCAAGGTCATGTCCGTCAGCGACGATCTGATGTGGCGCTATTTCGAGCTGGCGCTGGCCGCCGATCCGACCGAAATCGCCGCATTGCGCGCCGAGGTCGCGTCGGGCGCGCGCAATCCCCGGGACGTGAAGGACGATCTGGCGCGCCGGTTGGTCGCCCGTTTCCACGGCGCGGCGGCGGCGGAGGAGGCTTCGGCCGAATTCCGCAAAATCTTTTCCCGACACGAGGCGCCCGACGAAATGCCGGAAATCGCGCTGACGTCGGAGGAATGCGCGGCGCCGCTGCGCGTCGCGGCGCTGCTCGTGCGCGCCGGTTTGGCGCCGAGCCACGCCGAGGCGCGCCGCCTGATACAACAGGGCGCCGTGCGCTGGGGGGAAGAGCGGATAACGGATCCCAAGGCCGAAAAGCGCGTGTCCGGGCCGGTCGTTCTGCGATGCGGCAAGCGGGGTTTCGCGCGCCTCGCGCCCCGATAATTTTTCTCTTGCCGCGGCGGAGTCCGACCGCGAACCTGTCGCGCGCGACACTGACCGGCCCCCGTAGCTCAGCTGGACAGAGCATCGGATTTCTAATCCGGCGGTCGCAGGTTCGAATCCTGCCGGGGGCGCCGCGCGCTTTTGTGGCATCCGGATTCTTCTATGAGCGAAAATTCCTCGCAACTGAGTGACCGCGCCGTCCGCCGGGGCATGCGCGTGAATATCCTTGCCGGCGGTTTCGGCATGGTGTTCATCGCCGTGGCGATCGGCGTCCCGATCACCATGCTGCTGGAACGTCTCGGCGCCACCGGCGCTCAAATGGGGCTGCTGGTGACCGCGCAGCAGCTCGCCATGCTGGCGCAAATTCCATCCGCCTTGTTCGCCGGACGGCTGACCTCCCGAAAGACCGCGTTCGCCTCGCTGGCCCTCGCGCACCGCGTGCTCTGGTTCGTTCCCGCGATTCTTCCCTTGTTGTGGCGGGGCCGGCCCAATGTCGTCGTGTGGGCGATTTTGTGCGTCGTGACGATCAGTTCCGCGCTGGCCCAGGCCTCGGGACCGCTCTGGTGGAGTTGGATTTCCGACCTTGTGCCCGAACGTCAGAGCGGGAGCTTCTGGGGCCGCCGCCAGAGCATCGTGACGCTTTTCTTTCTCGTCATGACCGGCGTCTCCGGCTGGATTCTCGACGTTTTTCGGAGCGCCGATAGCGGCGGAGCGCTGACCGGTTTCGCCATCGTTTTCAGCCTGGGCGCACTGTTCGGCGTTTTGGACATCGTTATCCATCTCTGGGTGCCGGAGCCGCCGGTGCCCCGCGAGAAAAAATCGGCCGCGGCGTGGCGCGCGTTAGTCGAACCGCTGCGCAACGCCGATTTTCTGCGGCTCACCGGCGCGATGGGACTCTGGTTGTTCTCGCTGGGACTGATCGGATCGTTCGGGATGGTCTATCTCAAGCGCGAATTTGGGGCGACCTATGTCCATCTCTCCTTGATTTCCATCGCCTCCTCGATCGGAGCCGTGCTGTCCAGCGCCGCCCTGGGAGTGCTGGTGGATCGCGTCGGCGCGCGTTCGTTCGGCGCCTTTTTGCTGTTCGCCGCCCCGCTGATGAGCGTCTTCTGGTGGCTGATTTCGCCCCAGACGCTGCGATTTTCGCTCTTCGGCCGCGCGATAAGCCTGCCCCAATCGGTCGCCGTGATCGCAGGTTCGAGCGTCGTCGCGGGATCGCTCTATTCCAGCGTCGGCCTTTGTCATCTCAAACTGCTGGGCGCGCTCACGCCCAAAGGCGCTCAGCGTCCGGCGGCCATGGCGGCGCACTGGACGCTGGTCGGACTGGCCGGCGCGGCCGGGCCCTGGCTGGGCGGCAAAATCCTCGATTATTATCCCCGTTTCGACCCCGGCTGGCCGCTGCCCTTCGGCGGGCAATGGGGCTATATCCACGTGCTGTTGATTTTGCACGCCCTGATCTGCTGGCTGGCGGCGGCGCCGTTGATGCTGGGTATCCGGCGGAAGAAAGAGGACCTTCCTTTCGGCGCCTTGATGGCGTACCTGCGGCCGGGCAACCCCCTGCGCGCGGTCAGTATGTTGTACGACCTGTGGGCGAATGTTTCCTCCCATTCGAGCGAGACGCGCGCCCGTGCCATTCGCCGCCTGGGGCAGCGGCGGGCCGCCGTCGCCGTTCCGGACCTGATCCGGCAACTGGATGACCCCTCCGCCGAAGTGCGCGAGGCGGCGGCGCTTTCCCTCGGTCAGATCGGCGGCGAAGAAGCCGTCGCCGCGCTCATCGAGGAATTGCGCGACCCGCAAACCGACCTCTCATCCGCCGTCGCGCGCGCCTTGCGCCGCGCCCGCGATCCCCGCAGCGTGGACGCGCTGCTCGATGCGCTCGAAACGGCCGACCGCGAAACCGCCGCGGAAAGCGCGCGCGCGCTGGGCGCCATCGGCGACCGCCGCGCCACCCCCGCCTTGCGCGATACGTTGCGCACCACCCGCGATGCCAAGCTGGTCGCCGCCTCCGGAGAGGCGTTGGCGCAATTGGGCAGCATCGAAGCGATTTACGATATTCTGCCCCGCATCAAATCCGCGACCAATCCGGTCTTGCGCCGCGCGCTTTGCGTCGCCGTTGGAGACCTGCTGGGCGAACCGGGCGAATTCTACCGCATCCTCGCGCGCGAAGAGGCGGCGAGCGGCGCCGAAGTGGAGCGCATGTTGCGGGATATTCGCCGGCGAATGGAAACCCGCCGCGACAATACCGCCGCCGATAAGACCGCGTTCGACGCCCTCCCCGACAAACTGGAGGAAATTCAGACGGCCTACGATTCGGGGCGGATCCCCGATTGCGCGCGGGCCTTGCTGGAGGCCGGAAAAGTCTTCGCCGCCCATTTTCCCGCCGACGTCGCCGGCGCGGGAGCGACACACGCGGCCGAACACGCGAAGATCACGTTGTGGTTCTTGGAACTGCTGAGCCGCCCCTGGGCGGAACGCGACCTCGGCCATCGCGATCGCACCGACCTCCTGCTCGGCGTGTATGCGCTGCACGCCCTCGTCCGCGCCGTTTTGGATGAGAATATGCGCTGAAAACCGATCTCCGCGATTTCGATCGCGTGTTTTTCCTAGTGTAGTGTCTCCTAAACGGCTGGAGTTATTTTCCTTTTGTTCTTCGCATTCGGGGACGGGTACAACCGGGTTGGATCTGCTCCAGCGTCTGCCTGCATCGGCTGAGCTTTTCGACGATCGATGCCACGGTCGCGGTCCAAATCAACGGCTTGGGGTCTTGGTTCCAAGCGGCCAGAAATTCCTCGATTGCCTTTTGTAAATCTGGGACGCTGAGAAACACTCCGCGCCGGATCCGTTTGCCCGTCAGCTCCCCAAACCAACGCTCCGCCAGGTTGAGCCAACTCGAACTGGTCGGGATGAAATGAGGAACGAAGCGCTCATGCCGTTGAAGCCAGCGTTGCACGCGGGGATGCTTGTGCGTGCCGTAGTTGTCCATCACCACATGTAACTTGAGGTCGCCGGGGAACTCGGCATCCAAGCGTTGCAGAAACTTCAGAAATTCCTGATGACGATGGCGCGCATAACACTGCCCCACGACCTTACCCTGCGCGACCTCCAAGGCGGCAAACAGCGTCGTTGTCCCATTGCGCTTGTAGTCGTGGGTCATTGTTCCGCACCGCCCCTTCTTGAGGGGCAATCCCGGCTGAGTGCGATCCAAGGCCTGAATTCGGCTCTTTTCGTCGACACAGAGTACCAGCGCCTTCTCCGGCGGATTCAGATACAATCCGACCACATCTGTGAGCTTTTGCAGGAAGTGCGGATCCCTCGACAGCTTGAAGCCTTTCGTCCGATGAGGTTGGATCTGGCGGCTTCGCCATATCCGGTTCACGGTGGCCTTGCTGATCCCCTGGGCCCGCGCCATCGTTCGGCAACTCCAATGCGTG
>CALGXT010000153.1 GCA_937935255.1 uncultured bacterium | reverse complement strand
AATTTTATAAATAGATGAACGGCTGGATTGAGTAAGCGCTTCAATCTTAAGTTTGTCCTCGTCGTTACAGGTTCGAAGAGGACGGGGGACAGACACCTATGCGCAAGTCTCCAGAGTGTCTGTCCCTTGCAGCACAGTTGCAAAAACTACGAAAAGCGCGAACGAACACGAAAAAGCGGTCTTCGGATCGGCATCCGGCGCGAGGTGCATCGCCCCGTGGGACTTCCAAGGCTCTTTGAGTATTCCCTGTCCCTAACCGGAGGTCGTTTTCTCGGCCGGCGGGCGGCCGCGGCGGGCGGGGACCGACAAGCCATACTCGGCGATTTTGCGGTGCAGGGTGCGCCGGCTGATGCCGAGCGCCTTCGCGGCGCGCACGCGGTTTCCGTCGGCGGCGGCGAGCGCGCGCTCGATCGTTCGCCGTTCCGTCTCTTCCAAAGAGAAGCCCGCGCTCGAGCCCGCGGCGCCCGCGGGACGCGCCCCGACCGCGCCGTTTCGCGCGCTTTCGCGGATCGCCGGCGGCAAGTCGCGAACCGTCAGCCGGTCGCCGCGCGCGAGAACGACCATGCGCTCGATCGCATTGCGCAGCTCCCGAACATTGCCCGGCCAGGCGTACGCCGTCAGCGCGTCCATCGCCTCCGGCGTCAACGTCGGCGGCGGCTTTCCGTTTTCGGCGGCGAATTCCTTGAGAAAGCGATCCGCCAGCAAGGGCACGTCGCCCAGACGCTCGCGCAACGGCGGCAGGGTGATGGCGACGACATTGAGCCGGAAGAAAAGGTCCTCGCGGAATTTCTTTTCCTCGACCATTTTCCGCAGATCCCGATTGGTCGCGGCGATCAAACGCACATCCACTTCGATGGTTTCGCGTCCGCCGACGCGCTCGAATCGCCGCTCCTCCAGCACGCGTAGGATTTTCACCTGTACGCTCGGGTCAATTTCCCCGATTTCATCCAGGAAAAGCGTTCCGCCGTCGGCCAGTTCGAAACGCCCCTGATGCCGCTCCACCGCGCCGGTGAATGCGCCGCGTTCGTGGCCGAAGAGTTCGCTCTCCAATAGCGTCGGGGAAAGCGCCGCGCAGTGGACGGCGATGAAAGGCCCCATCGAGCGCGGGCTCAACTGGTGCAGCGCGCGCGCGACCAGTTCTTTGCCCGTGCCGCTTTCGCCTTCGATGAGCACCGTCGCGCGGCTGGGCGCCACCTGGCGGATCGTGTCGAGCACTTCCTGCATCGCGGTTGAGGAGCCGATGATGTTCTCCAGCCCGAACTTTCGATCGAGCTGTTCGCGCAACCGCCGGTTTTCGCTCTCCATCGCGCGCGACGCCAGGGCCCGCTGGAGCACGGTCTCCAGCCGGTCGAGATTGACCGGCTTCTGAAGATAGTCGTAGGCGCCTTCCTTGGTCGCCTCGACGGCGGCGTCAATCGTGCCATAGGCGGTCAGCAAAACGCAGACCGGTTGCGGCGAGCGCGCCAGCGCGCGCTTCATCAGCGTGCGGCCGTCCATATCGGGCATCCGCACGTCGGAAAGGAGCAAGTCCACCGGCTCCTCTTCGAGAATCCGCAGCGCGGCGGGACCGCTGTCGGCCAGCCGCACGCGGTAATGGCGCTCCAGCGCGCGCGCAAGCCCTTCGCGCGTGTTTTTCTCGTCGTCCACGATCAGGACGGTCGGTTTGTTCTTCATGGCGTTGAAGGAGCCTTGGACGGTTCCGCGGCGGAATCCGGGCGATCCATGGGCGCGCCGGCCTCGAGCAGGCGCACCCGGCGGTCCTCGCGCGGCAGGGAGATCAGAACGGCCGTTCCGCGGCCCTCCTCGCTGCGGATTTCGATCTCGCCGCCGTGGTCGCGAACGATGCGCTGCACGATCATCATTCCGAGCCCTGTGCCGCCGGCTTTGGTGGTGAAATAGGGGTCGAAAATGCGGCTGAGGTCTTGCGCGCGGATCCCGCGGCCCTCGTCGAGGAAAGACACCGCGACGGAGCGATCGCCCACCGCGAACGAAATGCGAAGCCGCCCGCCGCCCGGCATGGCCTCGACCGCGTTTTTGACGATGTTGAAAAAGGCCTGACGCATCTGCTGCCGGTCCACGCGCACCGAGGGCAAGTCCGCGGTTTCGTCGAGCTCGACGCGCACGCCCCGATCGGCGATCTCGTGACGCAAGAACTCGAGCGTATCGCGCACCACCTCGGCGAGATCCGCCGATTCCAGCTCCAGCGGCACGGGACGCACGGCGTGCAGAAATTCGCGCACGATGCCGTCGAGCCGCCGCACTTCCCGCTCGCACACCTCCACCAGCTCCTGGGCGCCTTTCGCGCCGCCGAGTTCGGCCAGGTCGCGGCGGAGCAACTGCAGGTGGATCGAGAGCGAATTGAGGGGGTTGCCGATCTCATGCGCCACACCGGCGGCCAACAGCATGATCGCGCGCAACCGCTCCGACTCCACGTTTTCCGCCTGGGTTTGCCGATCGCGCGTGACATCGCGCAGGATGACCGCCGCGCCCCGCTCCGACGGCTGTTGCAGCGTCAGCGGCACCAAATAGAAAGCGACAAAACGGTGTTCAGGGTAGTTGATCTCGATCTCGCGGCTGACGAGGCGCGTCCATTCGTCCTCGTCGAGCCGCAGCACGAGATCCCAGTCCACGCCGCGCAGGTAGCGGGCGATGGGCGTTTCCTCCGCCGATTCGATGTCGAATCCCAGCAAACGACCCGCGGCGCGATTGGCATATAAAATTCGGCCGCGACCATCCACCAGCAGAATGCCCTCCTGAATGGCGTGGAAGATGGTCTCCAGCAATCCTTTCTCGCGCGCCAGGCGCAAGATATGCGCTTGCAAGTGGCCGGGGTCCACCCGGTCGAGCCGCGTGATCAATTTGTCTAGAAACCCGCGCTTCATAGCCGTCCTGCCGCTTCTGCTTCGGCGCGCGTGAGCGGACGCAGCGCCGCCCGAATCGCCGCGCGTCCGTTTGCGTCCGCGGTCGTGAAAAGGTCGAGCCGCCGCCGCCCCGGATTCTCCGCGTTGAAGCCGCCGGGCTTTTCGATGGATTCGACCGTCAGACGGGGCGCCGTCGCATCAAACTCGATTTCCAGCGCCCGCCCCTCGCGGAAAAGTTGAAACGCATTCCCCCGTATTTGGGCCTCGGCGGAGGTCACGAGAGACCATCGCACTTCAGCTCCGGGCCGCAGCCCTTCCAGCCGATCCTCAATTTCGACGCCCTCAACGCCGCGCCAGCGCACCCCGCGCGTCACTTTGGCGGCCGCGCCGCGAAACACCGGCGACAGGTCAATTTCGGCGCCGCCCGCGTCGGCGCGCGCGAACGTTGCCAACGCGTCGGGACGGTGCAGCCCGCCCTCAATGGTCAGCGTGTTGTGACTGTGGTTGTTGAGCCGGAAAATTTGCCAGCGCTGTCCGCCGGGCTTGCCGTCCCACAAACGCACGCCGAGTCGTTCCAGACTTTCGTAATCCTGCAGGCCCAGGTCCTCCGCCCAGCGCACGCCGCCGGCGTCGAAGACGAAGGACCCGGCGTCCAGATGGCCGTGGTTGACGGTGGCGCCGCCGCCCTTGACGGCAAAATAGACCGCCGCCGGGTCGTCCCACGCCGTGCGCCACGCCGCCACCGGATTCGGGCCGCCGCCCGACCAGAACAACGGCGGCGCTTCCGAATCCATCTTTCCCGGCGTCGGCCACCACTTCAGAACCAGCGGCAACCAGCGTTCGGCCTTCGTCGCGCCACTGTCGAGCAAAACCCGACGCAGAGATGAAATCACGAAGCGCGCGATGGAGGGTCGGTTGCGCTCGCGGGCGAACCAAAGAAACGACGGATCGCCGATCGGGGGATGACTGGAATCCGCGAAATTGAAATATTGGCCGAAAGGCCCCCGCATATGGAGCATGAAGTCGCTGCTTTCCAAAAAACCCGGCGCGCGCGGCAACTCATCATCTGTTCCCAGCGCGGTGCGAAAGGCCTCGATCAGCGCGATCTGGTAGGATGTGCCATAGCGCCAATAGACGGGGCCTTCGGGATATACGCCGTCGGGCGCATAGGCCGAAAGGCCGTTGCCGATGTGGCGGCGCGCCTCGGCCAACATTCGGTTCGCGAGGTCCGGCTCATCCTCCGCGATCGCCAAAGCGCCCAACGCCAGGCCGCCGAGGCAAACCTGATTCCAATTGTTGCGGGCCCGGTAGAAAAAGCGCGAGGCTTTTTGCTCCAGCGCCGGGCGCAAACCCAAATCCCGGATTGCGGCGCGGATGCGGTTGCGCGCTTCGATGTCCAAAACGTCCCATAAACCGTCGTACCCGACGGCGAGCGCCGCGGTCAGCTCGGCGGTGTCCAGAAAATGATCGGGATTCCAATCGGAAAAATCGGCGGCGGCGAGCATCTCGCGCCGGGCGGCTTCGACGAAGGCGCGATCGCTTGTCAACCGAAAAGACGCCACATGGAGAAAAACTCTGCGCAGAGCCTCTTGAGAAACATATAGCAATCGCCGCCCGGTCAACTTGCGTTCGATCGGCGGTAGTTCGGCGGCCGCGCGCGCCCGCCGCACCACGCCCTCGCAAATCTCGGCGAATTCCGGCTCGCGCGCGCGCCGCTCTCGAATGTTTCGCCAGTCGGACTCCGTGATCAATAGCCGCGGATGTTCCCGATGCAATTTCGCCTCTCCCGGGAAAATCGGCGCCGGAAGCTCCGTCGCCACGAGTTCTTTCACGTCGCTCGACAAGGTCATAATCGCCCAGAAACGCAGCACGCCGCCCCATAGAGTGCAATTTCCGCACATTTTTGTCTCACTTTTTATATGCCCAAATCGGGGATGCGGTCGAGAAAAATGAATCTGTTGCGCGCTGATATTCCCAGGTTCGAGAAAAATTAAATCGCCGTTTGACAGGAATGATGGCCCAAGCTATTGTCCGGCCCAATTCGGACCTCACAAAAGGTTGTGGCGGCCGGATCATAGGAGTTGGGCATGACAGTGAAGAAGGCGATGCGTTGGCTGGGCGGGGCGGCGGCACTGGCGTTGGCGGTGGCGGTGATCGGCTGCGAGGGAGATGACGAGGCGGACATCACCAAGAATCCGGATGTCCCGCCTGGAGTTCGGGTCACGCGCGGAGAAGAACAGTTCATCTGGAAGTTTCAGCCGCGCGGCTATAAATGCGACGGCACGCGCTTGATCACGCGATGGCCTTCGTACTTATTTTACCATTACGGGCTGACCGGCGAGAACTCCTACGTCAAGGCCGGCCGTTTTCGCATGGAGTTTTACAAGTTTGACGAAGACGGCAATCGGGGCATGAAAGCCAGTTATGCCGTGTGCGGGAGCTCGCCCTCTGATTACACGGAGAATCAAAAAGTCGTGCTGTATAAGGACGGCAAACCTTTCGCCTTCGCCATCGTGCCCAGGCCCGCGGAGCAATATATCGCGCCGCTGCCGTAAGGCGCGGCCCCATTCCGAAATTGCCATCCGCCGCGATCCCTTTAGGATGATCGCCGTGGATGCCTGTCGCCAATCGCGCGGTTTGACGAAGCCCCGTTCCGGCGCGCGGAGCGCCGGCGCGGGGCTTTACTTATCCTCAACCTCCGCAACCCGACTCGTCGAACGGAGCGGCGCATGAACGACGCCGATGTCGTTCGGATCGAGCACGGCGCGGGCGGGCGTCTCGCGGCGGAGTGGCTGCGCGACGAGATCGTCCCCCGCTTCGCCGTCGCCGCCGACGACGGTCTGCCCGACGCCGCGCGCCTGCCCCGACCGCCCGGCCCGCTGTTGTTCACCGCCGATAGCTTCGTGGTCGCGCCGCCCTTCTTCCCCGGCGGCGATATCGGCGCGCTCGCCGTGCACGGCACGGTGAACGATCTCGCCGTCAGCGGCGGCCGCGCGCGCTATCTGGCCCTCGCCGCGATTCTCGAAGAAGGAACACCGATGGAACTGGTGCGCCGCGCCCTCGATTCCGCGCGCGCCGCCGCCGAGGCCGCCGGCGTCGCCATCGTCACCGGCGACACCAAGGTCGTCCGCCGCGGCCAGGGCGACGGCATTTATCTGACCACCGCCGGCATTGGCGAGGCGTTGCCCGGTTTCGAATTGGATCGGCGGCGCTTCGCCGAGGGCGACGCCATTCTCGTCAGCGGCACGCTCGGCGACCACGGCATGGCCGTGCTCGCGGCGCGCGAGAAACTGCCCGCCGCTGCCGCGCTCTCGAGCGATTCCGCGCCGGTGCTCGATCTCGTCGAGGCGCTGCTGCCGATCGCCGGCGCGGTGCGTTTCCTCCGGGACCCCACGCGCGGCGGCGCCGCCGCCGTGTTGAACGAAGCGGTCGAGGGAACCCCCTTCAGCGCGGAGATTCTTGAATCCGAGCTGCCCTATCGCCCCGCCGCGCGCGCGCTCGCCGAACTGCTCGGCCTCGAGTTGATCCGCGTGGCCTGCGAGGGCCGCGTGATCGCGATCGTCGCCGCGTCCGCCGCCGATGCCGCGCTCGCCGCCTGGCGGGCGTTGCCGAGCGGACGCGAGGCGCGGCGGATCGGGCGCCTGGCGCGCGCGTATCCGGGCCGCGTCGTCATGGAAACGCGGGTGGGCGGACGGCGCATCGTGGACCGGCCGCAAGGGGAACCCTTGCCGCGCATTTGTTGAGCGGGGTTGCCATGCACGAGCTGTCCTTGGCGGAAGCCCTGGTGGAGGAGATCGAACGAATCGCCGCGCGCGAAAACGCCCTACGAGCGCTTCGCGTCACGCTCCGCGTCGGCGCGCTATCCGGCGCGGACCCCGAGGCGCTGCGCTTCGCCTTTCCCGTCGCCGCGGAGGGCACCGTCGCCGCCGGCGCCGAGCTCGCGATCGAGACGGAGCCCTTTCGTGTGCGCTGCGCCGCCTGCGGCGCGGAAACGGAAGCCGACCCGCTGGACGTGCGTTGCCCCGCCTGCGGCGCGACGACGGTCGAAGCCGTCGGCGGAGCGGATTTGGCGCTGCGCGCCGTTGAGTTCGCCGTGGATTCGGAGATGGCGCCGTGAAAAACGCAAGGCCGAGCGCCTCCGCGCTGAGCGTCAACGCCGCGATTCGCCGCGTTTTTCTCGGTTGGGATCGCCCGTTGTGCGAGACCGTTCCGGAGTATCTGCTCGCGGGCGCGCCGGCGGGCCTGCTG
>CALGXT010000152.1 GCA_937935255.1 uncultured bacterium | reverse complement strand
TTCAATAAGAACGGCACTGGAAGCACTGAAACCCGAGTAGGCAGCAACACGAAGGTCGACAATTTCACGTGGAGCAAAGGGGAAGGCGCGTTGGATGTCGTGAATCAGGATGGTTCGCGGGAGAGTATTCCATACACGCTGGCCGGACGCACGCTCACCATCGTGATGGATGGGGATACACTCGTGTTCGAACGTTTGTAGCCGCCACAACCGTTCAAAAAGCGTCAAAAGGCGAGAGGCCTATCCGGGATGAATCGGGGGCCCGGTCTTTCATCTTGGACATTTGAGGTCATCCGCGCATTCCGAATTGACTCAGCTCGCGGAAGGGGGCATATTTCTCCCGTTTTTGGAGCGCCGTGATCCGTGGCGCGGGAGAAATCGTAGAAACGCATGACCAAAGAAACATCGGCTCCGGGACCGGACCGGATGCGGCATAGCGCGGCGCATGTCATGGCCGCCGCCGTGTGCCGGCTTTTTGAAGGCGTCCGTCTCGATATCGGTCCGGCCACGGAGGACGGTTTTTACTACGATTTCGATCTGCCTCACCGTCTCGGTCCGGAGGATTTCCCGCGCATCGAGGAGGAGATGGCGCGCATCGTGCGCGACGACGTCCCCTTCGAGCGCTTCGAGCTTTCGCGCGCCGAGGCCGAACGCCGGCTCCGCGAGGCCGGCCAGAACTACAAGCTCGAGCGCCTCGCCGAAATCCCGGAAGGCGAGCCCATCAGTTTCTATCGCTGCGGCGATTTCACCGATCTTTGCCGCGGCCCGCACGTCGAACGCACCGGGCAGATCGGCGCGTTCAAATTGCTTTCTGTCGCCGGCTCTTATTTTCACGGCGTCGAAACCAACCCGATGCTCCAACGGCTCTACGGCGTGGTCTTTCCCACCCAGGCCGAACTCGACGCCCGCCTCCAACAACTCGAGGAGGCGAAACGCCGCGACCACCGCCGCCTCGGCCGCGAGCTCGAGCTCTTCAGTATCGAAGAATCGGTCGGCCCCGGCCTCATCCACTGGCACCCGAAAGGCGCGCGCGTCCGCGCCCTGATCGAGGACTTTTGGCGGCGCGAGCACTTCCGCGCCGGCTACGAACTGCTTTACACGCCGCACATCGGACGCGGCGGCCTGTGGGAGACCTCCGGGCATCTCGGCTTCTACCGCGAGAGCATGTACGCGCCGATGACGATTGACGAGGCGGAGTATTTCATCAAGCCGATGAACTGCCCGTTTCACATCAACATCTATCGGTCGCGTCCCCGCTCGTATCGCGAACTGCCGCTGCGCTGGGCGGAGCTCGGCACCGTCTATCGTTACGAGAAGGCCGGCGTGCTTCACGGCCTGCTGCGAGTCCGCGGTTTCACGCAGGACGACGCGCATATCTTCTGCGCCGCCGAGCAGATCGAAGGCGAGATCGCCGAGGTCGTTCGCTTCGCCCGCCGGATGTGGGCCGTCTTCGGTTTCACCGATATCCGCGCTTACCTCGCCACGCGCCCGGAAAAGGCGGTGGGCGAAACGGCGCGTTGGGAACAGGCCACGGCCTCGCTCGAGTCCGCGCTCAAGGCCGAGGGCATCCCCTACGAGACCGATGCCGGCGGCGGCGCGTTTTACGGGCCGAAGATTGACCTCAAGGTGCGCGACGCCATCGGCCGCGAATGGCAGATGAGCACCGTCCAGTTCGATTTCAACCTGCCGGAACGTTTTCAGCTCGCCTACGTCGGCGCGGACGGACACGAGCATCGGCCCTACATGGTGCACCGCGCGCTTTTCGGCAGCATCGAACGCTTCTTCGGCATCCTCATCGAGCATTACGCCGGCGCCTTCCCGCTCTGGCTGGCGCCGGAGCAGATCCGCGTGTTGCCGATTTCCGAGCGCCAGTCGGACTACGCCCGCTCCGTCGCCGCCGCCTTGCGCGCGCGCGACCTTCGCGCAACCGTGGATGAAAGCCCCGACAAGATCGGCGCCAAAATTCGCCGGGCGCAGATGGAAAAAGTGCCCTATATGGCCGTCGTCGGCGGGCGCGAGGCCGAAAGCGGGCGCGTCGCGTTGCGCGCCCGCTCCGGCGGCGACCTCGGCGCGATGGCACTCGAGGCCGCGATCGCGCGCCTGAAGCTGGAAGAAGAATCCCGAAGCTTTTCCGCCGCGGTATCCGCGCCGCCGGCGGGCGACAACCCGAAACCCTAACCCGGAGGACGATCATCAGAACCTTCACGCGAACGAACTTCCGCATCCGCGCCCCGGAGGTGCGGTGCATTGACGCCGATGGAAACCAGATCGGCGTCATATCCCTTTCCCATGCCCGCCAGCTCGCGGAGCAAGCCGGCTTGGATCTGGTGGAGATTTCCCCGAACGCCGATCCCCCCGTCTGCCGCATCATGGACTTCGGGCGCTTCAAGTACGAGCAGGAAAAGCGCGAAAAGAACGCCCGGAAGAGCCATGCGGCCACAAAGGTCAAGGAGATCAAATTCCATGCCAATGTGGACGAACACGACTATCAGACCAAGATCCGCCGTATCCGCGAGTTCATCGGGGAAGGACATCGGGTCAAGGTCTCGCTGTTCTTTCGCGGACGGGAAAACGCGCACCAGGAACTCGGCTTCGAGATTATGAACCGCGTCCTGCGCGATTGTGCGGATGTCGTCACGCCCGATCAGGCGCCGACGAAGATGGGCCGGGCGCTGATGATGATGCTCGCCCCCCGGCGCGGCGCGCGCGCCTCCGCGCCAACGCCCTCCGCCGCTCCGAAACCGGCGGTCAACGCCGCGCCCGCCGCGGCGCCGGCGCCGCGTTGACGCCGCCGGTCGCGCTGATACACTCTTTATCGTTTGGGCCGGGCGATACTCGGCGCAAAATCGGGCGGTTTCAGGCACGGATGCGCCCGCCGCGGCGGGCGCGCGGCTCGTGCGGTGAAGCGTTGCAAGGCGCGCGCCGGCGCGCGCCGAAAGGTCGAGCGGTCAATGTGGGAGATCGGGAAAGCGGGTGTTACGCGCCATGGCCGACAATGAACAGAGTCCGGATCGGCTGTTGGTACGGATGGAAGGCGCCGCGGCCTGTGTCCGTGTCGAGGGACGCGGCTCGTTTCGCATCGCGCCGGCGTTGAAGGATTTCGGCCTTGCCGCCCTCGAACAGGGCGCCGTCCGACTCGTGTTCGACTTCCAGGCCTGCGTCGGCATGGACAGCACCTTCATGGGGGTCATCGCCGGCCTGTGTTTCCGCTATCGGAAAGCCGGGAAGGGTGGAGTCGTCGCTCTGAACCTGTCCTCCCACGCCCGCCATCTCATGGCCACCCTGGGGCTCGACCGGCTGCTCGAGATTCGCGAGACTCCGTCGCCGGAGACCGCCGTTCCCGCCCCCGCCGAAACCGCCCTCGCCGCGCCGCCCGCGGCCGAACAAGACCGCCGCCGGCTCGCCGCCGATATGGTCGAGGCGCACGAAAACCTCGCCCGCCTTTCCGACGCCAACGCGGCCAAGTTCAAGGACGTGCTGGCCTTCCTGCGCGAGGACCTCCGCCGTTCGACCGGCGAGGTTGAGCCGTGATGCCGCTCGCGGTCGTCAATCTTTTCCGCTGGGCCGCGGGGCTCCTCGCCGTTCTGATGTTTCCCACCCTCGCGGCGCTCTTCCTCTTGATCCATTATCACCGCCGGCTTCGACTTCGGTATGATCAACTCCTCCGCGAGAAGGAGGTGATGTTCAATTTTGTCCACGATGTGGGCGAGGTTTTCGCCGAGTCCGACAGCGTTAACGTGGATGCGCTGCTCCAGCGCGTTTTGCACTATGCGCTGCGAACGACCCACGCCTCCGCCGGCGCGATCCACTTGCTCGATTCGAACGGACGCGAGCTTCAGGTCCGCGCCATCGCCGGCGTCTTCCCCCCCATTGTGCGGCATGCCGACCTCGCCCTCGACGCCGCGCACAGCCGTTCGCAGGCCGTCGAACGCGCCGTCCGCGCCCAGACCGCGAAAAAAGGCGAGGGATTGCTCGGCGAAATCGCCGATTTCGGCGGCCCCGTACTCGTCGCCGACGCCGAGCGCGATCCCCGCATCCCGCGCTACGACGCCGATTTTCTCCGCGTGCGCTCGCTGCTCGCCGTGCCGATGCGGTTTCGCCATCGCATCATGGGCACGCTGACCGTGGTGAACCGCGTGGACAACCGCCCGTTTACCGAGAGCGATATGAACCTGCTCCAGGCGCTGGCCGACCAGGCTTCGGTTTCCGCGCATTATTCCATTTTGCATCAGGACCTGGACGCGAAAAAACGAATGGATCGCGACCTGTCCGTCGCCCGCCGCATCCAGCAGATGCTGCTGCCGCGCCGCATTCCCTCCGCGCCCGGTCTCGAGGTCGCGGCATTCAACGTGCCCGCGCTGGAGATCGGGGGCGATTATTATGACGTGGTCAAAGTGGACGATGCGCGCGTCGGCGTTGCGATCGCCGACGTCTCCGGCAAGGGCATCGGCGGGGCGTTGCTGATGAGCGTCTATCGCAGCGTGCTGCGCGCGACCGCGCCCGGTTGCGATAGCCCGGCCCGAACGCTGCGGGAAATCAACCGCGTGCTGCGCGACGATCTCTACGAGGATATGTTCGTCACGGCGCTGTATGGCGTGTACGACCCGCGCACCCGCGAGCTGCGCATGGCGCGCGCGGGCCACGATCCGGCGATCGTGCGCTCCGCCGCGGCCGGCGCGCCGATGGCGCGGATCGAGTCCGACGGCGTTGCGATCGGCCTGGCCGATCCGGCGGATTTCGACGCCGCGATCACGGAGACCGCCGTGACGCTGCAACCGGGCGACCTGATTGCGCTGTACACCGACGGCATCACCGAGGCCCAAAATGCGCAGGGCGAGGAATGGGGGCTGGAGCGGCTGCTGGAGGCTCTGCGCGCCGCGCCCGTCGGCGCCGAGGCCGCGCTCAACCATGTCCGCGAACGCCTCATGGCCTTCGTCGGCGATTCCCCTCCCTACGACGATATGACCATGATCATGCTCCAGGTCTTGGAGTGAGCGCTGCGTCTTGACGCGGGGCGCGAAAGCGGAAACCCCCTTCCGAAATCTGCGGTTCTTCAATCTGGAATCCGGGGTTCGGCGATGACGGTCCTGCGGCGATGGAATAGACGCGGGGCCTGAACAAAATGGCGATCGGGCGCGGCGGCGCGGGCGGCCAAAGAAAAAGCGGATCGGGGGGGCTCCGGTCTTTATTTCGCTCTGCATTGCGCGCCGATATCGCTGTCAGGTTCGGTCCCTGACTTTTTATGGTCTGCCGCTTATCCGGAGTCCTTCTCCGGTGTCGGACGCTATTCCCAAACTGCAACCGGCTTTCCCTGTCCCGACCACATCGTTTCCCTGTCCCCAACATATCTCGGTCCCGACCACATCGTTTCCTTTTGCCCGACATATCTTCTTCAGAGTCGCGATCGGCAATCGCTCCGCCGGTCTCCCTTCTCTCGATACACAAATTCGTGTCCGATCGGACACGAATTTGTGTATCCGCCCGCGAAGGCGGCGTGTGGGGTGCAGCCCGGTCGGGCTCGACGGGCCCGACGACAGGCCGGCCATCGCTCGGCTTCTCGCCGCATTGACCGGACGCGCTCGTTTCTGGTAGGGATAGGCTTACGCTCTGCGCGGGTCTGACGGCTACCGCGACCGATGCCCAACCCCGCCGCACGGCGAAAATTCGAATCATGTCCCAGTCCGGCGCATCCGACGTTCATCTCATTCAGCCCCGCCGACTGCGTCCGCTCCAAATGCTTTGGGTGGGCGCTCTTTTGGCGGCCCTCTTCATTTGGGGAATCTATCGGCGCCCGACCGGCGTGCGCGCCGAAGCCCTGCGGATGGAGGGTCTCACCATGGGAACCACCTGGAGCATCCGCATCGCCGACGCCCGCGTGCGCGCGGCCGATGTGCCCGCGCTGCGCGCCCGTGTGGAGGCGGTATTCGCCGAAATCAATCGGCAGATGTCCACGTATGACCCCGGAAGCGAAATCAGCCGCTTCAACGAGGCGCCGCCGGATTCGCCGTTGCCCGTCTCCTCGGCGTTCGCCGAGGTGGTGCGTTTTGCGCTGGTCTTGGCGGAGCGCTCCGGCGGCGCCTTCGATCCGACCGTCGCGCCGCTCGTCGAGCTTTGGGGTTTCGGTCGTTCCGGCCCGCGCGAGCGAACGCCGACCGGGGAGGAAATCGAAGCCGTCCGCGCGGTCGTCGGCTTTCGGCGGGTGGGGTTGGATGCGGAGAACCGGCTTTCCAAAGAAGCGGCGGGGGTTCGCTTGGACCTCAATGCCGTGGCGAAAGGCTATGGCGTGGACGCGGCGGCGCGCGCTTTGGAGGAGGCCGGCTTGCGAAATTTCTTCGTCGAGGTCGGCGGCGAGGTCGTCGCGCGCGGCGAGCGGGCGGGCGGGGGTCCTTGGCGCATCGGGGTGGATCGCCCGCGTCCGGATGCGCCGCCGGGCGTGGTTTTGGAGCGCGTGCTGCGGCTCTCCAACATCGCCGTCGCGACTTCGGGAGATTATCGCAATTTCCGTCGCGACGAGGCGACCGGCGAAATTTACGCGCATATCTTTGACCCTCGCACGGGCCGTCCCGTGCGGCGGATGGCCGGCAGCGTGACCGTGGTGGCCGATACTTGTCTGGTCGCCGATGGTTTGGCCACGGCGCTGTATGTGATGGGGCCGGAGGAAGGTCTCGAGTGGCTCCCGCGCGCGTTCCCCGGTTGCGAGGCGCTGTTCCTGCTGCGCCGCGACGACGGTTCCATCGAAGAACGCGCCACCCCCGGTTTCGCCGCGCGCACGGAATGACGGCGACCGCGCTCGATGGGCTGCCGCCATCTTCGCCGGTCGCCCGCGTTGGAGGATCGGGCCGGCTGTGCTATTTTGTGCGCATGACTTCCGAAGCAACGGCCGATAGCGCGGCGCGCCTCGAGCGCGACGCCCTGGGCGAACTGGCGATCCCCGCCGGCGCATGGTGGGGCATCCATACCCAGCGCGCCATCGCCAATTTCCCGGTTTCAGGGCGCCGCGTCCATCCGCGGCTCATCCGCGCGCTGGCCCTGGTGAAGAAGGCGTGCGCTTTGACGAATGCGGAATTGGGGTTTCTTGCCCACCCCCTTGCCGAAGCCATCGCCGCCGCTTGCGACGAGATTGCCGTCGGCCGCCGCGCGGACGCCTTTCCCGTGGACGCCTTGCAGGGCGGCGCGGGCACCTCGACCAACATGAACATGAACGAGGCGCTGGCCAACCTGGCGTTGGAGCGGCTCGGTCATGCGCGCGGCGCCTATGACGTGATTCACCCGATCGAGCATGTCAATCTGCACCAATCCACCAATGATACGTTTCCGACCGCCGTGCGCATTGCCGCAATCGAGGCCGTGCGGGCGTTGAGCGAGGACTTCGCTTCATTACAGGGGGCGTTTCAAGATCGGGAGAGGGCGTTCGCCGGCGTCATCGCCATGGGGCGCACCGAATGGCAGGATGCCGTTCCCGTCGCGCTCGGCGCCGAGTTCGGGGCCTTTGGCGAGGCGTTTGCGCGGGACCGTTGGCGGACGTTCAAATGCGAGGAGCGCTTGCGCGTCATCAATCTCGGCGGCACCGCGGTCGGCACGGGCCTCGCCGCGCCGCGCCGCTACATTTTCCGCGTGCAGGAACAATTGCGCGTTCTGACCGGTATGGGCCTGACGCGCGCCGAGAATGGGTTGGACGCGACTTCCAATGCGGACGCGCTCGTCGAGACCGCCGGCGTTCTCGGCGCCGCCGCCGCCAATCTCTCTAAGGCCGCGCGCGATCTCCGTATCCGACATTATCTCGGTGAAATCCGGCTGCCCGCGCGGCAGACCGGTTCCTCCATCATGCCCAGCAAGGTCAATCCGGTGATCCCGGAGGCGGTGATCGGCGCGGCGCTTCGCGCTTCGGCCTTGGGCGCGCTGGTGGGCGTTTACGCCGGACAAGGCACGGAGCGCATCAACGAGTTCATGCCCGCGCTGGCCGATGCGCTGCTGGAGATGACGGATTTGTTGGGCGCGGCGGCGCGCATTTTGACCGGCCACGTGCGCGAAATCGAAGCCGACGCCGGCGTCTGCCGGCGCAGGGTGTGCGACAGTCCGGCCTTGATCGCCGCCTTCGTTCCGACGCTGGGTTATCGCCGCGCCGAAGAGCTCGCGCTGGCCTTTCGCGCGTCGGGCGAGCGGGATTTTCGCGCCTTCCTGATCCGCGCGTTGGGCGAGACCGCGGTCGAAGAGGCGCTCTCGCCGAACCGGTTGATGGCCCTGGGGAGCCGCTCGTGAGACACCCCGCGGAACGCCCGCGCGCTTTGTCGCCGAGGCTTTCATGAACAAGACGCCCACCGGATTGCGAATACAGATCGGCGTTTTCGGGCGCGCTAACGTCGGCAAGTCCAGTCTCGTCAACTGGATCGCCGGCCAGTCGGTTTCGATCGTCTCGCCGGTGCCCGGCACCACGACCGATGTGGTCGAAAAACCGATCGAGCTGTTGCCGCTGGGCCCTGTGACGTTGCTGGATACGGGAGGGCTGGACGACGTGTCCACGCTCGCCGAGCTTCGCATCGAGCGCGCGCAGCGCGTGTACGATCGCGCCGACCTGATATTGCTGGCGCTGGAGCCGGAGGTCTGGACGGACTTCGAGGAGCGCATCGCGACCGAGGCCGTCCGGCGCGGGCTGCCGTGCGTGCCGGTGGTGAACAAGAGCGACCTGCGGGCGTCTTCGGATCGCTTTCTGGCGACGTTGCGAGAGCGCTTTGGAACGGTCGTCGCGTTGAGCGCGACGGATTTCGCGAACCGTGACGCGCGACTCGCCGAGCTCAAGGCGGCGTTGGCGCGCGCGCTGCCCGCCGACCGCCGGGGCGCCCCGACGCTGGTGGGCGATCTGGTCCCGCCGGGCGGTCTTTGCGCGCTGGTCGTGCCGATTGATCTCCAAGCGCCGAAAGGGCGTCTGATCCTGCCGCAAGCGCAGGTGTTGCGCGATCTGCTCGACCACGATGCGGCGGGGCTGGTGGTGAAAGAGCGCGAATACGCGGCCGTGCTTTCGCGTCTCCCGCAACCGCCGTCGCTCGTGGTGTGCGATTCGCAGGTGGTGCTCAAGGTAGTCGCCGATACGCCGCCCCAAACGCCCTTGACGACCTTTTCGATTCTGTTCGCGCGGTTCAAAGGCGATTTGGAGGAGGAAGTTCGCGGCGCGCGCGCCATCGAGGATTTGCGCGCCGGCGACCGCGTGCTGATCGCCGAGGCGTGCAGCCATCATGCGCTGGAAGACGACATCGGGCGCGTCAAGATCCCGCGCTGGCTGCGGCAATACACCGGTCTGGACTTGCGGATTGACGTCGTCAGCGGCCGCGATTATCCGCCGAATCTCTCGGACTACCGCCTCATTGTCCACTGCGGCGCCTGCATGCTGACGCGGCGCGAGATGCTCAACCGGCTGGACGCGGCGTCGCGCGCGCACACGGCCATCACGAACTACGGCGTCTGCATCGCCTATCTGCAAGGCGTGCTTGACCGCGCGCTCTCGCCGTTCGCGAGCCGGGGTCTGGAGGGTGTCGCGCCCGGCAGCAATAGCGTCGGCTAACGCATTCCCGTTGCGCGAGGCGTAATCGAACTCGGGGTGTCGCCGGGTCGCGAAATGACCGCAAAAAAATGTTGCCGCTTTGTAAATTCCCCCGATAATCGAAGATGATAGGGGGGGCGCTGCATGAAAATTTTAAGAAAAATTGTCCAGGTCTGGGGAGCGGCGCTCGCTTGCTTGCCCGGCCCGGTTTGCGCCGATCTCGCCAAGGGCGAGTTGGATTCGAGTTTTGCCGTCGTCACGAGCAATGCGGTCGTGACGGTCGCCGCCCAGCCGGACGGGCGATGGCTTCTGGGCGGTTATTTCACGAGCGTCAATGGCGTTCCGAGGCAGTATTTGGCTCGGTTGAATCCCGACGGTTCGCTCGACGCATCTTTTCCAGCGTATCACGGTTCGACGGTTTATGCGCTCGCGATAGACGTGAAGGGTCGAATTCTCGTCGGGGGGCCGGGTCTCGTCCGCCTGCGGCCGGACGGCGCGCCGGAGGAGGGCTTCGCTCCCAATTTGGGAAACGACGTTTATGCCGTTGCCTTTCAACCGGACGGTAAAATCCTGGTCGGCGGCTTTTTCTGGAATCTTCCGCAAGGCAGTTTTAGAGGCATCCTGCGCCTTCACGAGAACGGCCAATTGGACACTTCGTTCAGGGCGAATATCGTATCCGGTTTTGGGGTCTATGCGATTCGCGTTCTGGAGGACGGAAAGATTTTGATCGGCGGCGATTTTCAAGCGGCGCAGGGGGCGGCGTCCATCGCCCATCTTGCGCGATTGAATCCCGACGGTTCGCTCGATCCGACATTCGCCCCCCAGCCGAATGGCGCCGTGTATGCGTTGACCCGGGACGCCGGCGGACGAATTCTCATCGGCGGGCATTTTTCGAGCGTGGGCGGCATCCAGCGCCGAGGCCTCGCGCGCCTGAACGCCGACGGCACGCCGGATCCTACGCTGGACGCGCAAGCGGACGGCAGCGTCTACGCGATCGCTCCGCAGGCCGATGGCGGTTTGCTGATCGGCGGCTCGTTCACGGAACTGCGCGGCGAGAACTCTCCACGTCTGGCGTTGCTGTCTTCCGAGGGGATCATGGATTCGGCTTTTCGCCATCCTTTGGACGGAACCGTGTATGCGATCGGGTTGGCGCCCGACGACACGGTCGTCGTGGCGGGGAGTTTTACGCTCTCCGGCGCGGGGCGGTCTCACATCGTTCGATTCGGCAACGCGGCTTCGTCTCAGGAATTTTCCGTGACGTCGCCGAATCGCGCGGAGTGGCGGCGCGGCGGCAGTTCGGCGGAGGCGGACAGCGTTTTCTTCGATCTTTCGCTCGATGGCGGAACGACCTGGCATCCGCTGGGATACGGCGGGCGCATCGCCGGCGGATGGGAGATGTCGAATTTGCGTCTGGGGGGCGCCGGGCGGATTCGCGGTCGGGCGCTGACCGCCGTGGGCGCGTATTACGGAGCCGGGGGCATGGACGAACGCCATGCCGATTTCGATTTCGGCGGCCCGGCGCATCGGGTGGCTTTCGACCTTTCGCCCTACGGTTATCGCGTCGGCGGCGGGGCCCTGACCCAGTTGATTCTTCCGGGCGGGGCGGCCGACGCTCCACAGATCGCCACCGAGCGCGGATGGACTTTTTCGGGGTGGGATCGGGCATTCGACTCCATCGCCGGCGAGACCTTGATTCGGGCATTGTACGAGCGGCGCCGCTTTTGGCACGAGACGTCCTTCAATCCCCGCGTGGACAGCTTATTTCCGCAACAAGGCGTGTATGCCGTGGTGGTTCAGCCCGACGGCAAGATCGTCCTCGGAGGGAATTTCACCAGTGTCGCGGGCGAAAGCCGAAGCGGGCTGGTTCGCTTACACCCGGACGGCGCCCTCGACGCGGCGTTCAATCCGAGTCCCAATGGGGATGTACGCGCGCTCGCGCTGCACCCGGACGGGGGACTTCTGGTCGGCGGATCCTTCAGCTGGATTGGGGGCGCTCCGAGCGGTGGACTGGCGCTATTGCGGGAGGATGGGACTCCGAAGCCGGGTTTCAATCCGGAGCTTCAAGGAAGCGTCACGTCCATCGCCGTGGGGGACGGCGGGGAACTGTTTGTGGCGGGAAGCTTTAGATCTGCGGGAGATTGGTCTCCGAAATATCTGGTTCGATTGCGTCCGGACGGCAAATCGGATCCGTTGTTCAATCCGGCGGCCAACCAGGAAGTCGTTGCGCTGGCGATCGATCCCGACGGCCGGCTGCTGGCGGGCGGCCTGTTCACGCAAATCGGCGGACAAACGCGCTATCGAATGGCTCGTTTCAACGCGGACGGGACCTTGGATGCCGGCTTCACCCCCAACGTCGGCGGGACCGTTCGTCGTATCGCGGTTCAATCGGACGGCGCGATCCTCATCGGCGGGGATTTCACGCAAGTGGGCGGCCTCGCGCGAAACCGTCTGGCGCGGCTCCTGCCGGATGGCGCGGTGGATTTGACGTATAATCCGAACGCCGATGGCGCCATCAACGCCCTCGCGCTGCAAGCCGACGGGGTGCATTTCGTCGGCGGCGCTTTTTCGACGGTCGGCGGGGTGTCCCAACCGCGGATTGCCCGCTTGCTCCCCAATGGCGCAGTGGAAGGGGAAGTCGTTCCGGGCGCCGCCGGCGCCGTGTGCGCCCTCGCGCTGCAGGAGGATGGGCGATTGCTCGCCGGATTCGTCCGGGAACAGTCGGGCGCTGTCGTGGGCGATTTGCTGGTTCGCATCGTCAACGAGCCGGCCGCCGAAGAGGCGCCCGTCGCGCATGCGGATCGTATCGAATGGGATCGGGGCGGCAGCTCCCCCGAGGCGGAACGCGTCAGCTTCACTGTATCGGTGGATCAAGGGGCCACGTGGCATCCCTTGGGAAGCGCGCGGCGGCGCGCCGGGGGGTGGTCGCTGTCGGGCCTCCGACTCGGCGGCGCCGGGCTCGTCAAGGCGAGAGCGCTGTTGCCGAACAGCGCTTATTATTCCAGCGCCGGTTTGATCGAAAAGACGGTCGGGTTCGATTTTGGCGGCGAGATTCGTCGAGTCTCGTTCGATCTGCGCAATCG
This sequence comes from uncultured bacterium, assembly GCA_937935255.1. Taxonomy (GTDB): domain Bacteria; phylum Verrucomicrobiota; class Kiritimatiellia; order PWTM01; family PWTM01; genus CALGXT01. Next base: position 1,554 of record CALGXT010000152.1, on the reverse strand, counting down.
GGGCGCCCGTATCGGCGGCGGCGCGCTCACCCAACTGGTCGCGCCCGGTTCGGCGGCCGAAGCGCCGGCGATCCGCGCGTATGCCGGCTGGCGCTTTGTCGGATGGGACACGCCTTTCTCGGCGGTCACGGAGGATGTCGCCGTTCGCGCCGTGTACGAAGTAGCGGCCGGATTCCTGGATGCCGACTTCAACCCTAATGTGGGGCCCGCGGGACCTCCGACTTCCGTACAGGTCCTGGCGATGCAGCCGGACGATAAAATTCTCGTGGGCGGAAAATTCGCCCAAATCGGGGGGCAATCGCGTTCCAATCTGGCGCGGCTGCTGCCGGACGGAACGCCCGATCCCTCCTTCGCTCCCGCGGTCGCCGGCACAGTTTATACGATCGCCGTGCAGTCGGACGGAAAGATCGTGATTGGCGGAGCGATCAGCGCGGTCAACGGCCAGACGCGGCGCGGCATCGCGCGGCTGCTGCCGGACGGCGCCCTGGATGCCTCTTTCAATCCGGACCTCGTCGGCACGGTGCGCGCCCTTCTGCTCACGCCGGAAGGAGAATTTTGGGTGGGGGGAAGTTTCAGCAAAACGGTGGAGCGTGAAACCCGATATGATCTCATACGGCTTCGCTCCGACGGCTCTCCGGATCCGCTCTTTCGCCCGCAGCCGCGCGGAGAAGTCAATTCCCTGGTTTACCAGCCGGACCGGCAAATCCTGGTCGGCGGGAGCTTCAGTTCAATCTTCGGCCAGTCGAGAAGTCGGCTGGCCCGTCTACGCGCGGATGGAACCTTGGATCCGAATTTTAACCCGCCAGTGAATAATTCGGTGCTGGCCGTCGCCCCGCAACCCGACGGCCGTATTGTCATCGGCGGGGATTTCAGCGCGGTCGGTTCCGTGACGACCGGCCGGCTGGCGCGATTGAATCCCGACGGCTCTCCGGACCCCGACTTCAACGCGTCGGTCACCGGACGAGTCGGCGCGATCGTCCTACAATGTGACGGCGGCATTTTGATCGGCGGTTCATTCTCGTCCGTGAATGGTTCCAGCCGCAATTGGATTGCGCGGATTTCTCCTTCGGGCGCGTTGGACGCCGCCTTCCTGCCCTCCGCCAACAGCGCGGTTCACGCCATCGCCCTCCAACGCGACGGCGCGGTTTTGCTCGGCGGCGAATTTAGCGAAATCAATGCCGTCCGGCGAAACTATCTGGCGCGGGTGGGCAACGACTCGGCCCTGTCGGAATTGATGTGGGCGCCGGAGGGGCCGATCCGGTGGCGACGCGGAGGCGCCGGTCCCGAAGCGGAGGGAGTGAGTTTCGAACTTTCCGAGGATGACGGCGCGACGTGGCTGCCGCTGGGCGACGGCGAACGCGCGTCCGACGGATGGGAATTGACCGGCGTCCGCCTCGGACGCGCCGGACGGTTGCGCGCGCGCGCCTACATCGCGGACGGGTCGTATGGCGGCGGGCGCGGCATCCTTGGAAGCGACGCCGCTTTCGCCTATCCCGGCGACTTCTATCGGGTGAGATTCGATTTGGCCGGCAAAGGGGCGCGAGCCGGCGGCGG
>CALGXT010000151.1 GCA_937935255.1 uncultured bacterium | reverse complement strand
GAACGCGGCGGCGGGCGTGTTTTCCAATGTGACGGCGGCATACGCCGCGAGCGCCTCGATCGAATCGGGCGCGGCGTTCGGCGCGGCGACGCGCACGGCCAGTCCCGCGGCCTCCAGCGCGGCGCGCAAACCGGAAGCGTCGCCCGCCGCGCTGACGAGCAGCACGGGCCGCGGCGCCTCCACGCCGGCGAGCGCCCGCGCCGCGTTGTTTTCCGGCGTCGGGTCGTTCTCTCCCGCCGCGATCTCGAGCCGATAGGACAACACGCCCTCGGCGGGCGCGCGATCGCGAAAAATCAGGCGGTTGCGTCCGGCGCGCGCCGTCGCGCGGCCTCGGGCGAGGAGTCGTCCGTCGCGCGACAGCGCATAGGCGACTTCGCGGCCCGGCGGCGCTTCGTAGGCCGCTTCGATCAGGAACGATTCCCGCGGCCGCACGCGCGGGGGAACCCGGAAATCGAGGAGGGCGGCGTCCTCCGCGGCGGGTCGGCGGAGCAAACGATAATCGGCGGCGATGCCGCGCGCGGCGAGCGCGGCGGCGGCCTCGACGGGGTCGCGCCCCGTCCATTCGCCGTCGGAAAGAATGAGCAGGCGCGCCGATTCGCCGGGCGGGATCAGACGGCGCGCGGCATCGAGCGCGCCGGCGAGGTCCGAACCGTCGCGTCCGATTTCGGCGGCGAAACCCGCGAAACGGGCCGCCTGCGGCGCTTGTTCCACGGCGGGGGTTTCGCCGAACGAGATGACGGCCAGCCGGTCGCGCGCGCGCAAGCGCGGCTGGATCGCGCCGATCAGCTCGCGCGCGACGGCGTCCGATTCCGGCGGCATCGAGGCGCTGCGATCCACCACGGCCACGATCGTTCCGCCGCGCGCCGGGCCGCGCAGCGCGGGCCGCGCGATCGCCAGGAGCGTCAGCAGCAGCACCCCCGCGCGCAGCCCGCGCAACGCGCGCGTCGGCGGCGGCCGGCGACGCCAAAGCAAACCCAGCGGTATCGCCAGGAGGAGCCAGGCCGGTTCCTGGAAGATGAACATCATGACCGTGTGAAATTGGACGTCCGGCCGATCAGTCGGCTGTGCAGCGCCAGTGCGCCGAGCGCCGCCAGGCCGAACAGAGCCGCGGAGCTCGCATATTCGACGCGCCGCGTCTCGGCGTCCGTCCACCCGCCCCATGCGCCGTCGAACGCGGCGCGCAAATCGGATTCTTCCGGGGAAAAGAAGTTGCGCGCGAAGCGATATGTTCCGCGCTCATCCTCGATCGTGTACACGCCGGGGTTCGCCGTCGGAATCAAGGCGCGTCCGTTTCGGACGCGGATTCGGCGAATGTCGCCGTCGGGTTCGCGAACGATAATTTCTCCCGAAGCGGTTCGCGCGCGCACAAGGGCATCGCCGCCGGCGCGGCCATTGATTTCGGCGGGGCCCGGCCGTTCGTCGGCGCGCCAGTCCAACAGATTCCAGAACAGCGCCGGCCAGTTGGGCGTGCGGTGGAGATCGGAGGCCGAGGGGTCGTAAGCGATGCGCAGTTCGCGGCGTCCGCCGGCGCGCGGCGTTTCGGCGATCAGCGGCAGATCGCCCGCGAACAACAGCGGCTCGCCCGCGGCGTCGTTGAGCGGACGCGCGCCCCAGATCGCGCCCTCCAGCGAAAGCCCCTGGAGCAGCGGGTGATTCGGGCGAGTCACAAAAGGGCCGGTGTAGGAAGCGGCGGCCGCCGCCGTATCGAAGCGGACCATCCAATCCGCGGCGTCGCGCCCGACGACCTCCGTGTCGGCGATGACCATATCCGCATCGGGCGTTTCGACGAGCGCGCCGCGCCCGCCGGCGATGATGGCGCGCGCGACAAGATCGCGCAGCGGGGGTCGCAGATCGAGCCGCACCCGGATCGGCGCGCGCGGCGCGGGCAGCAAAACGGCCCGGTTGTCTTCCTCGAGGGCATCGTCATCCAGCGCCACTTCCACATCGCCGGCGTCCGCCGGCAGTTCGAAGGTCATGCGGCGCGGGGGCGCCGCCGGGTCCAGCCGCAGGACGTGAATTTCCGGCGTCGCGCCGGCGCGGCGGATTGTCGCGCGCGTTTCCATCGGGGCATCCCCGTACGCGGCGAATTCGACCACCACGCGGTCGCGCCGCTCGCCCGCCGAGCGCGCGGCCGTGACAATGGCGGCGTTCGGCAGCGGCGTTCCGAACGCGAGCCACTGGAGATCGGCGGACTCGGGCGGCGTTTCGGGCGCGCGATCGGTCAGCACGAGAATCCGCGCCCTTCCGCGCCCGATTTCGTACGCGAGCGCGATCGCGCGGCCGAGCGCGGCCTCCGGCGCCCGACAGGTCCATTCCGTCAGTCCCCTCCGCCACGCCTTTGGCGCGACGGCCTCCAGCGCGCGCGGCTCGACGCCGGCGACGATCAGGCGCACGGAGGCGATGTCCGGCGATCGCGCGGCGTTTTCGAGGGCGCGCTCCGCGCGTTCGCGCGGCGAGCCGCCCGGGCGCCGCGCGCGCATCGAGGCCGAATCGTCGAGCACCGCGATCAACGGTCGGCGAAATTCGGCGCGCGGACGCCGCGGGTCGGCCGCGGCGGCGATGAGCAGCAGCAGCGCGAGCGCTTCGAGAAAGAAGGTCAGCGGCGCGGACACCTGTTCGAAGCGGCGGCCGCCTTCGCGGGGGCGCAGGATATGCCGCCAGAGCATCAGGCTGGAAACGGGGACGCGCCGAAAGCGGCGCCGCAGCCAGTAGAGCGCCGCGAGCGCAGGCAGCGCCGCGAGTCCCAGCAACGCCCACGGAAAGGCCAGGCCGAACATCAGCGCGCCTCCACGATTCGCGCCGCCGCCAACGCGGGCAGGGCCTGTTCGACGGTCGAGGGCGGTTCGAATCCGCTTTCCGCGGGGGAACTCACGGTATTCGGCGGGGTGGCGACGATCACGGCGAAGGCGGCCTGCGCCTGGCGGCAGGCGGTCTCCCAGGCGCGCCGATGCGCGGCGAGCGCGTCGGCATAGCGGGCGCGAACGGCGGCGTCGAGATAGAGTTCGAGCGATTCGCCCGTTTCCACGTCGTCGAGCCGCGCATGGCCGGGTTCGGGCGGTTCGGCGTCGCCGGCGCCGAGCACCTGGACCACCGAAACGGCCGCGGCGCCGTCGCTGAGTCGGCGGAGGATGGAGAGGGGATCGCCGGGCCAAAGCAAATCGCCGACCAGCACGCGCAGGCCGCCGCGCCGCCAGCCGGCGCCGGCGCGCAGCGCGGCGTCGGGCGCGCCGGCGAAATCGAAGGCGATGCCTTGCCAGCGCGAAGGGGCTTCGCCGCCGTTTCCGACCGGACGCAGCGCGCGATCCGCGACCCAGGCGCGATGCGTGCAATGCGCGTTGCCGGCGGCGGCGGCGAGCGCGGCGGCGATCTCGAGCGCGGCGGCGGCCTTGACGGGATCGAGCGCCATCGAGGCGGAACCGTCGAGCACGAGGTCCGCGTGGGGCGCGACTTCCTGGCGGAAGAGTTTCACCACCAGCCGGTCGCTGCGCGCGTAGGCGTGCCAGTCAATGTGGCGCAAGTCGTCGCCGGGCCGATAATCGCGATAATCCTTGAAATCCAGCGACGCGCCGGCGAGCCGTCCCACGCGGAAACCGTCGCGCCCTGTGGCGGGATCGCGCGGCATCGCCAGTCGGTACCGCGCGCCCGCGCGCTCGCCGCGCCGCAGCGCCTCGCGCGCCTCGGCGTTCATCCGGGCGCGCCTCCGGAATTCCTCGCGGGCGGCAAGGGCGGCGGCGCGGGCGGCGCGACGGAGGCGGAATCGGCGGGGGCGTCCGACCGGTACGCTTTCCACTGGCGAACGAGGCGCGGAAGGTTCAGCGCCACGGCCAGCGCCGCAAAAATGCCGGCCACGGCGAAGTACTGCGTCCGAAACCGGGTTTGACCGGAAACGAAGATGTTCATCGGCTGGGCCATCGGGACGCCGGTCGCGTCCTCCCGAACGGCGCCGAGAATGGACAAGACAGCCCCGACGATCGTGATGAGTCCGACCGCCAGCAATCCGTTCAACCGCCGCGGCCACCGGAACTTTGAGAAGCGACTGTGGATGAAGGAGACCGTCAGCGCGTAACCGACGACGTACAGCGCCATAATGCCCAGCGTTCCGAGAAATTCCAGGTATTGTTGATCCAATCGCGGGGGACCATTGGACACGATGGCCGTGCCCGCGAGTCCGACGATAGGGGTCAGCGCCGCGACGGCCAGCGCCCAAAGCAATCCGCCGATTTCGCCGCTCGTGAACGGCAGCGCGAGCAGACGCCGAAGGCGATGACGCGGCAGGCTTTCCCGGATGCGCGGCCCCGGCGTGGTGCGTTCACCGACCGCGAGCAGCAGCATCCCGATGACGGCGACCGCCGAAAAAATCAACCAGGCCGCCAGGCTGTCGCTATCGCTCGCGATCGCGCCGCGGAGCAGGGCGGCCGCGCCGGAAAGCGCCCAAATAACGGCGAGCGTCGTCCGAACGGGGCGGGCGCGGTTCGCCGCCGGCGGCATGATCAGGGCCGCGGCCGCCGCCTGCAGGAGCGCCATCGCCGCCAATCCGAACGGCAGCGCCACCAGCAGACCGCGCCAGGTTTTGGCGTCGGCCGCCCCCAAATCGCCCTCCGTCAGCACGCCGATGAGAATACCCGGCAACGCGAAAAGTGTCTGAAGACCGATGATGACACCGACGAGAATGCGGAACACCTTCGACATCGGCAGCGCGCCGAAAAAAATGGCCCCCTGGGTCGCGAGCACGACCACGAAATAGGACGCCAGCGTGTAAAACAGAATGGTGGGCAGGTCTATGCCGCGCAGCAGGTACGTCAGCGCGAGAAACGGCGCCGCCACGCCGTAAATGAACAGGGCGTACACGGCCCCGGCGTAGAGTTTGCCGCGGACGATCGCGCCGGGCGTGAGCGCGGTCGTGTGCAGCAGGTCGAGACCGGTCGGCGAGCGCTCCGCCGCGAACCGCGCGGCGCACCAGATCGGAACCACCAGGAGGCAGCCGTAAAACAGAATGCCGAGCAGGATGGCGAACAGATTCGCGCCGTCGCCCTTCGGTCCGCCGCCGAGGGCCTGATTCACGCCCTCCGCGAGCGCATAGAAGCCGATCGCGCTGACGAGCGCCAAGAGCAGCAGGAGCAGCAGCCCGATGAGCGCGCGGCTGCGGACGAACTGCCGCAGCTCCTTGAGCATCACCGGATTCGGCGCGCGCGCCGCGGCCGCGATTCTTCTCCCAAGCGTCGCGATCACTGCACGTCTCCTTTCGTCACAGAGAGGAACACGTCTTCCAGACCCGCTTGCAAGGGGCGGAACTCGGCGATCGAAAAGCCCCGGCGGATCAGTTCCGCCAGCAGCGCCGCGGCGTCGCGGTCGTCGCCCTCCAGCTCGACGCGCGCCTCACGCCCGGCGGCCCGCGCATTCCGCGCCGTCGGCCACTCCAGCAGAAAGCGGACGAGGTCGTCGAGCCGCTCGACGGGTCGAACGGCGAAGCTCCGCCCGCCGGCGCTTCGTCGCGCGACCTCATGGACCTTGCCGCTCTCCACCAGCCGGCCTTTTTCGATGATCACCACCGAGGCGCACATCTCGGTGAGCTCGGTCAGGATGTGCGAGCTGATGAAGATCGTCCGCCCCCGCTCCGCGAGCTGGCGCAAGAGCTCGCGCAGCTCGATGCGCGCGCGGGGATCGAGGCCGGAAGCCGGCTCGTCGAGCAGCAGCAGCGAGGGATCGTGCACGAGCGCGCGGGCGAGGCTCACGCGCTGGCGCATGCCGCGCGAAAGCGCGTTGAGCGTCTTGTCCCGCAGGTCGCCCAGATTCGTGAACTCCACGACATTCTCGATCGCCGCGGTTCGCCGCCGGCCCGACAGTCCGAAAGCCCGCGCGAAGAAATCCAGATATTCGACGACCGTCGTGTCCGCATAGATCGGCATCTCGTCCGGCACGAAGCCGATTTCCCTCCGAATCTCCTCCGGGTATTGCGTCACCGAGCGTCCGTCCACGAAGGCGTCGCCCGCGGTGGGTTCCTCCAGCGTCGCCAGAATCCGCAATGTGGTCGTTTTGCCCGCGCCGTTGGGCCCGACGAAGCCGACGATCTGGCCGCTCTCGAATCCGAACGAAATGCCGTCCACCGCGCGCGTGCGCCCGAAGTGCTTGGTCAAACGTTCGACGCGAACCTTCACGGCATATCCTCCGGCGCCAACCGACCGACGACCCACGCGCGCCGATCGGCGATCTGCCTTCCGGCCAGCCCGGTCTCGACAAACGGCGAGTCGTTCAAGACGGCCAGATACATGCCGGGCCGCAAGACGGCGGCGGGCGTTTTTTCCCAGGCGGCGCAGGCCTCGAGCCAGTCGCCGGAGGCCGCGGCGGAAAAAAGATCGTCGGGAAGGGCGCCCGGCGCGGCGCCGGCCGGCTGCGGTTCGAGCGTCGCCTCGCCGCCCGCGGGCGCCGCGCCGACCCGATGCAGCCGGCCCTCGCGGTCCATGAGCCACAGCGCCGCGAGGTCCGCGCCGAGTCCGTTGACGATGCGCAGGCGGCCGCCGTCGGCCGTGACGGCGATCCGCTCGCGCCGCGGCTCCGCCTTGCGCGCGCGCATTGCGATCGGCATGCGCGCCGGCAGCCAGCCGCCGGTCCAGTGCTGATCGCGCGTCCAGTCTATTCCGCGCCCGCCCGCGCTTTCGCGATAGGCGTTCAGCGGCGAAAGTTCGGTGTCGAAACTGAAATGCAATCCGCTGCGGGGCGCGAGGGGCGCGTACCACGAGAGCAGCGCGAGGGAAACGGCGCGGCGCTCGGCCTGATCCAGCAGGGTCAGCGCGCGCGCCCGGCTGCGCGGGGTCACGCCCTCGGACGCCAGCCCATAGGCGAAGAGCGCTCCGGTCATCGCCAGCGAGAGCAGAGGCGTGGTCCACAGGAGCATGATCGGGCGGCGTCGGCGGTGCGCGACGATCCAGTTGACGGGGCCGATAATCACCGCGAAACCGCTCATCAGCAGCAGGATCATGCCGACGGGCAATCCGCCTTTTTCGATGGGCAGGAGGGCCGCGGGGATTTCGGCCGTCATGGACCGGTCCCGTCCATCCTGATTTACGCGGCGCCAATCCTCGGCCAGTGCGGCCGTATCCTCCGCGGTAGGGGACACCGTCTGCGGATCGAGTCCTCGCCAGCGTCGGCCGAAACCAAGCGGCTCGCCGTAGAGCCGCGCCGCCCCTTCGGCGACGATCCAGAGCGAGCCGCCTGCTTCCGTGTAGCGCCGCAGCGCATCGCGGACGTCCTCGGGCGCGCCCGCCAAGTCGGCCTCCGACACCACGACGCCGTCGAAGCGCGAGTAAGCCAGCCAGTGGCCGCTCCAGGAGGATACGTCCTGTTCCGCCCGAACGAAGGTCGCCGACAGATGCGTCGGCTTCTCGGCTTCCTCCGACGGGCGGCGAAGCCGCATCTCGAACATCTTCTCGAACGCGGCCGGATTGAATCGCCGGCTGATCAGCACGACGATCTGCGGATCGGCGTAGCGGGCCGCCCGCGAATGGCCGCGGAGGAGGCTTTTGTCGGTTAACGTTCCGATGCGCCGGCCGTCCCTTAGGATGTCCGCCTCGAATCCGTAGTTGTTCAGCGCGGGTTTGAACAGCGAAACCGTCGCGGCGGACCCCGGTCCGACCGTCACGCTGCGGCGAAGCGCGCCGATTTCGCCGCCGTGTCGGCTGCGCAATTCGAGGGTCACGACGCGGGCGCGCGCGCCCTGGTTCGTCACGCGAAAGCGCTGTTCCAGGTAGCCGGAAGTGGTTTTGATCGTTTCCGTCGGGAGCGGCGCAATGTCCACATCCTCGAACCGCTCCGCGCGCGCGGCGGCGGGGCCGCGCGCGAGCGCGGCCGCCGCGATCAGGATTCCCAGCGTTTGCGTCTTCATTTCGTCGCGGGCTCCAGGGCGAGATCGTCCGGCAGATTCAGGCCCGCCTCGTCGAGGCCGGAGAGCAGCGATTCGATAATCGCATCCGGCCCGACGCCGTCGAAGCGGGCCTGGTAGTTGAGGATCAGCCGGTGATTCAGCGCCGGGACGGCGACGCGCCGCGCATCCGCGAAGCCCGCCGCGGGGCGGCCCTCGATCAGCGCGACGGCGCGGGCGGCCTCGGCGATGGCGATGGCGGCGCGCGGCGACGCGCCGTACTGCACATACGCGCGCACCTTCTCGGTCGCTTCCCGGTGGGTCGGATGCGTGGCCGCGACGAGCCGCGCGATGTAGCGCGCGACCGCGTCGGGGAGGTGGATGCGCGCCATGACCTCGAATAGCCGGTCGAGATCGCCGCGCGACAGCGTCGCCTCCGGCGCCGGCGGCTCGCCGCGCCGCCGCTGCGCGATGATGTCGTGCAGGACGCCCTCCGGAACGTCGCGGACGATCAGCCGAAAGAGAAAGCGGTCCACCTGCGCCTCCGGCAGCGGATAGGTGCCTTCCATCTCGATCGGGTTCTGGCTGGCGAGCACGAAAAACGGCTCCGGCAGCGCGCGGGTCTGCCCCAGCAGGGTCACGGAACGCTCCTGCATGGTCTCCAACAGCGCGGATTGGGTCTTCGGCGAGGCGCGATTGATTTCGTCGGCGAGCAAAATATTCGTGAACACCGGGCCGGGCTGAAAGATCATTTCGCGCCGCCCCGGCGCGGTCTCCTGGAGGATGTGCGCGCCGACGATATCGGCGGGCATCAGGTCGGGCGTGAACTGCACGCGTTTGAAATCCAGTTGAAGGATGGAGGCGACCGCTTTCACCAGCGCGGTCTTGCCCAGCCCCGGCAGTCCCTCGAGCAGAATGTGCCCGCGGCTCAAGATGCCGGCGAGCACCAGACGGTGCAGTTCAGCGCGGCCGAGCAGGAGACGGTCGAGCTCGCCGAGCGCTTTCGCGGCGAGCGCGGCGGCGGCCTCCATTTCGGCGACGGACGGCAGGACGGGGCGGGCATCGTTCATGGGGTTTCTCCGGAAGTACGCTCGAAATAGCGGCGCACCGCGGCGCGGTGCCGAGGCAGCAGAACGTGGCGGCGGCCCTCGCCGCCGTCGCCGGGCGCGCCGAGCGCGCCGGGGGCGGACGCGGTTTCGGCGGGGCCGGTTTCCGGCGCGGCGGCGCTCACGCCGACGCGGCGGCTGTCGTGGAGCGCCGTAAGTTCGCCGCGGGGCAGGGCGACCGGCTTGAATTCGACGCCCTCCGCGGAGGACGCCTCGTCGCGAAACGTCAGCTCCGTCGGCGCGCCGCCCCGCGAAATGCCGCCGCGACCCGGCGCGCCGAGCGGAAGGGCGATGAGTTCGAGATCGCCGTTGGCATTCCCGCCGTTCGACTCGGCGTTGCGGAGCGCCTCGATCAATTCCTCAATTTCAGCGGGATCGGCGATTCGGATGCTTTGGGCTTGCGCCAGGCGCTCGGCGAGATTCGCGCCGGACTCGCGCAGCGCCTCCGCAAGTCGGCGGAGCTGATCCTCCGTGAAGCCGCCGCCGTCTTTCAACGCCTCGGCCAGCCAGGCGGCGACCTCGGGATCGAGCAGCGCGCCGGTGTCGCCCGCGCGGAGCGCCGACTCGAGTTCGCGCAGCAGTTCTTCCCGCGCGGGGTCGGGCGCGGCGGCGAGCGCGGCCGCGCTTTGCGGATCGCTCAGGATTTCGGCGAGCCGCGCCGCCGCGTCCGCCGCGGCGGCGGATTCCTTTCGGAGTTCCGCCAGCGCGTCGCGCGCGGCGTCCTCGGCGCGCGCCGAGAGGTGGTCGAGCATTTCCCAGGTTTTTGCCGGGTCGTGGCCGGCGGCCTCCTCCGCCGCGCGCTCGAGCTGCGCGCGGAGCGTTTCGGCCTCGGCCGGTTCGATCAGCGCGGCTTCTTCCATCTCCGCGATGCGCCGCTCCAGCGCGCGGGCGGTGTCGCGAACCTCCAGCGGGCGAAACGCCGCGGGAGTCGGCGCGCGGATAGGGACGAACGCGGCGGCCAGGACGAAGACGGCGGCCGCGGCGAGTGCGGAAAGGGCGCGCCGCGCGCGCCAGACGACGCGCGGCGCCCGCGCCGGCGGCAGCCGCGCCGCCCATTCGCCGAGCGGCGTCTCCGCGGCGGTCAGCAGCAGCCCGTTGCAGCCGTTCCGCGCGTCGAGCGCGGCCCGTAGCGCGGCGCGGGGCGGCGTCCGCCGCCGCGCCAACACCGCTGAAATGGCCGTCGCGGCGAGCCACAGCGCGGCGAACGACCGAATCCAGGGCGTTGCGTCGCCGCCCAAACCGCGCGCCACCAGCAGCGCCAGCCCCGCCGTGAACAGCAGCGCCGTGGAGACCGCGGCGCAGCGACGGAGAACGCCGAAGGCGTAGCAACGGCGGCCGAATCGCCGCACTTCCCGTTCTGCGATCAAAATCTCGGGCATCGTCCCCTTTTTAGCCGCCGCCGTTCCGGGCGGCAATGATCGGTGTATTGTGCGGCGCAACGTTCCGAGAATCCAGAGAATTGCGGCGGGGATGGCGCCCTCGAGGGCGCGTCTGTCCCGGTCGCTATTCTCGGCCTCCGCCCGCCTTCCCCCTGCGCGCGCCGGCGAGGCCATTGACCCGCGGAGGCCCGGCATGGTTCGACGGTAGGGCGCGCGCTTTCTTGAGCTGCGGAGCGCGAGCCGGCAAAGACCATCTCGCGAGCATCCGTCTCAAATCGCTGTCCGATCGGACATCAATTTGAGCATGGGCCATTTCGGGAAGGGGGCGCGCCGTCGAGCGCGGGCCGCGGGGGCCGCGCCGGGAAAAGCGGCGTCGCGAGCATGCGTGAGACGGCTTCGAAGGGCGTTGAAACACGTCTCAAGCCGGCTTCGGAATTCTTTCGATGACGAACGGCGCCGCCTTTCTTCCCGATGCCGTCAGGGCCGGGCGGGAGCGGCGCCCGCCGCAGCGGGTCGCGCGCCCGGCGGTGTGGCCGGCGGGCCGCGGGGGACGTGGGCGACGAAGGTTTCGAAGGGGACGACAAAACGCCACAGGAAGGCTTGTTCCTGATCTTCCGCGGGCAGGGCGGGGCGCGTTACGCGCAGGCCGCCGATCTCCGCCTCGCCGCGAAACCGCAATTCCGTCGGACCGGGCGGCGCGTCGCGCCCGGCGCGGATCGTGATTTTCGCTTCGTCTTTGCCGGCGGGAATGCGGGCGCCTGAGAGCTCGAATCCTTGAGCTTCCACCAACGCCAGGTCAATGTCGCCGGCGAATCCGTCCCGCCGCAGGGCATGGGCCGTGACCGTCGCCGTCGCGCCGCGCCGGAGCGCGACGCCGGAGGGCACGATCCGCAATTCGAAATCGGGACGCGGCTCGCTCACGCGCAGGCGGTAGGCGAACGTCTCGCCGCCGCGATCCTGCGCGTCGCTCACCCGAACACGATATTCGCCGTCTTTCGGCAAGGTCGCCTCCAGCCGCGCGTCGGCATGGTGGGTGACCAGCCCCGCGCCCCGATCCGGGTGGTCGTCGTTGGCCGCGAGGACGGCGTCGGCGGCGTCGAGCAGTTCGAGACGGGAGTCCAGCGGGCTGCCCAGCCGCCGCGCGTAAATCTCGGCGACGATCCGTTGCCCGGCGATACCGCTGAAGGCGTACACGTCGCTTTCGCCGGGCGATTCGACGCGCCCATTGACGATCGCGGGCAGCGTCACGGTCGGCGGTCGGCGGCCGCGCGAATTCGGTTCCGCGATTTCGGGTAGGTCGTCCACGGCGAACCGCAACGGGGCCGCGGCGTACGCGCCGAGCAGCGCCGGCGGCAGCGCGTGGATGCCGCGCGCAAGATCGGCGGTCAGCGGGATAACGGTCTTGTCGAGATTCCATCCCGCGAGTTCGAGGCGCGTGGTCGCGCCTGCGCGCGCGCCCAGCGGACGCCAATCCGTGACGAAGGGCAGTTCGCCCACCGTCATTCGGTACACGAAGTCTTCGCGCCCGCGATAGATGCAGTCGCGGATTTCGAGGGTGTGCGGCCCGTCGCGCCGCGCCTCGTAATAAAGCACAGGATCGGGATGAAAGCGCCAGGAGTCCGCCGCGGCGACGGGGCGATCCTCCGGATCGTAGAGCGAGATGACGGTGTCGCACCAGCCGGGCACGGCGTCGGCGATATAGGGGCGGAGCTCGCGCGCGGCGACGACGACGACGAGACGTTGTCCCGCGCGCAAATCCAGCCGCCAAGGGTCGCGCTCGCCCGGTCCGATCTGGCCGTTGACGACCGCCGGCAGCGGCGCCTCGCGCTCGGATTTCGGAAGCGATAAGAAGCGACGCCAGGGCCCCGCGCGTTGACCGCCGACGGTGGACATCACGGCGGCGGCGGTCAGCGGCGGTTCCGCGATCTCCGGCAGTTCACCGACCTCGAAGATCTGAGGGGCGGAGATGCCGCCCGGCGAGACCAGCCGGAAATCGCGGCGGCCCGGCGGCGCGTCCGGCGCGATCGTCACCTCGAGCTCCAGCCGCTCGGCGAACGCGGGCGCTTCGCGCGAGCGGGCGAGCATAGCCATCAGTTCGATCAGGTCCTGAAGCCGGGCCTCGTCGGTTTCGGACCAGTCGTCGGCTTCGCCGCGCCCGCGATCCTTGCGCCGCAGCGAAACCTCCTTGCGCCGGCCGAGCTCGCGCAGCTCCGCGCTCAACGCGTCCTGCTGATCCTGCCGCGGCGGATTGCGCGCGGCGACGACGCGCGCGGTGAGGCCGGTTCCGGAAAAGACCGGCTCGGCCCGGTCGGGGAGCTGACGTCCGCCGACGACCATGCGGAAGGTCGTTCCGCGCCGGCCGCCGGCGGGGTAAATGTAAGACACGGAAGGATTGCGGTTTTGCGCGCGCGCGGCGGGCGCGTGGGCGAGGGCGGCGGCCAGGAGCGCGATCCCGAGCGCGCCGGACGTACGAAGCGGTGCGCGGCGCGCGCTCATGTCAGCTCCGTCAGCCGCCCGCCGGATTTTACCTTCTCTTCCGGGCCGGGCGTCACGCGGACGTCGAGTCCCTGCGGGTTCGGCAGCGGGCCGTCGGGGTCAATCCCGAGCTGGGCGTAGATGCTGCCGAGCACGTCGCACGGATAGACCGGGCGCTCGACGGCCTCTTCGCCGCGCGCGTCCGTCGCGCCGACGACGCGACCGCCGCGAAAGCCCCCGCCCGCCAGCACGGCGCAGAAGGCCTTGCCGTAATGGTTGCGTCCGCCGTTCCACGGCGCTTCCCACTGCACCTTCGGCGTGCGGCCGAATTCGCCGCTCCACCAGACGACGGTGCTGTCGAGCAGTCCCCGCTGCGCGAGGTCCTCCAGCAGCGCCGAGAAACCGCGATCCATCTCCGGCAGCATGCGGCGCATCGCCTGGAAATGTTGTTTGTGCGTGTCCCAGCCCTGGTAGTTGATGGTGACGTAGGGGACGCCCTGCTCGACCAGCCGCCGCGCCGCGAGGCAGGATTGGCCGAAGCGGTTCTTGCCGTAGCGTTCGCGAACGGCCTCCGGCTCCTGCGCCAGATCGAAGACCTTGCCGCCGTCGCCGAGGATCAGCTCGTAGGCCTGGTCGCGCGCGGCGTCCGCCGCGGCGATGCGCGGATCGTCGGGCAGGGCGTCGCGCAGCGTGTTCACCGCGCCGAGCAGGGCGCGGCGCGCGCGCTGGCGTCGGTCGTCCAGGCCGGGCAGCACGATCCCTTCGACGGCGAAGCGCGCGTCCGCCGGATTTCCGCCGGTGGCGAAGGGCTTGTAGCGCAGGCCGAGAAAGCCGGCTTCCGAGAAGCGGCCCTGCGGCTGCGTGAGCACGATGTAGGGCGGAATCAGGCCGGTATAGCCCGCGTCATAGCCGAAAAAGCGGTTGACCACCGCGCCGATGCAGGGGAACACGACCCGACCGCCGGGCGGACGCCCCGTCTGCACGATGTAGGCGGCGGTCTCGTGCCCGTTGATGCCGTGGGTCATGCCGCGGATGACGCTGAACTTGTCCGCCTGTTGCGCCAGCAACGGCAAGAGCTCATTGATGCGCATTCCGTCGGCTTTGGTCGCGATAGGGTTCGTGAACGGGCCGGCGTAATCGTTGCCCGCCTCGGGCTTGGGATCGAACGTGTCGAGATGGCACGGGCCGCCCCACATCCATATCTGGATCACGGCGCGGGCCTTGCCGGCGGGGCGCGCGGCGGGCGGCGGCGCGGCGAACGCCAGGGGCGCGCCGAAGCGGCCGGCCAGCCACGCCGTCGCGCCGAGCGCGCCGACGCGGAGAAAATCCCGCCGCGTCAGGCCCGCTTCGGGCGGAAAGTTTTTCGGCTCATCCATCCGCTTCGCTCCGCGGCACACGCCTCTATAACGCGCAATGGCGCCTGGACATTGTGCGCGTTCTTTCGATTCGGCCTTGGCGCAAGGACGCGGCCGGGCCGAAAAACTGTTTTTCCAAGGCTTGGAAAATTTTTCGGAAATTTTTCCAAGGCTTGGAAAACCCGCGCTGCCGCCGGCGAAAATGCGCCGGCGGGCGCGCGCTATTCCAGTTCGCGCAGCAGTTCGCCGGGGGCGGCGATGAGCGCGTCGGCGCCCGCGGCGCGCAATTCCTCCGCATCGCGAAAGCCCCACAGCGCGCCGATCGCCCGCATGCCGGCGGCGCGCGCGGTGAGCATATCCACGCGCGTGTCGCCGACGAAGAGCCACGCGGACGGCGAAAGACCGAGTTCGCGCGCGATCGCGAGCGCGCCCGCGGGGTCGGGCTTGAGCGGTTCGCCTTCCCGATGACCTCGCACCGCGTCGAACGGCCACCGGGCGAAGCGCGCGGCGATCATCGCGACCGTGGCCGCATGGGGTTTGTTGCTGAGCACGGCGAGGCGCACGCCGCGGCGGACGAGCTCATCGAGCAGCTCGGGGACACCGGGGTAGGGGCGGGTCAGATCCATGCCGTGTTCCAGTTGATAGGCGCGAAAGAGCGCGAGACCCCGCTCGACGCGGGGGTCGTCGTCGGGCGCGCCGAGCGCTTCGCGGACGAGATAGCGCGCGCCCTGGCCGGCGAGATAGCGGTAGCGATCGCGCGGCAGCGGGGGACGGTCGAAGGCGGCGAGCGCGTGATTGCCGCACGCGGCGATATCGGCCAGCGTGTCGGCCAGTGTGCCGTCGAGATCGAAAATGACGCCCCGGAACGACATGGCCGGCGAGCGTCCGGGAAAAAGGGGGGGCGAATCAAGCGGAAATGCGCAAGCGCCCGCGGTGGGGCGATGGGGAACGGTGTTCTCTGAGCTCCCGTCAAGTTTTGGGGTGCAGTTTTCATCCGGTTTTCTGGGGTGAGGGGTAGTATCACACTTCGCGAAGTGTGGTACAGTCGCGCCGGCGCAAATCTTGCTTCTAACTTCGTCCCGGATTCTACCGTATTGCACTGGTAGAAAGCATCTTATGAATTCGTCTCGGCAAACTTCTTATTCTCTGTCCCCGAAATTTCTTATTCTCTGTCCCCGTATTTTCCGGCGCGGCGGGCCGCCGTAAGCCTCGGCCCGGCGAAGCCGGGACGGGCGCGCCCTACCGTTTGCCGGGCGATTTCATTCTCTGTCCCTTTGGCACTTA
>CALGXT010000150.1 GCA_937935255.1 uncultured bacterium | reverse complement strand
CGTATGGCCGAATCCCAGCGCTTCGCCCAACAGGTGTCCGGCCCGTTCGTCGCCCGACGAACGGTAATAGTTGCCGTCAATGACGACGGAAACGTCCGGATTCATCGAGATTTTCGTCCGTCCCGCCGCGCCGACCGCCTCCTGCGCCGAGACCCGGGAAAAGGGCAGAAACAATGCCAGCGCGGCAACCCGCGCCGCGGAACCTGATAATGTGTCTTTGAAAAACAACCCGCTCATCCGTCTCTCCTCCAGTGTCAATGCCGAACCACAACACCTCCGACGCCCGCGCGCCGGTTCCACGGTGCGCGGAAAAAATAGCCCGTCGAGACGCGGCGGTCAATACAAATGATAAATAATTCTCAATATCATAAAAGGATCATCAGACCGACCGCAGGCCTTTCGTCCCGGATGGGCGCGGGCGGAAGGGCCGGGGGCCTTTTCGGATCCAGTCCGACACACTCACGGCCAGGCCGGCCCCGTGGAGTCGGAGGGGCGCGGCGCTCGCCGTTTTCCCGGAAAACGCTGTAGCGGCGGCCGTGGGCCGCCGATATCCGCGACCGACGGCCGGGACTGCAGCCTCCGCCGAACCCGCGCCGCCGCATTGGCGCTCGTTGTGGAAGCTTTTGGGGAGCGGCCTTCCCCCCGGCGGAGCGGACTTCGCCTCAGGCGTCGTCAAGCGCATGCGGCGGACCTGCCGCCTGAGTCAAGACCGAGGGGGGGGCTATTCCACGATAATCTCAATGCCGGCGCGGCGGCCGGCGGCGTCGGCGCAGACGAGGCGATGGCGGCCGGGTTCCGCGCTCCACCACAGCGGATCGCCCGCGCGCGCGGCGCCGAGCAGTCGTCCGTCCGCGAACCACCATAAGCGCTCCGCGCCCACGGCCTCGGCGATCAACGGCAGGCTCGGCCCGTCGCCATCATCGGGCGTCCATTGGCGATAGGCCGCGCCGGGGCGGGGTGAGACGATGCGCGGCGCGCGCTCCGCGACGGACCGCGCCGCCGGGGCCTCTTTCGTCCGCGCGAGGAATGCGGCGATGTCCTCCGGCCAAATCTCGGCGATCGTCTCCTCGCCGTCGTGCGTGAAGCGCCGATGCACGGAGCAGACCTCCGTGCGGCTGACGCCCGCGATGGCCCAATCGCGCGTGCGCGCGCCGCAATGCTCGCCGCACCCGCGCCCGGAGACGGCGCAGACCTCGCGCTCCTCGATTTCCTCCGGACGCGCAAACCACGGTCCTTCGCCGGTCGGGTAAATGCCGCGCAGGATTTCCAGCGCAACCGGCGCCGCCGCCGTTCCGCCGACCAGCGCGGGCGAGGCCGCGCCGTCCGGGTTGCCGAGCCATACGGCGACGACGTATTCCGGATTCCAGGCCGCCGTCCATGCGTCGCGAAAGCCGGACGAGGTGCCGGTCTTCCACGCCATGCGCGGCGCGCGCACCTCGGCGGCAGGGCCGCGATTCGACGCCGCGCGGTCCGGGTCGCCGAGAATATCGGCCACCAGCCACGCCGCCGCTTCCGACACGACGGGAGGGGCGGCGAGCGGCCGAGTTTCCCGCTCAAGCCAGCGCAACGGCCGCGCCCGGCCGCCCCGCGCCAGGGCCGCGTAGGCGCCCGCGAGATCGAGGAGCGTCACTTCGCCGTTGCCGAGCGCCAGCCCCAGGCCATACGCCGCCGTCGGGCGGTCGAGCGTTCGCAGTCCGAAATCCAGCAGAACCCGGTGCAACCGGGCGAGGCCGATTTCGCGCGCGAGGTCGAGCGCTGGAATATTCAAGGAATCGAGCAGGGCTTCGCGCGCCGTCACGAGGCCGCGGAATGCGCCGTCGAAATTTTCCGGCGTATAGTCCGGATAGACGCGCGGCACATCGGCCAGCACGGTTTTGGGCGTCAGCCGTCCTTCATCGAACGCCAGCGTGAAGAGCAACGGTTTGAGGGTGGAGCCGGCGGAGCGGCGCGCGCGCGTCGCGTCCACCTGGCCGTCCGGCGCGCGCGCGAAATCCGGCGAGCCGACGAGCGCGCGGACCGCGCCCGTCTCTGCCTCGATGACGACCGCTGCGCCGCTGCGGACACCGTCGGCCGCCAGCGCGGCGACTTGTCGGCGCACGGCCTCCTCGGTGCGCCGTTGCAGTTCGGAGTCCAGCGTTGTGCGCCAGAGTCCGCCCGGCCGCGCGCGCGGGAGCGCCGCGCGCGCGGCCTCGGCGAAATGCGGCGCTTCGAGCGGATAGCGGCGCCGTTCGATTGCGATCGGCTGCGCGAGCGCGGCGGCGCGCTGCTCCTCCGTGATGAAGCCGCGGCGGACCATGCGCTCGAGCACGTAGTCGCGGCGGCGCAGGGCGCGGTCGAGATGCCGGTCGGGCCGGAGCCGCGCCGGCGATTGCGGCAGTCCCGCGAGCAACGCCGCTTCGCCGAGCGTGAGGTCGCGCGCGTCGCAGCCGAAATAGCGCCGGGCCGCCGCCTGCGCGCCGACGCACAGTCCGCCGAACGGCGCGCGATTGAGATATTCCTCGAGAATACGGTCTTTCGAGAGCGCGCGCTCCATCTTGAGCGCCATCAGCGCTTCAATCGCCTTCGCCGCGTAGGTGCGCCGGCGGGGTTGGACGAGGCGCACGACCTGCGTCGAGAGGGTCGAGGCGCCGGAGAACACGCGCCCGCGAGAGAGGTTCTGGAAAAACGCGCGCCCGATGGCGAGCCCGTCCACGCCGGGATGACGGTAAAAGCGCCCATCCTCCGCGGCGATGATCGCCGGTCCGATCCACGGCCCCATTTCCGAAAGCGGTATCGGACGCCGGTCGAGTCCGTCCTCCGCGAGCAGCACGCGCAGCGGACGGCCCTCGCGGTCGGCGATGACGGTGGTCGCCGGCGCGGGCGCGAGCCAGCGCTCCGGCGGCGGCGTCAACCGCCAGGCGAGCGCGCCGAGCGCGCCGATCAGTAGAAACGCGCAGGTCATTGGACGTCGCCGCCAAAAACGTGCGGAATCTTTCATTTTCCGGGGATCAGAAAGCGACCGCATCTTCACTCCACCTCCAGCGTTCCCCCGCCATGCGCGCTACGGATCGCAGGGTCGTACATTGCGCTCGCCCGCGCGGCCGGCCAGACGAAGCGGCCGGGCGTGACGGCGCGCACCGTGTAATGGAAGGCGTGCCGTCCAGCGACCGGGCCGGTGAAAAGAATCAACCGGTCGTCGCGCAGATCGCGATGCCGGACCCAGTCGTTGCGGTCGCGCAGCCACGGTGTGTTTTCCGAGGTCGCGAGGGCGGGGTTCTCGATTTCCAGGCCGGCGGGCAACAGGTCTTCGATCGCGAGGTTGTCGTGCGCCGCGTCCAGCGTGTCGAGCCGGATGCGCACCACCGCGACATCGCCCTGCGCCCAGCGCGCGCGTTCGAGCGGGCGGCCCTCCAGATCGAGCAGTTCCCGGCGCACCCGCAAGCCGCGGTCGCTTTCCTCCATCCGCCCGTCCGCCGGCACGCTTTCGATGCGCCCGAAGTAGAAATACGCGCCCGGCCCGCGATTTTCGAGGCGCGGCGGCGGCGCGGAGTCGGCGGGGCCCTGCCAGCGGAAGGGCCGCGCGTTCGAGAAGGCAAGTTCGCGTCCGCCGAAGCGGAGCGCGGCGGTGAAGGGCGCGGGACGGTTGGGTTGCGCGCGGTAGTACTTGCCGAGGGCCATTAGCGCGACGGCGTTCTCCTGCGTGGTGTGCCAGGCGCCTCCGACGCGCAAACCGCTCAAGCGCAAGGCGAGCTGCGCCGCCCGCGGATCGGCGGGATTCAGTTCCACGCGCGCCGCGAGTTCGAGCGCGAGGTCTCGCGCGGCGCTGTTCAGGTTGCCGCCGCCGTCGCGCGGCGCGGCGTCGGGAATCTCCGCGGCGCGCTCGAGCAATGCGGCGGCGTCGCGGGGCCGGCCCGAGAGCATCAGCGCGGCGGCGAGATGCGCTCGGCCCGCCGGGCCGAGACGGTCGGCCATGGCGAGCAGACGTTCGTTCCAGGCGGCGTCCGGGCGTTTGGCGAGGGCGAGGACGTGGCAGGCGTAGGCGCGGCGGGCCATGTCGTCGGCCCATGCGCCCGCCTTCGGCGTCGCCTCTTCCGGCGCGGGCCGCCGCAGCAGCTCGCGCAGATAGTCTAGCGCGGCGTCGCGGCGGTCCGCGGGGACTTCCACACCGGCGCGGCCGGCCTCGACAAGAAAGTGCGCGGCATAGATCGAACCCCAGGCGTATTCCTCGGCATGCGGCCACAGCGAGAAACCGCCGCCCGCCTGTTGCATGCCGAGCAAGCGCCAAAGGCCGGCGCGCAGGAAATGACCGGTTTCCATCCCGCCCAGCGCGCCGGGGCGGACGCGCTCGGCCAGGTCGGACAAGTACAGCAATGGAAAGGCGGACGAGACGGTCTGCTCCAGGCAGCCGTAGGGATAGCGCAGCAGTTGATCCAGCGCGCCGCCGAGCGCGATTTCGGGTTGCGCCCCGCACCAGACTTCGACGTACGCCGTGCCCGGCAACGCGCCGGCAGGCGGCGCGAGTTCCACGGATTCACCCTCGGCCAGCGCGCCTTCGCGGACCACGACCGTCGGCGGAGCGGGCGGGCGCACGGCGAGTTCGAAGGTCTCCTCATACCGTTCCGCGTCCGACACGGCGCTGACGCGGCATTTCGCGACGCCCGGCGCGGCGCCGGCGGTCAGCGGCACGCGAACCGTTCGCGCGCCGCCGGCGGGCAGATCGAAGGCGGCGTCGAACGCGCCCACCGAAAGCGGTCCTTCCGCGGCGACCGCCAATCGGACGCCGGCCGCCGCGCCCGTTTCATTGAATATTTCGATCGGCATGAAGCAACGGTCGCCCGGCGCGAGGAAGCGCGGCAGACTCGGCTGAACGACCAGCGGACGCTTCACCGCCGTCGCGCGCGCCGCCGAGCCGGCGGCCTCGCGCGTGACCGCCACCGCCATCAGCCGTAGTTCGCCGGTGAATTCGGGCACGTCGAAGGCGACGCGGGCGATCCCGGCTTCGTCCGCGCGCACCGTGCCCGACCAAAGCGCCGTCGGGCGGAAGCGGTGGGCCCGGATGGGATTCAGCCGCCGCGCCAGGGCCGCATCCGGCGCGTCGCCGGGCGCGTGCGAGTCGGGGCCGCCGATTTGCTCCTCCAGTAGCGGCAGCAGTTGACCGTACACGTCAAAGAGCTGTACGCCGAGCCGCCGCGCTTCGAGAAACCACGCCATCGGATCGGGCGTGCGGAAGGCGGTCAAACTGCAGATGCCCTCATCCACCGCCGCGACGACCACCTCCGCGCCGGCGGCGGGCGCGCCATCCGCCGCGCGCGCGCGCACCGCGGCCTCCAATCGCGACTGGGGTCGGATGTCCGCCGGCGCTTCGATCTCGACCGCGAGGCGTCGCGTCGGCTGGTCCACGCGCAGCAAGGCGGCGCCCGCGGCGCGATGCGCCGTCCAGATCGCGGCCGGCGTCACGGGACGGATGACGCTGACGGCGAGGTACGCGTTCGGCCGCATTTCCTCCGTCACGGGCAGCTCGAACTCCGCCGTGTTGCCGTTGAGCGGCAGCAGGCGATGCGACAGCACGCGGTCGGACTCGAGGGTGACCAGCGCGACGCCGCCGAACGGCGCCTTCAGCGTCGCGCGCGCCGTTTCGCCGGGCAGATAACGTTCCTTGTCCAGCGCGATTTCAACGCGGTCGGGCCGCTGCATCGCCCAGCCGACCCAGGCGGCGCCCGGCGCGGCGGCGTAGAATTCCACGCTGGAGGATGCGCCGGAGGCCGCGTCGCGCACGGCCAGCAGATACGAACCCACGCGTTCCGGCGTGAAGCGCGTCTCGCCCCGCCCGCCGGTCAGCGCGATCCCCGCGCGGTTCAAGGATTGGAGCGTGCGAACGGTCTCATAGGCCCACTGCCCGTCGGCGCGCCGGCGCAGCAGCGTGGTCCAGTCCACGCGGTAAAGTTCGACATCGAGGTTTGCCACGTCGGCGGTTGCCGCGCCGTCGGGCGCAACGGCGGCAACCGCGACGGCGTACTCGCGGCCGATTTCCAGACTGCCGCCCTCGAAGGCGGGGCGGAGTCCGATGTAAAACGGATACGGGTCCGCCGCGCGCGTCGCCCAAAACGTCACCGCGCGTCCGCTGCGCTCCATCACGGTCGCCGACAGCGTGGCGCGCAGGGCCGCGGGGGGACGCCATCGGGCGTCGAGCGGGAATTGCCACGCGGCGGCGCCGTCGGCGTCGAGCGTGCGCGCGTCGAGCTCGCGCGTGGTCGGCGCGAACGTTTTTTCATTGTCTCCGAACCGCCAGTCGCGCCAGGCCTCCGGCGCGAAAGGCACGGGCTCGATCGTCACGCGCGCGCGGGCGGGCAGGCCGGCGGCGGGTCGTCCGAAGAGGTGTCGCGCGTACACGGAGAAATCGAGCGTCGCGCCGGACATCGCGCGGCCCTCCGGCACGCGCAATTCGCCGGCGATTTGCGGCGGCGCGTATTCCTCCAGCAGCACGGAGGTCGCGCCCATCGCCGTCTCCGCGCCGGGCGTGCGGAGCTCGATGCGGTATCGCCCGAGCGGCAGATCGGCGGGCCAGACCTCCGACCACTCCGCCGTGCCGTAATCGCTCAACAGCGCCGGCCATTCGCGATGGAGACGTCCGTCGGGCCGAATAATCCGCAGCGCGACGGGGAAGGGCGCGGGCGCCGCGAGCGCGCGGTCGCGCACGATCGCCTTCACGCGCAGCGTCTCGCCGGGCCGGAAGATGCCGCGGTCGGTGAAAACATACGCCTCGTGGCCCGCCGCGAGGAAGGGCCGCGCGCCGGCGGGCGCGCCGGTGTCGAGCGCCGCGCCGTCGAGTTTCAGGTAGGACAGGTCGGCGCCGCGCCGCGCCACCAGAAGAAACGGGATGGCGTCCGGATCGTCCATGCGCGCCGCGAGCCGCGCCACGCCGTCCTCATCGGTCTCGCCGGCGGCCAGTTCGCGGTTGTTTTCGGCGAGAAGCGCGACGCGCACGCCGGAGAGCGGGCGCCCTTCGCGCAGCGACGTTACCCAGACGAACACGCCCTCGCGATGCGCCTTCGCGGCGAGTCCCAGATCGGTCACCACCACCAGTTTCTCGGCGACGCCCGCCTTTTTCGCGGAAGCCGTCACGATGTAGGCCCCGCCCGGCGCCTCCGCGAGCCATTCCCGCAGATCCAGACGCAGCGAAGCGACGCGATTCGGCGCGCCGGCGACGGCCCGCGCGCGCGTCGCGAGCGGTTCGGTCAGGCGCTCGTGATCGGCGCCTCGGGCGTAGGAATAGGAGCGTTCATAACGATTCGATTGCCGCATCGCGAAGAAGACGAGATTCTCCGGCAACACGCGGGCGAGCTTCACGTCGCAGGCTTCCACGTTCACCGTCGAGAGCGGCACGATCAATGGGCCGGCGGGCGAGAGATAGCGGCCGTCGTCGGAGAACGCGATCGAGGGGCTTCGATCCGCGAATTGCACGTGGCGCGCGATATCGCTTTCCAGCGCCGGGCCGCGCGCGGCGCGCAGCCCCGCGAGAAACCGCACCGTGCAAGGGGCGCCCGGCTCGAAGTCGGCCTCGATCGTGAGACCCGCGCCGCGCCAGGATTGCAGCGGGCGCACGCGGAACGGGATCGCGGGGTCGAGGCGAATGAATTCGGCGGCGGCGATGGGATCGGGCGCGACCGAGAAGTAGGCGTTCAGCGAAGGCGCTTCGAACGGCGGCACGACCGGCTCGAGGCGCGTCAGTTCGAGCCGCGATGAAACGCGCAACCGGCGGCTCGTCGTCTCCGCCAGACCCCGCGTACCGACGTGCGGCGGCGCGCCGGCCTCGATTTTGATGTCCAGTTCCTCCTCGGCGGACGTGTGGACGGCGACGAGGACATCCCGAGAAACGGCGCCGCCGAGCAATCGGAACGGCAGCGCTTCGGGGCGACCTGCGCGGCGAATCGTCAGATAGCGCGCGAGCGCGCCGACGTTGGGCGCCGCGTTGAAGATCAAGCGCAGGGTGACCGCCCCGTCGCCCGCGCCGGCCTGCTCCGCGCGGAGAAATTGGAGCGGGGGCGTCGTAAAGCGAAAAGCGCGTTCGCCGCCGACGGGTCGCCCGCGCCGGTCGGCGAGCGCGTCATCCAGCTGCGCGTCGAATTCGCGGCACAGGGGCCAGGAATCGTCGGGCGTGAAAACCAACTCGCGTTCGGAGCGCCAGACGAAGCGGCCGGCGACCGGCGGATTCAGACGCGCCGGAGGTTCGGCGGGGGCGCGGCCGACCTCTTCCGCCGCGACCATCGGCGCGCTGAAGCGCCAGCGCAGCGGCGCTGCGCCCTCAACGGTCGCGTCGTTGCCCGGCGCGAATTCGCGCGCCCAGACCGCGCCGGTCGCGCCGGAGCGGGAAGTCCATCGCCATACGCCCCACGCGTTCACGAGCAGAAACGCCAGGGCGACGAAGAACCAGCGGTTGGAGAAGCGGCGCGCGGGCGCGGCGGCGGTTTCGTCGAGGGGCGCGGCGAACGCCTCGGCGGGATCCATGTTTTCAAGAACGGCGTCGAGATCGCCCTCGTTCGGCGCGCGATCTTCGGCGCGCTCGGCGACGGCGTCGCGGATTTGGCGCTCCAGGTCGGCGGCGATGGCCTCCCGCAGCGCGGCGGGACGATCGGCGAGGGCGCGGCGGACTTTGTCGAGATAATCCAGCAGACGGCGTTCGAGAGGATCGGGCAGGTTCATGGGTTTTTCTCCGGGCGCAGGGGACGGTTGAGCGAAGCCAGATCGGCGGCGACGGCGTTCCACAGGGCGTTGCGTTCGGCGAGGCGGGCGCGGCCGCGGGCGGTCAGCGAGAAATAGCGGCGGGGCGGTCCCTCCGGGGAGGGCGCGTCGCGCACGCGCACGAGGCCCTCGGCACGGAGGCGGGCGAGGGCGGGATAGACCGTGCTCTCGGCGACCGCGAGCGCGTCGAGCGCGCGCAGGCGGCGCACGATCTCATAGCCGTAGCTCTCGCCGTGGCGCAGCAGACGCAGCGCGCAGAGCTCCACCAGCCCCTTGCGGAGCTGCGACGCCCACGCCTCGCGTTCGCTACTTTGCATGATGTACTACGTAAAGCATAATACCGACGTCGTGTCAAGCGATCCAAACGTTATTTCCTCGCGCGGGAGCGGCGGCCGCGATCACTGCGCGCGCGAGTCCGGAGCGGGGATGGGATCGGCGATCGGCGCGCAAAGACGGGCGGGGCGCAGGCCGCGGACGGAATTGGCGAGGGCGATGCGGTCCGCCGCGCGCAGGTCCTCCAGCGTCAGAACCCGCTCGCGCGCCCAGCCGCGCGCCAGCAGCCGCGCGCGCAGCGTGCCCGCGAGCAAGCCCGAGCCGATCGGAGGTGTGAACCAGCGCCCGTCCATGCGCAGAAACACATTGGCGATCGTCGTCTCCATGAGTTCTCCGGCTTCGTTCCACAGCAACACGTCGTCGGCCTCCGGATGACGGGCGCGGGCGGCGGCGTAGGTTTCGCGGCGCGTCGTCTTGTGATACAGCCACTTCGAGGTTCGGTCGGTCGGCCGGTCGTCCAAGGCCAGGACGACCGGCCGCTTCGTTCGCGACGGCAACGGTTCGACATCTACGGAGACGACGCCCTCGTCCGAGTAGCGGAGTCGAATTCGCGCGTCGGCGGGCGGCGTCGCCGACATGATCGCGCTCAGGAGAGTTTCGGGATTCGGCGGCGGAAAACCGAAAAAAGCGGCCGAGGCGCGGAGCCGATCCAGGTGCTCGCGCCAGAGGAAGATGCGGCCGTTTCGCCGGCGCAGCGTTTCGAACAGCTCGAACGGGGGATCGGGATCGGTCACGGCGAGGGCTTTGGCGTGCGCCTCGGCGAATTCGGATTTCGCCGTGGAATCCCAGACGACGCCCCCGCCGACGCCATACTCCGCGAAGCCGCCGCGGACGGTGAGGGTTCGAATCGCGACGTTGAAACGCCATCGGCGGCCGGGGGCGATAAAGCCGACGGTTCCGCAGTAAACCCCGCGCGGCGACGCCTCCAGTTCCTCAATGATGTTCATCGCGGCGATTTTCGGGGCGCCCGTGATCGAGGCGCAGGGGAACAGCGCGCGCAGAATTTCCGACGGCGGCGCCGTCGTTTCCGCGCGCACGGTGGAGGTCATTTGAAAGACCGAGCGATACGCCTCCACATCGAACAACGAAACGGCGCGAACGCTGCCGGGCCGGGCGATGCGGCCGAGGTCGTTGCGCGCCATGTCCACGATCATCACGTTTTCCGCGCGGTCTTTCGGCGAGGCCGCCAGCGCGCGGCGTCGTTCCTCATCTTCCGCCGGCCAACGGCCGCGCGCCGCGGTGCCTTTCATGGGGCGGCAGCGAATTTCGTTCCCGTCCACCGCGAAGAAGAGCTCCGGGGAAAGGGAGGCGATCGTCAGGCCGCCCATCCGCAGCCAGGCGGCCCACGGAACCGGCTGGGCGCGCCAACGGGAGAGAAACCAACGCCAGGGGTCTTCGGGCGCGGGCGTCCGAAGTCGAAACGTGTAATTGACTTGATAGGTGTCGCCGGCGGCGATGCGCGCGCGGATCGCGTCCACGGCCTTCGCGTGCGCGGCGGCGTCAATATCGGGCGTCCATGCTCCGCGCGGGATCAAGAGGGGCGCGCCGTCACCGTTCGTCAGTCGTTCCCGGAAAACCGGAGGTTCATCGAAAACGATACAGCCGGCGAGCGGGCCGTCCGCCGGAGGGCGCGCGCGCATCGCGGGATCGAACGCGGGCGAGGACTCATAGGCCAGGAAGACGGCGGCAAAGCGGTTTTCCGTGGCGGCGCGATCCATTGTCTGGAGCGCCTGTTCCACGTCGTGGAGGGAGCGGGCGAGGAAAATCTCGGCGTGCGACGAAGGCGATGCCAGCAGCCAGCCCGACGCGCTTCGTTCATCCGAATCGCAGCGAAAACAGCACAGCGGCGCGCTCGTTCGGCCGATGTCAGTAGAATCGCCAGGCGCCATCAATGATCTTGCCGTTCGGGTCCACGACGAAGCGCCGCACCTCGCGGGTAGTCACTTGCCGACGTTGCGGCGGCGTCCAGCGGGTCACGCCGTTCGAGTCGGTCCACATTTTCCCCGGCTCGTCCACCCACTCGTCGGTTTCCCATTCGTAGATCAACAGGCGTTGACCTTTGCGGTCGGTCGTCACCGTTTGGGGCGGGCCCCAGGCGGCGACCAGGGCGGATTCGGGCCGCCCGATCCATTCCCGAATTTGCGCGTTGCGCGTAGTGATGCCGCAGCCCGCCGCCAGCAGCAGCATCGCCGCCGTCCAGCGCGCGACCCGATTTCGCCGACCCGCGTTCTGTCGCATATTCACCGCTCCTTTCTTGCCGCACTCTTTTGTCGAAATGTTCCTCCAACCCGCGTTCCGTTGCAACTTTTTCCGATTCTTGCTCAGGGCTGTTTTCGGGCGCGGAGTAAATTCGCCATGGCCGATCGGCCGCATTTCTTACATACGCAAGGTTTCGCGCGCGCGGGCGACGATTTCGTAGGCGTCGCGCCAAGACCTCGAACCGGGGCGCGCGGCTTCGGATTCCGGCGATCCCGCTTTTCAGAACGAAGGGTACGGTGTAGGAATGCGGGGTATGCGGATTTTGTTCCTGGGTTCGGGCGAAGTGGCGTGTCCGGCGTTGCGGCGGTTGGCCGGAGGCGCTTGCGGCGAATTGGTCGGCGTGGTCACGCAGCCAGAACGACCGCGCGGACGCGGTCGGCATCCGGAACTCTGCCCGGCGGGGCAGGTCGCGAAAGCGGCGGGCGCGCCGCTGCTGACGCCGGAGCGCATTCGCGATCCCGCGGTTGTGGCGGAGCTGGCGGCGCTGCGGCCCGACGTTATTGTGGTCGCGGCCTACGGGCAATTTTTGCCGCGCGCGCTGCTGGCGGTCCCGCCCTTGGGCGCGGTCAACATTCATCCTTCGCTGTTGCCGCGCTATCGCGGCGCGGCGCCGATCCAGTGGACGCTGGCGAACGGCGAGACGGAGACCGGCGTCAGTATTGTGTATATGACCGAGCGCATGGACGCGGGCGACATCATCCTCGCCGAGCGCATGCCGATCGCGCCGGAAGATACGGCGATCACGCTTACGCCGCGGCTCGCCGAATTGGGCGCGCGATTGCTGGAGCGGGCGCTGACGCTGATCGCCGACGGAAAGGCGCCTCGGACGCCGCAAGACGAGTCGCTCGCGACTTTCGCGCCGAAACTAACCAAGGAAGATGGCCGGATTCAGTGGAGTCGTCCGGCCCGCGAAATCCTGAATCGCCTCCGCGGATTTCAGCCCTGGCCGGGCGCATATTTTCTTTGGCCGCGTCACAACCTCACGATCGCGGCGCTTCGGGCGGCGGTGGAAGAGGCCAACGGCGCGCCAGGCGAGATACTGGCGGTCGGCGCCGCCGGGCCTCTGGTGGGGACCGGGGAGGGCGCCTTGCGGTTGAAAGAAGTCCATCCCGCCGGACGGCGTCCAATGAGCGGCGCCGCCTTTTGCGCCGGCTACCGTCCGGCGGTCGGCGAGCGATTCGATTGAACAAAGGGGCAGATCCCGCCCGGGGTCTCGGCCTTGTTCGAGCCGCGGAGGTCGGAGGTCAGGAAGGATTCACCAAGGAGACGCAGAGGACGCGGAGAAAATGGTAGGGCGCGGCCCGCCGCGCCGGAGAATACGGGGACAAGGATACGGGGACAGAGAATGCGAAGTTTGCCTTCCACCGCGGTGCAATCCCGGGCCGCGCGGCGGTCTCTGTCCCCAAATCAATATTGCCCGTACCTTGCCCCTCTGCGCCGTCGGCCCGGAAATTTATGTCTCGACATTGGATTCGGGCGGGGTGAAAGTGCGATGCGGTGGCCGAGGCGGACGATTTTGATCCGCGCCGGTGTGGACCGTCTATGCTAAAGCGGGCCCGAAATCAGGGCAGAACAGGATAAGGTCATGAGATCAAAGTTTCTACGCTCTCAAGTGATGGCCCTCGTATTTACGTTTTTCGGCGCGATTTTGCCGGCGACCGCCGATGTGTCCCCGGAGCGGTCGAAACAGCTTTTTCAGATGGCGGCCGCGGAGTTGGACGCGGGCGGCGATTTCTTCCTCTATGTCGAGCTGGAAAGCGCGATGGCCAATCTGGTCGGCAAAGCCGATGAGATGCTGCGGACGCTGGCCGAGGAGGACGATGATTTCGAGGCTGCGCCGGCGATCCTCCAGCGCGTGGATCAATTTTTGCGCGCGGAAGGTCTCCACGACCTGTTGGGTTTCGGGATGAGTTCGGTTCCGCGCGGCGACGGTTTTTATCTGGTGAAACAGTTTGCCGTTCGCCGACCCGCCGCCGAAGCGCCGCGCTTCTGGCGCATGATGGGCGGAACGCCGCGCTCGCTCGGCATTCTCAACGCGATTCCATCGGACGCCGAGATGGCGATGGTCATGGATTTCCGTCCGGACGATTTCTGGGCCTTTGTCCAGCGCGCCGTGCAGGCGATCGGGGGCGATGAGGCCCACAAAAACATGCGGAATGCCCTGGCGGAAATGAAGTCGGGTCCCGGCGCGGATGTGGATGCCATGTTTGCGTCGTTATCGGGCGAGTTGGCGCTGGCCGTCACACTGTCTCCACAACAAACGACGCGGCTGCCGATGGGCGAGGAGGGGCTGGAAATTCCAAGCCCGGCGCTTTTGATCGCGGTCAGGGTCAAGGACACGACGATTTTGGATTGGCTCGCCCGAATGGCGGATGAATCGCCGCAAACCCGGAAAGAAACTATCGAAGGCTGTCTGGTGCGGGTGGGATCGGGAGCGGGACCGGATGCGCCCATTCCTTTCCAGCCGGCGTTCGGCCAGGCGGACGGCGTGTTTTTCTTCGCATCGCATCCCGACGCCATTCGATCCGCGCTGACCGCGCTGCGGGGCGGCGCGGGATTGAAGACGAAGCCGGAATTCCAAAGATTGTTTTCACCGCTGCCGGAACAGAACAACGGAATTGTCTTTGCGGGGACGCGATTCGCGGAAACGCTGCGCCGCTTGCAGAAGGCGCAGTTCGATCAGATGCGCGAGGCGAACGGGGGCATGCCTGCCGCGCTCCTGGAGCGCATCTGGGAATGGATTCCACAAGGCGCCTCGGCTTCGGTTCGCGTGATGAAGCCCAATGGCATTCTGTGGCAGTCGGTCGGCCCCATGGGCGGCAAGGAAGCGGCGCTCTCCGCCATGGCTATGCCCCTGGCGATGATCGCCGGCATCTCGATTCCATCGTTCGTCTCCGCGCGCGGCCACGCCCAGGAAGCCGCGCTCATCAACGCGCTGCGCATCGTGGACTCCGCGAAGGAGCAGTGGGCGATGGAAAACAATAAGGACGAAGGCGCGGAGGTCACGGAGGCGGATATCGCACCGTACCTCAAGCCCGGTTCCATCCGCTTGCCGCCCGGCCACGAGCTGAAGATCAATCCCATCGGCGCGTCGCCGGAGATCGTGAAGCCGGACGGCGAGACGATCACGCTGGATTGACGGGGCGCAACGCGCGCCGCAGTCACGTTCATCAGGCGGCGGGCCCGCTGTCGCTGCACGGTGGTCGGCCTGCCTTTCTTTCATCTTCCTGCGCGGGCGATCCCGAGGCGAGAGCGCGCTCGCACATGATGGCCATGTTTACAAGCATGAAAGGCGCATAAATCAATTTCAGGTCTTTAGAGCGCTATTTTTATATAAATGAATTCCTGACGATTCAAATTGCATATTTAGACCGCATAAAAATAGATTGCAAAATTACATAAAGTCATTTTACGTCTTGTAAACATGAGTTGCAGAATTTAGTCAGAATATAAGTTGCAAAGTAGCCAATTATAGCGTAAGATTTAGAAGTTTTAGAGCTAGAAACAAAATTATACGTCATAAAAAAGCGGTTCAATAAATCGGAGCTTCTTATGAACGGTGAAAAAAGCCTTGATGGTGCTCAAGCTCTAGTTCGATGTTTGGAAAATGAGGGCGTCGAATATATCTTTGGCTATTCTGGAGGCGCTGCCATACCTATATTCGATGCCTTGGTCACTACTCGCACCAAGATCAAACTGATTTTGGTGCGGCACGAACAGGGCGCGGCGCACATGGCGGATGGGTATGCGCGCGCGACGCGAAAGCCGGGGGTGGTGCTGGTGACCAGCGGTCCGGGCGCTACGAACACGATCACGGGCATTTTGACGGCCTCGATGGATTCGGTGCCGATGGTCGTGCTCACTGGCCAGGCGATCCGCCCGATGATCGGCAAGGATGCCTTTCAGGAGGCGGATATTTTCGGCATCACGATGCCGATCGTGAAGCACAGTTATCTGGTGAAAGAGACCAACGACATCCCGCGCGTGGTGCGGGAGGCCTTTTATATATCGAACACGGGTCGTCCGGGGCCGGTGCTGATTGATTTGCCGAAGGATGTCACGGCGGGGCCCTGCACCGCGGATTTGCATGCGGAAATGGACTTGCCGGGTTACCGCCCGCACGATCAGGCGCCGGACAAGGAGGCGATTCTTCAGATTGCCGAAGCCCTCAACAAGTCGCGCCGGCCGGTCCTATTGGTCGGACACGGCGCGGTCATTTCGGGCGCGGCGGCCGAAGTGCGGCAACTGGCGGAGCGGCTCAATGCGCCGGTGACGACGACCTTGTTGGGCAAAGGCATATTCCCGGAGACGCATCCGCTCTCGCTCGGTTGGATGGGCATGCACGGCACCGCCTATGCCAACAAGGCCGTGGTCGAATGCGATCTGATCATGTCCATCGGTTCCCGCTACGACGATCGGATCATCGGTCAGGCGCCCCGTTTTTGTCGGGACGCGGTGCGCATTCACATTGACATTGATCCGGCGGAAATCGGGAAGATGATTCGTTGCCATCACCATTGCGTGGGGGACGCGCGGGCGGTGCTGCGTGAGCTGGTCAAACATGTCGGGCGCCTGAACACCGACGAATGGCTGAAGCATCTCGAGGAATACAAACGCCGATATCCGTTGCACTATAAAAAACGCGGCGGATTGAAAATGCAACACGTCATCCGGGAGTTTTATCGGATGACCGAAGGGCGCGCGATCGTGACGACCGACGTCGGTCAGCACCAGATGTGGGCGGCGCAATTCTACCTTTCGGACCGTCCGGA
Source organism: uncultured bacterium (assembly GCA_937935255.1). Taxonomy (GTDB): domain Bacteria; phylum Verrucomicrobiota; class Kiritimatiellia; order PWTM01; family PWTM01; genus CALGXT01. The sequence goes on along the minus strand of CALGXT010000150.1, from coordinate 8,372 downwards.
CTCTTTCATCACCTCCGGCGGCGCAGGGACCATGGGTTTCGGCTTGCCGGCGGCCATCGGGGCGCAGTTCGGCCGCCCGAACGAGCTGGTGGCGGCGATCGTGGGCGACGGCGGGTTTCAGATGACGATGGCGGAACTCGCGACCGCGGCCTTGCACAAGCTTCCGATCAAGATTCTGGTTCTGAACAATCACTACCTCGGCATGGTCCGCCAGTGGCAGGAGCTGTTTTATGACGCTCGCCATTCCGGCGTGGACCTGGAAGGGAATCCGGATTTCGCGCGGCTGGCGGAGTGCTATCCCGGAGTGAAGGCCTTCAATTTGCGCCGCGCCGCGGATACGCGCAAGATACTGCGCCGAGCGCTCGATTACAACGACGGTCCCTGCCTCGTCAATGCCGAGGTGGAAAAAACGGATAATGTGTTTCCCATGATCCCGGCGGGCCGGGCGCTGGAAGACATGATCATCGAAAAGCCGCGGTATCGAATGGAAAAGCCCACCGGGTCCACCTGACGGCGGTTCGCCCGGCGGGTTCGAACGAATCAAAAGGCATCTTTTTAGAGGAGTGGCAACATGAACGGCGTTGAAACTTTGGAAGCACAGCCCGCGCACAATCTCAGCGTGTATGTGGCCAATCGTCCCGGGGTTCTGGCCCGCATCGCGCAGGTATTCGCGCGGCGGGGTTACAATATTGACTCGCTCGTCGTCTCGCCCTCGGTGGACGGCCGTTTTTCGCGCATGACGATCACCGCGAAAGGCAGCGCGGAAGGGCTCGATCAGGTCATGCGCCAATTGGGCAAGCTCGTGGATGTGCTGCGCTGCGTGGATCACACCGGCGAGGACGCCGTGGTCAAGGAACTCGCGTTGATCAAGGTGGCGGCCGGGGAGGGGGAGCGCACGTCGGCCCTGCAAATCGCGGATCACTTCGGCGCGAAAACCGTGGACCTCACCGCCCGCTCCATGGTGGTGATGGCGACGGGGAACTCCGACAAAATTGACGCGCTGATTCGCTTGTTGACGCCGTACCGGATCATCGAACTGGTGCGCACGGGCAAGGTGGTCATGGCCCGGGGCGAGGAAGCCACGTGACTCGGATTTCAGGGGCCAAGGTTTTTCGCGACAGAAGCGCGGGTCTTCGCTATACTCGGAACCGAAGTTGATGGCGGGGCGGCGATTGTGGCGAGCCAGGAAAAGCAAGACCACATCTTCTCGTTGCGGGTTCCCTTCCGGGATCCCCTGCGTCGCAATTTATTTCGGTGGATCCGGCCTTCCGTGGAGCGGCTGTTCTTCCTCACCCAAATCAACCGTTTCTATGAAATCGCCTCCCGACGCCTGCCCGGCGAGGATTTTTTGGACGCTTCCATGCGGGCCATGGAGGTCACGGCGGACCTGTCGCCTTCCGATCTGACCAAAATTCCCCGGGAAGGCCCGCTCATGGTGGTCGCCAACCATCCCTTCGGCGGGATCGAAGGGTTGATCCTCCTGCATGCCTTGAGAAAGGCGCGTCCCGATCTGAAGCTCCTGGCGAACCGTCTGTTGCAGCGGATGCCGGAGATGAAGGAGTACTCCATCTTCGTCAATCCTTTCGGCGGACGGGAGGCGAGCGTGCAGAATATCGGGGCGATGAAAGCCGCGATTCGCTGGATGAAAGAGGGGCATGCGCTGCTGGTGTTTCCTTCCGGCGAGGTATCCCATTTGGATTTATACCGCCGCGCCGTGGTGGATCCGCAGTGGAGTCCGACGATCGCGCGTCTGATCCGCCAGAGCTGCGCCGCGGTGCTGCCGATCTTTGTGGAGGGCCGCAATAGCGCGCTCTTTCAGATGATGGGTCTGCTCCATCCCCGCCTGCGCACCGCGATGTTGCCGCGGGAGATGTGCAACAAGCGGGGCGCGCGCTTGCGCTTTCGGATCGGATCGGTGGTGCCGTTCGCCCGGCTCGCGGCGTTCGAGGGCGACCGTGAGATGATGGATTATCTGCAACTGCGGACCTACATCCTTCGGGGGCGTCCCGCCGATAGCGAGTCGCCGGCCGGGGCCGCGCGCGAGACCTCGGCGCATCGGACGCCGGTGGCCCCCGCGCTCTTTCCTGAAACGATCGCGCAAGACGTCCTGCTGCTGCCGCCGGAGGCCCTGGTTCTGGAAACGGACGATTTCGCCGTCTATGCCGCCCACGCCCGTCAAATTCCGCGCCTGCTGCATGAGATCGGCCGCTTGCGCGAGATCACCTTTCGAGCGGTGGGCGAAGGCACCGGTCGGGAGATAGATCTGGACCGTTTCGATCAATACTATCTGCACCTGATTCTTTGGAGCCGAAAGAAGAATGAACTGGTGGGCGCCTATCGCATCGGCAAGACCGATGAAATTCTCGCCCGCTATGGGAAACGCGGTCTCTACACCAGCACGCTCTTCCGATACCGGCGGCGGCTTTTGACTTCCATGGGCCCCGCGCTGGAGCTCGGCCGCTCGTTCATCCGCGCCGAATACCAGCGGAATTACGCTTCGCTCTTGCTCCTGTGGAAAGGCATCGGGCGCATCATCCTGCGCGAGCCGAAATACCGCCATCTTTTCGGGCCGGTCAGCATCAACAACGAATACAACACCATGTCGCGCCAGATGATGGAGATGTTCCTGCGGGTGAACAATTTCCGCACGGATATGGCGCGCTACGTAAAGCCCCGCCATCCTCGGCGTCCGGTGTCGCGCCGCTGGGACCCCGAAATCTTTCGGCGAGCCGTCAAAGACGCCGACGAAGTCGGCGAGCTCATCGCGGAAATCGAAAAAGACCGAAAAGGCGTGCCGGTGCTCTTGAAACAGTATCTCAAGCTCGGCGGCAAACTGCTCGGCTTCAATGTGGACCCCAAATTCAGCGATGTGCTGGATGGTTTGATCTGGGTGGACCTCCTCGAAACCGATCCGCGGATTTTGGTCCGTTTCCTCGGTCGGGAGGAGACCGAAACCTATTTGCGATATCACGGGCGCAGTCTCGACGCCGAACTCGCGCGCGTTCGCGGCCCAAGCGCCGGCGAGGGGGCTTCCGCATGAATCCGACGTCCCAGGGCGCCTCGCTTGCGCCCGTTCGCGAGCCGTTCACGCTGACCATTTTTGGCGCCACCGGCGACCTCACCCACCGCAAATTGATTCCCGCCCTCTACGCGCTTTTCCGAGGCGGCTGGCTGCCGGAGCAATTCGCCGTGATCGGCTTCGCGCGCCGCGATTACACCGATGAGTCTTTTCGAGCCTGGCTGCGCGAGACGTTGCCGCGTTTCAGCCGGATTCCCGTCGAGACGGCCTCACTGGAGGCTTTTTTGGGTCATGTCGGTTATTTCAAAGCCGATATCGAGACGGACGCCGCGGCGTTCGCCGACTATCGCGCGCGGCTCAAGCAGGGAAAGTTTCCCGCCAACCGGCTCTTCTATCTTTCGATCAAGCCGGAGCTCTTCGCGGGCGCGGTCGAGCGGCTCAAGTCCTCGGGTCTGATTCGGCGCCCTTCGGAAAAGGCGTGGACCCGTGTGGTGATCGAGAAACCGTTCGGCCGCGACCTGGCGAGCGCGCGCGCGCTCAACGAGCGTTGTCTGGAGCACCTGAGCGAAAACCAGATTTATCGTATTGACCACTATCTCGGCAAAGAGACGGCGCAAAACATCCTGTCCTTCCGATTCGCCAATATTCTCTTCGAGCCGGTTTTCAATCGGCAATTCGTGGATCACGTGCAGATCACGGCCGCGGAGACGGTCGGCATGGAAAGCGGGCGCGGGGCCTACTATGACGCCGCGGGCGCGCTGCGGGATATGGTGCAAAACCACCTGCTGCAATTGCTGTGTCTGGTGGCCATGGAACCCCCCTCCAAATTGGACGCCGAAGCCATCCGCAACGAGAAGGTAAAGGCGTTGCGCTCCATTGAGATGCCGACGCCGGGCTGTATTGACTCCGTCGCGATTCGCGCCCAATACACCGCCGGCACGGTCGCGGGCCGTCCCGTCCCCGGCTATCGAGAGGAGGAACGTATTGCGCCGGATTCGCGCACGCCGACGTATGTGGCCCTGCGGCTGCAGCTGGATAACTGGCGCTGGGCCGGCGTGCCCTTCTACCTCCGCACCGGCAAGCGCCTCGCGGCGCGCGCGACGGAGATCGCGGTCAAATTCAAGGTGCCGCCACTGCAACTCTTCGAAACGGTCGAGTGCCAGGGCGATGTGTGTGAGTTCGTCAATGCCCGGCCCAACCGCCTCATCTTCCGCATCCAGCCGCGGGAAGGCATATCCTTGCGGTTCTGCGCCAAGCGGCCCGGCATGCAATACCGCGTCGAAGATGTCGAAATGGATTTCTCCTACTCGGCGGCCTGGTCCGGCGCGGTGCCGGAAGCCTACGAGCGGTTGTTATTGGATGTCATTCGAGGAGATTCCACGCTGTTCACCCGGTCGGACGAGGTGGATGCCGCCTGGACCATCATGGATCCCATCTTGCGCGCTTGGGAAGGCGGGGCGGGCGGCGGACCGCTCTACCAATACGAAGCCGGTTCCTGGGGGCCGATCGAGGCCGAGAGCCTGTTCCACAACAGCGAGGTTTATTGGCATACGCCCGGGATGAGCGGGTCGAATGTCGTATCGGTCGGCGGCCCGGCCTCGACGGAATCGCGGGCCTGAAATCGAGATCGCGGCGCGCCGCAACGCGGGCACCGCCAATCCGCCGGCAGACGCTCGAACGGGACGCCCGGCGGCACGCCGGCGGCGGGGTCGCCGCGGCGCGCGTCGTAGACGCAGCCGCAGACCGAACAGGCGTGCGAAGCGGCGCGATGCGATGGTTCCGGTTTCATCAGGGATGTCCCTCAGGCGCCAGCCGAAGGAAGATTTGGGTATAGCACCACGCCAGCCATTCGTAAGCGACCGCACGAAATCCCTGGCTGCCTTTCCACCAGTTGCCGGCGTCGAATTCGTCGGGCAGGACTTTGACGCCGACCTCGAACTCGCGCCCCAGCGCCTTCCGATAGAGCAACGCGCTGCGCCGGGCGTGGACGCCGCGGGTAATGAGATTCAGCCGTGCGCCGGGCCGCCCGCGTTCGCGCAGATACGCGGAGAGCGCGATCGCCGCCGTGTAGGTGCGATCCTTGCGCGTCGGAGGGGCCGGCGCGGCGATTACACGGTCCGGTGGCATCCCCGCGGCTCGGAGCCGCGCCGCCGTGAGTCGGGCGTAATCGCCATACTCTCGAAACACGCTGCCCAGCTCCAGCGGACCGCCGGTGACGAAAACGGGCGTTTGAGGGCGGGCGTTCACCGCTTCGAGCGCTCCCGCCAGATCGTTGTCGTTCAACCAGCCTTCAACGACGAAGAAATCCGGTTCTGGAAGCGGGCGGACCGAGGTCAAGCCGATATAAGGCAGGGGCGCCGCGAGCCGCAAAAGAAGAAGCGCGGCGATCGCGACGGTGGCGCGCGCGGGCCAGGTCAGCCGCCAGACCTCTTTCTTTCGCCGCCACCGCAATTTCATGCCTCATCCAATAGCAGATCAACCGCCGTATGGGGACAGAGAAATAGCGGCGCGTTCGCCGAATGGGGACAGAGAAATAGCGGCGGGGACAGAAAGAGTGCTGTAAACCATTGATTTCCAATGCTTGGAAAATTTTTGGGGATTTTTTCCAGGGATTGGAAACGTGTACAACCCTACGGTTTCAGAGGGCGCCAAAAACATTTCGGACCGCCCGAAGGTAGCGATATCCCCAGCGCATGTCGGGCAGCAAGTAGCTTCCCTCGGTCCACTCGTTCCAACTATTGATGGTCGCCAAAGGCGCCGGATACGGGCGCGCATCGAGCCAGAACTTCGCTTTCCAAAGGCAAGCCTCGAAGGCGTCCGGCGTGGAATTGACCACCACGCTTTCCTGTTTGAAAGACGGGTTTCGCTGCGTGTTGTCCCATCCGATCGAGACATGCGGAAAAAAGATTCCATAAAGCTCTTCGTAGATCGGCCAGCGCCGCATGGCCTGTTGAGCCCACGCGACATAGTCTCCGGTTTGGCCGGCGTCCATGCAGTATTGGTAGGAGGTGGCGCTATCGAACCCGAGCGCGCGGATCGCGGCGGCATCGCCGACGGGCGCGCGCCGGGCGCCGGCTTCGACGCCGGCCCCCGTTCGGGCGATGGCCTGAATATGCAGGCCGGGCAGTCCGCGTTCGACGCAACGCCCCCGCATCCAGGCGAACGCGTCCGCCGTCGCTTCAACGCTCCCGAGTCCGCCGATCAGGTTGGGATAGTCGAAAATCGAGAAGACCGGTTTGCCGCCGATCCGATAGTAGCTTTTGAGCGAGAAATACCGGCCGAGAATCCGGTCGAACATCGGCTCGAGTTCCGCGCGCGAGACTTGGCCGCTCCAGAGCGTCTCGCGGGGTTTCGACCAATCCGTGTCCACATGCATGTCCCAGAGCGTATCCACATCATGGTTGGCCCACATCAGGAAGAACTTGGCTTTCGTTCCCTCCAGCGCGGGAAGGAGTCCCTCGTTGAGCTGTCGCTCGAAGCACGGCGCGTTTTCGTACCAATACCAGTCCATGATAAACACATTGACGCCGTGCGCCAGGGCCAGTTCGACGTGCTGGCGCATGACCTTGGGATCGGCTTCGTCCTGGAAGCCCAGAAGCGGGATTCGAGGCATGTCATGACCGGGGAAGCGCGGCGTTCCCCGCCGCACCGTGTACCACTCGCCGTCTTTTTCCGGCCAGAAATGTTCCGCCCGGCGTTCATGGTGGTAGGAAGGCCAGATGTAGGCCGCGACATCGTAGCGTTGGGCGGTCATTCGATTCTTCCTGCCGGCGTTGCGGAGGGACGGCGGCTATTCGCCGGCGCCGGAATTCGGCTTGTCGGGCGCGCCTTTTTCCGCCGTGAGCAAATAGCGTTCCATGAAACTCCGGATTCCGATTTCTCCGAGACCGAGGATGTGCAGAAGCTCGCCCGTATCGGAAAAGTCGAGCCGCTCGCCCGGCGGGTAGTATTCGAACGCGGCCCGCCAGCCGGGGCCGAAGATCGGATGGCCGGTCGCGGCTTTTTCGAAGGCCGCATTTCCGCCCTTGACGTTCAGGTATCGGTTGGCATCGGCGATGCGGACGTAGCGCGTGTTGCTCTTCACGTATTCCAGCGCCTCGGGCGTCGTCTGGTTCTCGTTCCAATCGCTGTGCTGGACCACCTGGATGCGCGCGCGCGTGTCAATCTCGGGATGCTCCCGCCTCAGCCGTCGAACCACCGCGGCGGTAATATCCGACTGCCCGCCCTCCTTGACGAAAACATAACCGCCGGCCGTCAGCGTCTCGAGCCAACGCGTGTAAATGGTCTGAACGGCGGCGTCCCAGTCGCGGTCCGCGGCGACCCAGCCGCCTCGGTCGTTCCAGACCGCGTCCATGACGGCGTCGGACTTGCGGTTGAACGCGCGTTTGTTCCTGCCGTAGGCCCCGGAGACGGGCAAAACATGACGGGGAATCCACGCTCCGCCGAAGAGGGACTCGAGCAGGGTGCGGTCGGCCGCGGCGGAATGGCCGTCGTCTTTATCGGGCGCGTGATCGTAGTGCAGCGACAGGAGGTCTCGCTCCGAATTGAACACCTTCGCGTTCTGTGCCGCCGCAATCGCCGGCGCGACGGCCAGAAGGCAGATCAGCGGCGCTAATGTCACTATGGTCGTCATGATGTCCTCACGGTTGCGGCCCCGCCAGGGGGCTTGGTTTGGGCGTTTTCTGGACCTCGAATTGCGCAGATGAGCGCGGAAACGCGGGTTTTCACGCGCTCCGCTTTCATAAAATTTGCGTTTTTCATAGAGCCGTCCGCGATCATGCGACCCATGGCCGCCTCCCGCCCCGTGGCGCAACTATAAACGTCGGGAGCGCTTGGACAAGCGCAGAACCTTCCGATCGTTCGCCCGGCAGGGATCGGCGAGGCGGGCGAGGGCGATGGGTCGGGCGATGGGGACCGGCGATGGGGACGGAGAAGTTGTGGCATGGCGCTCATTTCCAACGGCGGGAAATGGAACCTGAACGAAGAACGAATGGGGACTCACAGGTCCAGCAACTGCTTGATGTCATCCCAGTTCATCTTGCCCATTACCTCTTCGTCGGAGAGGATGGTGGCGTCAATGACGCGCTGCTTGCGCTCCTGCAGGGCAAGCACCTTCTCCTCGATCGTGCCGCGGGCGATCAGTTTCATCGCATAGACCGTCCGCTGCTGCCCGATGCGGTGCGCGCGGTCGGTCGCCTGGTCTTCCACCGCCGGATTCCACCACGGGTCGTAGTGGATCACCATATCCGCGCCGGTGAGGTTCAAGCCGGTGCCGCCGGCCTTGAGGCTGATCAGGAACACCGGGATGTCGCGGTGGGTGTTGAACTCGCGCGCGACTTCCAGCCGGTCTTTG
>CALGXT010000149.1 GCA_937935255.1 uncultured bacterium | reverse complement strand
CGGCGTCAAACAAGGTCATCCGTTTTATGTCGCGGAGTTCATCGAGGCCGATTCGCTGCGCGATCTGATCGAACGCCGCGGCCCGCTTTCCGAAAGCGACGCGCTGACCGTCGCGCGGGGCGTGGCGGCGGCGCTGGCCTTCGCGTGGGACGAGGCGGGGCTTTTTCACGGGCATCTCTCGCCGGGGAATGTGCTGATTGATCGGCAGGACGTTGTGCGCGTCGCCGATCTCGGGCTGGGCCGTCTGGTCCGCAGCATCGTGGCCTCCGCGCCGGAAAAAGGCGCCTGCCGGCATCGCGCCCCGCATTACGCCGCGCCCGAACAGGGGCTGCCCAACGCGGCCGTGGATTTCCGGGCCGATATCTATGCCCTCGGCATGCTGCTCTATCATTTGCTGACGGGAACGACGCCCTTCGGCGACAGTTCGGACGCGGAGGCGCTGAATCGGCACGCGACCGGTTTTCTGGACGATCCCCGCAAACTTCGTCCACAGATCTCCGAGGCGTGTGTGCGGTTGTTGGAAAACTTCACGGTCAAAGACCCTGCTCGTCGTCCGAATTCCTGGGCGGCGGCGCTTGCGGATTTGGATTCGGCGCTGGAAGGCCGGCCGCCCTCCGCCGCGCCTCCGGCGCCTGGCGCCGCCACGATCCGGTGCGAAGCGCGTTCCGCCTCCGTTTCGCCCGCGGAGACCGCGCCGCTGAAACCGGCCGCGCCGCCGCCGGTCTTCGATCGTTCCGGTCTGCCGGCGGCCGCCGCGCGGCAGCGCGTCGTAGTCTCACCGCAACTGCATCGAGAGCTGTCCCGCTTGCGCCGACGGCGGCGCTCGAAATCGGGGTTGTCGCTGGGGCTTTTGTTCGCGCTTTCGGCGGCCGCCGCGGTGTACTGGTATGCGCTGCGCCCGCAGTTTCAGGCGGCCGCTCCGCCGGAGACTCCCTCGTCGGAAAACGGCGGGACGGACGCCGATGGCTATCGCCGTGTCGGGCGGCGAAACGCGGAAGGAGCGCTATTGCGGGAGACGAACGGCGCGGCGCCGACGGGACCTCGAACCTCGCCATCCTCATCGGCGCCCCGCGCCGAACCGTTGCGCTTTGAAATGGCGCCGACGCCGCCGGAGGATGCGCCGGAGTCGCCGCGCCCCAACGAGCCGCGGTCGCGACAGCACCCCGATTTCGTCGCCGGCGGTCGCGCGTTCAATGAGGCGCTGGCGCTGTTCAAGCAGTACGAAAAAGATCGGAATGCCGCCGCGCTGCCGCGCATCGAACGGCTGGCGCAGACCGCCACTGAGCGCTTCGAGGCCTACGCAAGGGCGCATCCCGAAGACCCTGTCGGCAAAAAATATGTCGAACAAGCCTACGGTTTGGTTCGTTACGCCCGACAGTTGATGTTGATGAAAGGCGGGGATGCGCCCCGCGAGCGATCGCCCATCCGCCGAGCGCCCGATCGCCCATCCGCGCCGCCGTCCGGCGCGCCGCCCGCGCGCGGATTGCGGCTGGGCCCGGGTTGGAATATGGCGTCGCGCAGCGAAGGCCCCGCCGCGCAGGAGCTTTGGAAATTGCTCAGTCCGCGCGGTTCGCCGGCGATCAGCCTGGCCGCCGATCCCAATATCAGCATTGCCGAGGGCGTGCCCTATCTGACGCCGGCGCGTACGGCGGCGGCCCGCTGGAAAATCGAACTGCCCGCGCCGGAGGAGTTCCGCCATCCGGCGCTGCCCGACCGGAGCTTCAAATTGTACGCTCTGACGCGCGAAATCATTTCACCGTGGCCGCAGGCGCGGTTGCTGACCGATACGGAGGATGGCGTGGCGGCGCTCCAACTGCTGGATGACCGCCCGCTGGAACGGCCCACGCTGCCGGCGGCGCTGTTCGCGGATTCGTGGACGGTGTATGACCTGTTGACCGCGAAGACGCGCGATCGCGACGACCGGCGCATCGCCCACCGCGTGCGCGTCAGCGATCGCCTCGTTCGGATTGATTCCGAGCTCGTTGAGATCAATCCCGCGCAGCCGGATATCCTCGGCCGTTCGTTGTACCGCTCGAGCCTGCTCCTGCCGCAGCCGATCGCGGACTTGATGATCCACCGCCTCTATACCGGACGCGGCGCGCCGTCCGGTTGAAAGGATTCGCATGGCCTGGACAATGCCGCAGTTGATGGATTTGGCCACGGGCTACTGGCGCTCGGCGGCGCTCTCCGCGGGCGTGGAGCTGGGCATTTTCGAGCGGCTGACCGAATCGCCCGCCTCCGCGGAAGACCTGGCGCGCCGCCTCGGCTCCGCTCCGCGGCAGACGGCGGAGTTGTTGCACGCGCTGTGCGGCCTGGGCCTGCTGGAGGAGCGCGGCGGCGCGTTTGCCATCGCGCCCGACGCCGCGTCGTTTCTGCGCGCCGATAGTCCGACCTCTCTCCTGGAGGCGCTTCGTTTCAACCGCGATCTCTACCCCGTTTGGGGCGCGCTGGCCGAGAGCGTCCGCCGCGGCGCGCCCGCCGTGCCGCCCGCCGCCCACCTCGGCGGCGACCCCGACCGCACCCGCCGTTTCGTCCTCGGCATGCACAGCCGCGCGACCGCGCTGGCCGACGCCTTCCTTCCGGCGATCGAAGCGCCCCACGGCGCGACCTTGCTCGATGTCGGCAGCGGGCCGGGCACATTCAGCCGACAATGGGCCGAGCGGCGCCCGGATGCGCGGGTGATTCAATTCGATCTGCCGCCGGTGCTGGAGGTCGCCCGCGAGCTGACGCGCGGCTCCCCCGCGGCGGAGCGCATCGCGTTTCATCCGGGCGACTACCGCCGCGATGCATTGCCGAGCGCCGACGCCGCGCTCTTCTGCGGCGCGCTGCATCAGGAGACGGAAGCGTCGGCCTCCGCTCTTTTCGCCAAACTGCGCGCCGCGCTGCGACCCGGCGGGCCGCTCGTCGTGATTGACCTGATGCTGGAAGCGGGGCGCGCGCGGCCCGTGTTCGCGACGCTGTTCTCGCTGAATATGATGTTGTTCAACCCGGCGGCGGGCGTGTTCGAGGCGGCGCGGGTCGTCGAGCTGCTCGCGGCAGTCGGTTTTCGCGCGCCGCGGCATCGGCCGATCCCCGGACTGCCCTACGGCGCGGTCGTCGCGCAAGCTTGACCCTGCCGCAGGGGTTTGATACACGGCGGGGCCAATACGCGCGCCCTCCGATCCATCGGCGCGCCGTGGGGAGCAAACATGAATCTTCAGCATATCGCCAATATCGTCCGCGGACTGGCCATGGACGGCGTCGAGAAGGCCAAATCGGGCCATCCCGGCATGCCGATGGGCGCCGCCGATTACGCCGTCACGCTGTTTCTGAAACACCTCAAATACGATCCCGCCGATCCCGCCTGGCCCGACCGCGACCGGTTCGTCCTCTCCGCCGGACACGGCTCCATGCTGATTTACAGCCTGCTCCACCTGGCGGGCTACGACCTGCCGATGGAGGAGTTGAAACGCTTCCGGCAGGTCGGCAGCCGCACGCCCGGCCACCCGGAACACGGCGAGACCCCCGGCGTCGAAACCACCACCGGCCCGCTCGGCCAGGGCTGCGGCAACGCCGTCGGCATGGCGCTCGCCGAGGCGATGCTCGCCGCGCGCTTCAATCGCGAAGGTTTCCCCATCGTCAACCACCGCACCTTCGCCATCGCCGGCGACGGCGACCTGATGGAGGGCGTCTCGCACGAGGCCTTCTCGCTGGCGGGCCACCTCGGCCTCCACAAACTCACGGTTTTTTACGATTGCAACCGCATCACGATCGAAGGCGCCACCGACCTCGCCTACAGCGACGACGTCCGCAAACGGTTCGAGGGCTACCGCTGGAACGTGCTTGAGATTGACGGCCACAATTTCGACGAAATCGAGCGGGCCATCGCCGCGGCCGAGGCCGAGACCGCGCGCCCCACGCTGATCATCGCGCGCACGCACATCGCCCACGGCGCGCCCACGGCGCACGACACCGCCGAGGCGCACGGCGCCCCGCTCGGCGCCGAGGAAATCCGCGCGGCCAAGGCCGCGCTGGGCCTGCCCGCGGATCAGGATTTTTATGTGAGCGACGAGGCGCGCGCCGCCTTCGCCGCCCGCGCGAAGGAAAACGCCGAGCGCCGCGCGCAATGGCAGGCGCTCTTCGCCCGCTACCGCGAGGCGCATCCCGATCTGGCCGCCGCCTGGGATGCGGCGATGTCGGGCGCGCTGCCCGAAAACCTCGAGACGGCGCTGCCGACCTTCGACCCCGCGAAGCCGGTTGCCACGCGCAGCGCCTCCGGCCAGACGCTCCAGGGGCTGGCGAAAGCCGTGCCGTTCCTCGTCGGCGGTTCGGCCGACCTCGCGCCCAGTACGAACACCTATCTCAAAGGTTTGGGCAGCGTCGCCCCGCACAACTACGCCGGGCGCAACTTCCATTTCGGCATTCGCGAGCACGGCATGGCCGCCGCGATGAACGGCATCGCGCTTCACGGCGGATTCCGGGTGTTCGGCGCGACCTTCTGCGTCTTCGCCGACTATTGCCGGCCCTCGATCCGCCTCGCGGCGCTGATGAAACTGCCGGTGATTTACGTCTTCACGCACGACAGCTTCTACGTCGGCGAGGACGGCCCGACCCACCAGCCGATCGAACACGCCGCCTCGCTGCGCGCGATTCCGGGGCTGACCTTGATCCGCCCCGCGGATGCGACGGAGACCGCCGCGGCGTGGGCGGCGGCGCTGAAGGAGAAAAACGCCCCGACGGCGCTCTTGCTCACGCGCCAGGCGCTGCCGGTGCTGGATCGCTCGCAATTTCCGCCGGCCTCGGAGCTGGAAAAGGGCGCATACATCCTCTGGGAATCGCAGCCCGGCCAGAAGCCGGAGTTGATCCTGCTGGCGAGCGGCTCCGAGGTTTCGCTCGCGCTCGACGCCGCGAAGAAGCTGGCGGCGGAGGACGGCCTGCCGATCCGCGTTGTGAGCTTCCCCTCGTGGGAACTCTTCGAGCGGCAGCCGAAAAAATACCGCAACGCCGTGCTGCCGCCCGGCTGCCGCCGTCGGCTCGCCATCGAGGCGGGCGTCTCGATGGGCTGGGAGCGGTACGTCGGCCCGAAAGGCCGCGTGCTGGCGATGGACCGCTTCGGCGCGTCAGGGCCGTACAAGGAGCTGGCGGCGAAATTCGGCTACACGGTCGAAAACGTCGTCGCGCTCGCCCGCGCGCTGCGCTGAGGACTATAGCTCCGACAAATCCTCCCGCAATCGAGACAGCGAAACCGCCTGCACGCGATCGGCGAGGGGAAAAGTGTGTTCCCCCGAATGAATCACGTTGAGCCGCGTCAGGCGTAAATCGCGAAGCGCATGCCGCATCGAAGGCGTCAGGCGCGGGGCGGTCGTCCGTTTGATTTCGAATCCCAGTCGCATCCGACCCCGCACGATGAGCAAGTCCAGCTCCGCGCCCGCATGGGTCGCCCAAAAATAGCATTCCTCCATGCGAGCGCCGATGCGACGCATCACTTGGTCAATAACAAACCCCTCCCAGGACGCGCCACACTTGGGATGCGATTCCACGTCGGCTTGTTCCGGCAGATTGAGCAATCCGTGCAAGACGCCGCTGTCCGCGACATAGACTTTGGGGGCCTTGACCTGGCGCTTGGAAATATTCTCATGCCACGGCGCAAGCTGCCGCACGACCAGCGCCGAGGTCAGATGATCGAGATAATGGCGCACCGTCGTATCGGCTACGCCGAACGAGCGCGCCAACTCCGATGAATTCCACGTTTGCCCGTGATAATGGGCTAGCATGGTCCAGAAACGCCGCAGCGTCGCGGCGCTCGTCGTGATGCCCAGTTGGGGCAGGTCGCGTTCCAAGAACGTGCGAATATACCCGACCCGATACTCGAAACTCGCCCGCGCCGTGCGCGCCAGATAGGAGCGGGGCAGTCCCCCTCGGATCCAAAGCCGGTTCGCCGAATCTTCGCCGACTTCCTCCAGAGAAAAACCGCCCAGTTCGCGAAAAAATATGCGACCGGCGAGGGATTCCGCCCCTTGCTGGAGCAGCAACGGCGACGCGCTGCCCAATACAATAAACCGCGCCGGGCAGGGCCGGCGGTCGGCCAAAACCCGCAATACCGGGAAAAGGTCGGGGCGATGTTGAATCTCGTCAATCGCAACAATCCCTTTCAACGGTTGAAGCGCCAATAAAGGATCGGAAAGGCGAGCCTCGTCGCCGGGATTTTCCAAATCGAAAAGGCGCCAGGGTTTCCCGGACAACCGCAGATATTCCCGAACCAACGTGGATTTGCCGACTTGCCGCGCGCCGACGACACCGACGACCGGATGCCGTTTCAGGAGATCTCCCAGCGCCGAGAGTTCTTTGCCTCGATGAATCATGGCGGCCCTATAACTTGAAAATTCGGCGAAGACAACCGAAATTTCAAGGCGCTGTCCGACAGCGCGGCGGCCGGCGGCTGCGCGGCCCGCGCGTCAGCCCGTCCCTGTGCGCCGAAGCGCCTCGGCGGCGCGCGCGATCGCACGGCGCTCCTCCGGCGAGAGCCGCGCGAGGTTGCGCGTCTGCAGCGCGGCGCGCGGGTTCGCCGCCAGCCGCGCCTCGTGGCGCAGCAGGAAATCCCAGTAGAGCGTCGTGAACGGGCAGGCCCGCGGCCCGAGCCGTTCGCCGGGCCGGAAGCGGCAGCGGGCGCACAGCGCGCCGCCGCTCATGCGCTCGATATATTTGCCCGACGCGATGTAGGGCTTGCTTGCCATGAGGCCCCCATCCGCCGCCTGGCTCATGCCGAGCGTGTTCGGCAGCTCGACCCATTCGACCGCGTCCACATATACCGCCAAATACCACTCGTGCACGGCGCGCGGCTGTACGCCGAGCAGCAGGGCGAACAGGCCGGTGACCATCAGCCGCTGAATGTGGTGCGCGTAGCCGTGCTCGAGCGTCTGGCCGATGGCGTCGGCCAGGCACGCGCAATCGGTCTCGCCCGTCCAATACCAGCGCGGCAGCGCCGCCGTCGCGCCCCAGGCGTTCCGATCGAGATAGCCCGGCATGAAGCGCCAATAAATGCCGCGCACATATTCCCGCCAGCCGAGAATCTGGCGGATGAACCCCTCCGCCGAGGCGAGCGGCGCGCGCCCTTCGCGCCACGCCCGCTCCGCGGCGGCGACGACCTCGCGCGGATCGAGCAGTTTCAAATTCAGCGCCGCGGAAAGCTGCGAGTGCCAGAGCCACGGCTGATTCGGCCAGAGCGCATCCTGCCAACGCCCGAACGACGGCAGCCGCTCGGCGATGAAACGATCCAGCGCGATCAACGCCTGCGCGCGCGTCACCGGCCACGCGAAAGCGGCGAGACGTCCCGGATGCGCGCCGAATCGCCGCTCCACGAGCGCGAGCGTTTCCCGCGTGATCGCGTCCGGCGGAAAGCGCGCGGGCGCGGGAACCTCGCCGGGGCCTTCGCGCCCGAAAGCCGCGCGGTTCTCCGCATCGTAGTTCCACGCTCCGCCGGCGGGCCGCTCGCCCTCCATCAACACGCCGAGGCGTCGCCGCTGTTCGCGATAGAAAAACTCCAGCCGCAATTGCCGCCGCCCCTTCGCATGCGCGGCGAAATCGGCGGGGGTGACGAAGAAATGGCGGTCCGCGCGCTCCTCCAGCGGCAGGTTGCGCCGCCGCGCGACCGCGCGCAGCGATTCCCGCACCCGCCAGTCGCCCGGTTCGGTCATCACCAGCGCTTGCGGTCGCAAGCGCTCGAGCGCGGCCTCCAGTTCCGCGGCGAGCGCGCCGCGGTTATCGGGATCGTCGAGCCGCGTGTAGCGCACCGTCCGGCCCCGCGCGCGCAAGGCGTCCGCGAAATGCCGCATCGCGGAAAGGAACAGCGCGATGCGCGGCTTCGCCGACCACACGTGCGTGGACTCCTCCGCGACTTCGGCCATCCAAACCGCGTCGCGCGCGGGATCGAAGCCGTCGAACGCCGCGGCGTCGGGATCGAGCTGATCGCCGAGGACGAGGACCAGATGACGGAGCGGCGCGTTCACGAAATCAGCGGCCCGGAGTCACGGCGGCGCTTCGCGCGAGGCGATGATTTCCCAGGTTTGGAAAAAGCGGTCGAAATATTTCCAAGGCTTGGAAAAATGGGGCGGGAGTTTTCCAAGGCTTGGAAAAAACGCAGCGCACTTTTCCAACCCTTGGAAAACGAAACCGCGCGGCGGCCGCGTCAGCGGCGTCCGCCCGTTTTGAGCAGGACCTCCAGGTCCTCCAGTTCCGCCTGCAAGTCCTCCTCGTGCTCCACCTCGTCCTGTAGGATTTGGAGGACGATGTTGTACGTCACGGGGTCTTTGACGGCGGTGAGCTCGACCATTTTTTTATACGCGGCGATGGCGCATCGTTCGCCATGGATGTTCTGTTCGAGAATGGCCTTGACGAACGGATCGGCCGGCGCCTCGTAGCCGCAGTTCGAGTGCTTGTACCACTCCTTCGGCTCGGTCACCGGCGTTCCGCCGAGCTGGATGATGCGCAGGGCGAGCAGATCGGCGTGGCGCAGCTCGTCCGCCGCGTGCTGGGTCAGTTCCGCGATGACGGCCTCTTTCATCGGGCCTTTCACGACCTTCGCCCCGATCCAATACTGGTAGTAGGCCAGCCACTCGTCGCTGAACGCCTTGTTCAACAGCGCGACGAGCTTCTTCACATCCATATCCACAATCGCGATGCCTTGCTTGCCCATGGTGTTTCCTCCCGCGCGGCGACCGCGCCTCCGGCGCGTCCCGTGCCAGCCCGATCCTACGCGCCGCGCGGCGATGCGGCAAGCCCGCGGGCAATTCGCCCAGCAATTCGCCGCGCAAGGGCTTTGCGCGCGGCGCCGAATCGCATTGTTTTTCCGCGCTTGCCTGCGTCGGGGCGCGCGATAAAATTGGAACATCGGTGCAACAGCGATGGCAATTCTGCGGACGTGCGGAAGCAGGTGGTGGATCGCGCTGTTCGCAGCCGCGGTCGTGGCCGCAACCGCAGAGTTGCCGAAGAGAGGTGACGCCATGAAGCTGACGAGTTCGGCGTTCGCGCATAATGGGCCGATGTTGCGCAAACACACGGGCGAGGGGGTTGACTATTCGCCGCCCCTGGCCTGGGAAGGCGCGCCGGAAGGAACCCAATCCTTCGTCTTGATTTGCGACGATCCCGACGCCTTGCGCGTGGCCGGGCGCGTGTGGAACCACTGGATGATCTGGAACATTCCCGCCCATATTCATCAGCTCCCGGAGAACGTGGAAAAGACCGACGCGCCCGCGAGCGTCCCCGGCGCCCGGCAGGGGATGAACAGTTGGCCGCGCCTGGGCTACTACGGCCCGATGCCGCCGCCCGGCAGCGGCCCGCACCACTACCACTTCCGGCTGTACGCGCTGGACACCGTGCTCGATCTGCCCGCGCGCGCCGGCCGCGCCGATCTCGAAAAAGCCATGAAAGGCCATATCCTCGCCGAGGCGGAGACGATCGGCGTGTACGAGCGGCGGTGAGCGCGCGAGGCCGGCGGAGGCGATTCTTTGCGCCTTTCCCGGCGTCCGCCCGACGTTCGCGGCTTCACGCGGAATCAGGATTTATGCGGCGGGTTCGGCGTCGGGCAGGCGTATCAGCAGCAAGGTGGCGCCGCCCTCGTCGGGCTTGATATCCAGGCGGGGCAATGCGGCGGGAACCAGAACGGACACGCCCGCGCGACAAATTTCGGCGCCGCCTGGCCACCGCAGGGTCGCGCCGCCATGGGCGACGAAGAGCGCGATGAACGATTTCCCGTTCGGCGAGAGCGCCGCGCAGGAGCGGAGATGCCAGCGCTCCATGCAAAAATACGGGCAGCAATGGATCATCTCCCGCCGGTTCGGCGGGGCCGCCGGCAGCGGCATCGGCGTCGTCTTGACCGGCGCGGAATCCTCCCACCGAATCACCTTCAGCGCCTGCGCCAAATGCGTCTGCCGCGGACGTCCGTCGTGGCCGACGCGGCCCCAGTCGTAGATGCGATACGTGGTGTCGGAGTTCTGTTGCACCTCGAGCAGCAGACAGCCGGCGTCAATCGCGTGCACGCGCCCGCCGGGCACGAAAATCGCGTCGCCGGGCGCCACCGGCACCGCGGAGAGCACGGATTCGAAATCGCCGGAGCGGATCGCGGCTTCGAATTGCTTTCGGTTCACGCCGGGGCGCAAGCCGGCGAAAACGCGCGCGCCCGGCGCGGCGTCGAGGATATACCACATCTCGGTTTTGGCCTCGCCGCCGAACTGCGCGGCGGAGGCGTCGTCGGGATGCACCTGGACGCTCAACCGCTCGCGCGAGTCAATCAACTTGATCAACAGCGGAAATTTTTTCGGATCGGGCGCTCGCGAGCCGAGCGCATCCCGGCCGGCGATTTCGATGATTTCCGCGAGCGAGCGTCCGGCCCAGGGGCCGTGGGTCGCCACGCTCATGCCGTCGGCGCGCGCGGAGATTTCCCAGGACTCGGCGTAAATACCGGGCGGCAACGCGCGGTTGAACACCGTCGCGATGCGATTGCCGCCCCAAATGTAGTCTCGATAGACCGGCTGAAAACGCAGCGGGCCGAGGGCGGCGGCGTCCGCCGCGGGGCTGGGCGCAGGGGGTGTCTGGTTCATGGGGATAGTCTAATCAAAACTCCCCGTTTCTTCAAACCTCTGCGCGTTCACAACGGGAGGAGGGCGCGTACGGCGGCGGCGAGATCGGGC
>CALGXT010000148.1 GCA_937935255.1 uncultured bacterium | reverse complement strand
CCCGCAGAGCGCGCGCGTAAAGTCCACGCGGCTGCTTTCGATTTCACGCCGGACGGCCGGCGTCCAGCGCCGATCAATGCGCGCGCCGGCCAGGTGACCCACCGCGTCCGCCCCGTCGAGGCAGTTGGGGTCAACGCCCGGTCGCCAAACAATGCCCTCCTCGCGTTGGCCGTTCTCGTGGCGCAGCAGCGGTATCGCTGTAATCCCTTGGATGGCAAGCGATTGCGAAAGCGCTGCGCCTAAAAATCCGTGAGAGCCGGTCAATATGATTTTCATCGCAAAAAAAGAGAAAGTTATTTGACAAACGTCGGAGATATAATATAGTGACATCGAGAGCGGCGGACGTTTTCTCACGGGTTCCTCACCCTGACCTCCTTGGCGTTCGTCGCTCTCTTCTTTTTTCCTCGATTTTATTCCTCAACGGCGAATCGGCGGCGCAAGGCCGCGGCGGCGCTTTCCAGCACGCTATACATCGCCGGCACCAGGATCAATGTCAGCACGGTTGCCAGCGCCAGGCCGAAGATCACGGCGACGGCCATCGGGGCCCACCAGGCGCTCGATTCCGATCCCGCGACGAGGCGCGGCGGCCACGAGTGGATTTCCAGACTCCAGCCGATCGCCATCGGGATCAAACCGAGAATTGTCGTGGTCGCCGTCAACAGCACCGGACGCAAACGCTGGCGACCGGCGGTCACGATCGCTTCGGTCAAGTCGAGACCCTCCGCGCGATGGCGGCGGATGCAATCAATCAGGACGATGGCGTTGTTGACCACGATGCCGGCAAGGCTGATGACGCCCAGACCGGTCATGATGATGCCGAATCGCATGCGGCAGAGGATCAGCCCCCACATGACTCCGATCAGAGAAAGAATCACGGAGGAGAAAATGATGGCGGGCACCAGCAGCGAGTTGAACTGAAGCACCAGCAGAATGAGGATGCAGCCGCTGGCGATCAAAAACGCGCGCAGCAAAAAGGCGCCGGACTCCTTCATCTCTTTGTTCTCGCCGGTGTAGGCGACGGCATAGCCGGCGGGCAGCGGCGTCGAATCCAGCCGCCCGCGAACATCCGCCAGCAGCTTGTCCACGCCGCGCCCGGCGTCGTTGCCGGTGATGGTGATGGCGCGCTTCTGATTCACGCGGGTGATTGCGCCGCGCCCGGCGGTGTATTCGATTCGGCCGACCGCCGCGAGCGGCACCGCAACACCGGACGGCGCGGACACGAAGGCCCGTTCGAGCAGCGCGACGCTGTCGCGCTGCTCCGCCGGCAGGCGCAGGGTGATGTCGAATTCGTCCTTTTCCGTGCGGAACTTGCCCGATTCCATACCGAAGAGCGACATGCGCAGAAAAGAGCCGATCGAGGAAGTGTCCAGCCCCAACAAGGCGGCGCGATCGCGATCCACGCGGAAGAGCAGTTCCGGGAGCGCTTCCTCATAATCGTCGCGAATGTCCACGAGACCGGGTATATCCGCGATGCGCGTCTGGAACTCCGCGGAGAGATCGGACAGCGCATCGAAATCCTCGCCCGAAATCTCGATGGCGACCGGCGCGCCGGTGGGCGGGCCGTCTTTTTCGCGCTCGACGACGATCTCCGCGCCGGGAATGGCCGGGATGGCCCGGCGGATATCGTCCACCCGCGGGAGCGTGCTTTCGGAGCGTTGCTCCGCTTTTACGAACTCCACGTGCAGGCTCGCCTGGTGCGGCGCGCCGCGCGTCCCGAAAAAGAAGTCGCCGGAGCCGCCCGTTTCGGCGAGGACGAAGCGGATATCCGGGTGCCGGGGCAGCGCGGCTTCGATTTCGCGAACGGCGGCGTCCGTTCTTTCGATCGGCGTGCCCTGCGGGAACTTCAACTGCACCTTGGCGGAACGCGGGTCCACCGTCGGAAACAGTTCAAAGCCCAGGTTCAGGCGCCCATAGAGCAGCACCGAAAAGATCAGGAAGAGAAAACCCAGCGCGAGCACGCGGCCGCGGTAGCGCAGCGCGCCCCGAAGCGCCCGCTCGTAGCCGGCCACGAAAGGGTGCGGCTTCGCCTCCCGATCCTTGGGGCGCGCCTGGATCAGCGCGGAACAAACGGCGGGGTTGATGATCAAGGCCACGAAGAGCGAGGCGGAAAGCGTCACGATCAGGGTCCAGGGCAAAAAGCCCATGAACTGTCCCATAATGCCCGGCCAGAACATCAGCGGGGCGAAGGCCGCCAGCGTGGTGGCCGTGGAGGTGATCACCGGCCACGCCACCTCGGAGGCGCCGCGCCGCGCCGCCTCGTGCCGCGTCAGCCCCTCCGTGCGCAGGCGATAGATATTTTCGACGATCACGATGGCGTTGTCCACCAGCATGCCGACGGAAAGCACCAGGCTGAACAGGACGATCATGTTCAGCGTTACGTTCAGCAGCCGCATAAGGGTGAACGCGACCATCATCGAAAGCGGGATCGCCAGCCCCGTGAAGAAGCTGTTGCGGACGCCCATGAACGCGATCAGCGTGAGGACGACCAGCGCGAAGCCGCTGAACACATTGTTTTCCAGCTCGGTGATCATCAGCGCCACATATTCGGACTGGTCCATCACCGGCGTCAGCCGGATGCCGGGCGGCAGCGGATATTCGTCCATGATGCGGCGGACATCGCGGATCAGTCGCACCGCGTTTTCGCCGGCGCGTTTCTTGAGCGTGACCGAGACGCAGGGCGCCCCGTCGAGCCGGGAGATCGAATCCAGGTCCTTGAACGTATCGGACACCTCGGCGATGTCGCGCAGATAGACCGGCGCGCCATGGCGCTCCGCCACGACCAGTCCGCGCAATTCGGCGGCCTTGTCGAATTCGCCGGGGATCCGCACCTGGAATTTGCCGCCGTTCACCTCCAGATTACCGGCGGAAATGGTCGCATTTTCCTCTTGAATGCGACGCAACACCTGGCCGATGGGAAGTTCATAGGCGATGAGGCGCGTCAGGTCCAACTCCACCCGGATTTCCCGCTCGCGGTCGCCGGAAAGCGAGGCCTGGCGGATGCCCGGAAGGCGCTCGATGCGGTCGCGCAACCCCTCGGCGAGGTGCTTGAGGCGCAGCAGATCGGGGTCGCCCGACACGGCGAAGATGAAGATGGGAACGTCGGAGCTGAAGTTGATCGCCTCGACCGTCGGCTCGTCCAGGTCACCGGGCAGGTCGGGCCGCGCCAGGTCCACCTTGTCTTTCACCCGCTGTTTGGCCAGATCAATGTCGGATCCGGCCAGAAACTCGATGCTGATGAAGCAAAAGCTGTCGGATGACGTGGACCGCATCTCCTTGATGCCCTCCACCTCGTTCAGCTTCTTCTCCAGCGGGATGGCGACGAGACGCTCCATCTCCTCGGGCGCGGTGCCGGGGTAGGGGACGCTGATAAATACGTTCGGGATGGTGATGTCCGGCGTGCCCTCGCGCGGCAGCGCGACGTACGAATAGACGCCGGCGAACACCAGCAGGACGATGAAGACGAACACCGCCGTGCGGAATTTGATGGCGTAATTCGTGAGAATCATGGCGATACCGCCGGCGCGGCGTCCGCCAGCGCCTTCAGCCGCGCGCCGTCCGTCAATGTGCGCTGCCCTTCCACGATGACGCGTTCGCCCGGCGCGACGCCGGCGGAGACGACGGCGCGAGCGCCGGCGACGTATTCCAGCGTGACCTGCCGCCGCACCGCGCGATCGTGGGCGTCGGCCACGAATACGATGTGTTCGCCGCGCCGCGGAATGACCGCCGGCAACGGCAGAGCGACCCAGTCCGGGCGTGAGCGCCGGGGCCATCGCAGGCGCACGATCGTCCCCCCGGAGAGCGCGCCGTCCGGATTGGGAGCGACGGCTTCCACGCGATAGGTCAGCGTTTCCCGGCGAGCCGTCGGGGAGACGAATCGCACCGCGGCGGTGAAGACGCGATCGGGCAGGCGATCCGCCGTAAACTCGATGCTTTCGCCGACGGCGACCGCGCCGATTTCGCGTTCCGGCGCGTCGGCGACGATTTTTACGGTGGAGATATCGGTCAGCCGCAGCAGCGCCTTGCCTTCGTTGGCGTGCTCGCCCGGCTCGGCGTAGCGATCGCTGATCACACCGGCGGCGGGCGCGCGCACGATGCACTGGTCGGTCTGGACGCGGGCGTCCTCCAGCGCCGCCTCGGCGCGATCGAGACGCGCCCGGATCGCGTCGAAATCGCTGCCGGAGACCGCGCCGGCGGCTTTCAACTCGTTCCAGCGTTCCATTTCGCGGGCGGCGATATCGCGCTCGACCTCCGCCTGCCGGCGGCGCGCTTCCCACGCCCGCGCGTCAATCCGCGCCAGCGCCTGGCCGGCGGTCACAGACGCGCCGCGCTCGACGGCGATGCTTTCGATGCGGCCGGGTTTTTCGGCCGCCAGGATTGCGTCGTAGACCGGCTCGACCCGCGCGGGCAATTCGAGCGTGTCCCGCGCCAGCGCGGGTTCGGCGATCGCAACCCGAACGGGGTATTCCTTCTCTTGCGCGGCGATTTCTCTCTCGGGCGGTTTTTTGAGGAAGACGATCATCAGCGCCACGGCGAGGAGCGCCGCGACCACCAGCGCCGACAGCAGGGCGCCGGCCGTGAAACGGAATCGGGGACGTGGACTCATGGGAGGGGTTCTCCGGCGGCGGGCATTTCCTCGAGCGGCGCGCCGCAGGCCCATTCGAGGCGGGCGCGCGCGTCCCGATGGGCGCGCAGGGCGCCAATCCAGTGCAGGCGCGCCTCGGCGGCGGCCACATTGCTCTCGGCGAATTCCAGAAAGGTGGCCAGGCCCGACGCGTGGCGCGCGCGCGCGATCTCGAGCGCGCGTTCGGCCAGTTCCGACGTGGCGCGCGCGGCGGCAACGGCCTCCGCGGCGTGCCGCAGCGCGAGGAACGCCTGCTCGACCTCCAACTCCACGGCCCGCTCCATCTCGTCCAGCAGGGCGGCGGCCTGGTCGCGCTCGATCCGTTTTTCCCGAACCCGGTTCGGTCGAGCGGCGCCGTCAAAAAATTTCCATTCGACCGTCAGGCCCGCGTCCCAGTGCCAGTCCCAGCCGTCTTCCGCGACGCCGAACCCCGCCGGATTCGTCCCCCGATAGCCGGCGCGCGCGCGAAACACCGGCGAATAGGCCGCCAGCTCGACGCGCAATGCGGCCTCGGCCAGCGCGACATTTTGCCGTTGTTGCGCCAGTTCCGGGCGCCGCTCCAGGGCGCGACGCCGGGCGGCCCGCCAGTCCGGCGCTCGCGGATCGAATTCCAGTTGGCCGGCGATCTCGAATTCCTCCTCCTCGATCCGCGCGAGATGACGGAGGGCGGAGCGAGCGAGCCGGAGATCGCGGCGCGCGCCGATGAGGGCCGGCTCGGCGTTCGCCCGCCGCACGCGCGCGCTCAAGAGATCGAATTCCGAGGCGGTGTCCCGCCGGAAGCGCAACTCCGCCTCCCGCGCCGCCCGCTCGAACTGCTCGACGCGACGCTCCTCGACGGCGACCGCTTCGCGCGCGAACAGCAGCGCGTGAAAGGCGAGCCGGACATCCCGCTCCAAGTCCGCCGCCGCGCGCTCCACGCCATACGCGGCGCGGGCCCGGTAGCTGCGCGCCGCGCGGAGCGCCGCTTGAACCGAGCCGCCGTCGTAGATGAGTTGCGAGACTTCGACGGAGGCGGAATAATTGTCCAGTCGGCCCAGCGGAACCGTCGTGCCGCCGAATTCGAAGCGTTGCGCTTCGTCCGCGCGCCGATATTCGGCACGGCCGTGCAGGTCGGGGAGAATCTGCGCGCGGTATTGCCGATAGCGCGCGTCAGCCAATTCCTCCTCGCGGCGGGCGTTCGCCAGCGGCAAGGAGCGCTCGCGCGCAAGGCGAAGGCAGTCTTCCAGCGTGTAGGGCGCAGGCGCGCCGGCGTGAACGCCGACCCCGCCGAGCAACGGAAACGCGGCGGCCAGCGCCCAGAATCGGCGAAACCTGCGGCGTCCCTGTCGCGGAGCCGCGCCGATCACCGGGAACACAGCTCGTCGCGGATAAACTCAAAGCTGATTTGAAGCGACTCGAAGGGGTCGCCGGGCGTGGAATCCTGTTCCACAATGAACCAGCGACAGCCCGACGCCTCCGCCTCGGCGACGATCTCCCGCCAGTCCAGGTTGCCCCGGCCTATTTCACAGAACACGATCTTGTTGTCCGGCGCGATTCCGAAATCCTTCATGTGAAGCAACGGCAGCCGACCGCGCAGTCTTCGGCACCAGGCCGCCGGATTCTGGCCGCCGTGCTGAACCCAGTATGTATCAATCTCGCCCTGGAGATAGCGGTGATCGGTTTCTTCGTAGAGCGTCTCGAGGATGGTGCGCCCGCCGAAGCGGCGGAATTCGATGTGATGATTGTGGTAGGTCAAAACCAGGCCGGCCTCGTGCAAGACGCGCCCCGCTTCGTTCAGCCGGCGCGCGAGCGCCTTCACGTCCTCGAGGCTGTTGAACGCGACTCCGGAGGGGTACGGGTAGGCCGTGAACCGGCAACCCAACCGGCGCAAACGCTCTACCACGCCCGCCGGATTGTCCAGAATCTGCTGCGCCGGTTCGTGCGTGGCGCAGAGTGTGAGTCCCGCCTCGCGAACGAGTTGCGCGAGCGCGGCATCCTCGATGGGCCCCAGACCGCTAGCTTGGACGGCGGGATAGCCGATCGCCTTGATTTTCTTCAGCGATGCCGCGATATCCGCCGGCGTCTTCAAAAACTCGCGCACGGTGTACAGTTGCGCGGCGACTTGTTCGATTTTCATGGGTGCTCCGGTGTTCTTTCGATGGATCGGCAATCTACGGAGGCGATCAAACCCTGGCTACGGATCCCGACAAATCGGCCACGTGCGAGGGCTTCGTCACTTTCTTCCTGCGCGACCCGGCGATCAGTTTTTTCAGATGCCGTTCAAAAACGGTGGATACGAGCGGCAGCTCGATGGTCTTGTCGGTCAGCGTCGAGAGCAGCATGGCGTTGGCCAACTCGACGGAATGGATGCCTTCTTCCGCCGGCGCGATCAGCGGCGCGCCGTCCAGAATCGCATCGGCGAAATTCGTGAGAATGGCGCGGTGTTGGCCGCCGTTGTCCCGGGCCGGGATATCCACATTCCACAGCGGGGGCGCGGCGAAACTTTCCTTCGTGGTTCGGGTGAACACATCCACGGGGATTTCATTGCGCGAAAACGCGATTTTGCCGTTCTCGACGACGATCTTGCCGCGGGTGCCGGTGATCTCCAGGCGATTCGTGCCCGGCGCCTCCCCGGTCGTCGTGACGAACACGCCGGTGGCGCCGTTGGCGTATTCGAGGTAAGCGGTGACGTCGTCTTCCACCTCGATATCGTGATACCGCCCGAAGCGGCAGAAGGCCCGGACGCGCTTCGGCATGCCGGTCAGCCATTGCAGCAGATCGAGATTGTGCGGGCACTGGTTCATCAAGACGCCGCCGCCCTCGCCGCGCCAGGTGGCGCGCCAGCCGCCGGAGGCGTAGTAGGCCTCCGACCGGAACCAGTTCGTGATGATCCAGTTGACGCGCAGCAGCTCGCCCAGCTCGCCGTTGCGGATCGCGTCGCGCACGCGCGTGTAGTGTGGGTCGGTGCGCTGATTGAACATCGCGGCGAAGACCTGTTTCTTGCTTTTATGCGCTGCGATCAGGCGTTCGCAATCGGCCTTGTGCACGGAGATCGGCTTCTCGACCAGCACATGATAGCCGGCTTTGAGCGCGGCGATGCCGATGGTGGTATGGTCGTAGTGCGGCGTGGCGATGACAACGGCATCCACCGCTTTCGACGCCAGCAGGTCATCGGCGGTGGCAAACTTCGGAATCGTGTCGTCCCACCGGGCCAGTTTTTCGGGATCAATATCGCAGACCGCGCCCAGTACCGCCCGTGAAATGTCCCCGTTTTTCAGCGCTCTCGCGTGGCTCGATCCCATGTTGCCCACGCCGACCACGCCGATTCGCACTGTTTTCATCCCTGTATTTCCTTCCCTTTCCTTCAAGACGCCGTCCTTCGACGACGTGAATAATCAAACTCC
>CALGXT010000147.1 GCA_937935255.1 uncultured bacterium | reverse complement strand
TTGCTCGCGCCGCGGAGAGCGCGGCCTCCATTTTGCGCCGAAACCTTGGCGGAGGCGGCTCCCCCGGCGGAAGCGCTGTAGTTCCGCCGGCTTGGCTCGCCGGAGCCTTGGCGGAGGCGGCTCCCCCGGCGGAAGATTTGGGCAACAAATCTCCGGCGGCAGAGCGCCGGAGCTACAGCGAGCGCAGCCAAAGGGACAGAGAATACGAAGTCGGGTCGGAGGTGGGCGCGAGAGCGTCCGTAGGGCGCGAGCTTGCTCGCGCCGCGGAGAGCGCGGCCTCCATTTTGCGCCGAAACCTTGGCGGAGGCGGCTCCCCCGGCGGAAAATCTGGGAACAAATCTCCGGCGGCAGAGCGCCGGAGCTACAGCGAGCGCAGCCAAAGGGACAGAGAATACGAAGTTTACTGAAACGAATTCATAAAATGCTTTCTATCAACGGAATACGTCGGAATCTGTGACGCAGTCAGAGGCAAAAACGCTCGAACTTGCACTGTATCACACTTCGCGAAGTGTGATACAGTCGGCATAAGGGCCAATCTCGATGGGGGTGCTCGTCTCTGTCGCGCCTTATTTAGAGAGAAACCGCCCTTCAATCACTGTCCCTTTCAATTTTGCGGCGCGAGGCCGGTGTCGAAATCGAGCAGCAGCCGCTGCCGGCCGGTGTCGAGAAACTCGACGCGGATTCGCTCGGCGCATATTCCTCGCGCCCGCTCGACACGGTCGGCTGCGACGCGGACGTGCAGGAGTTCGCGGCCGGGCAGCGAAACGGGCGTCACTTCCAACCGGAGACCCTCCAGATGGGCCATGCGCTCGCCGGCGGCATTCCACCAGGCCGCCTCCGCCTCGCTCATTTCCAAACGCAGCCGCCGCGGCGTTGCCGAGCTTTTGGGGACGGTATCAGCGGCGACCGGGGCCGGCGGCGCCGCAGGCGCAGCGCCGGAGCAAAACCTCATGAAATCATCCCCCAGCCAGGACTCGAATTCGGCGGCGCGGCGCGCCAGCCACGCGGGTTGCCAGCCGACCTCCGCCGATTCGGCGAACGCGACGGAGACTCCGCGTGCGATCACCGCGCGCAGTCGGCTCGGTCGCCAGGGCCAGTCCGGCTCGATCCGCAACCTGTCCACGCGGAGAGACGCCGCGCCCGGCGTGTCCGGTCGGCCCCAGACGATGCGATCCAGACGCAGCGCGAGCCGCGGCGTCAGCGCCGTCGCGCCCACTTCGACTTTATCGCCGAGCCATTCGCCCAGCCGCGCGGCGACCAGCCCGCGAAAGCCGGCGGTGCGCGAGGCCGCCAGGGCCGAGACGTACAAAATCAGGGCGAGGCCGATCACCGTGCCGACGAAGCGCCGCAGCGCGCGCAAGGGCTGGAGCCGTCGCGCCGGCGCTTCCGCTTCGGCGTTTCCATCGCTATTGACGCGAGACCACATAAAAAGGGCGCAGCGAGTTATGCGCGAGCCGCGCGGCGGCGCGGGCGATGAACGTCGTCGCGCCCACGGCCGGGTCGCGCCGGGTCGCGCCCTCGGCGGCGAGACCGCCGGCGCCCCGCTCCTTGGCCGGGCGCGGCGCTCCGGATGGGTGTCCGGCCCGTCGCGTCGGCGACGGCTTTGAGCATGCCGGCGAGCGCCGGATGACTCTCCTCCCGCGCGTCGCTCCGTGCGGCGATGGCGTGTTGTGCTCGGACATAATCCCTGAAAATGGCCGGATTGCTCATATTCCATGCCGGTGCGCCGGCATCACCCTCATCCGCGCGCCATCTCCCGCGAGCGCGCCGCGGCGGCGGCGACGGCCTCCTCGATCGCCGCGCGGACGCCCCGCGCGTCCAGCACGCCCACCGCCGCCTCGGTGGTGCCGCCTTTGGAGGTGACTCGCCGCCGCAACTCCTCCGGCGCCGCGCCGCTTTCCGAGAGCAAGCGTCCGGCGCCGGCGATGGTGCGCTCGACCAGGGTGCGCGCGACTTCCGGCGTCAGTCCCAGCCGTTCCGCCGCCGACCGCATCGCCTCGGCGAGATAAAACACGTAGGCGGGACCGCTGCCGCTGACCGCGGTGACGGCGTCCATCGCCGCCTCTTCCACGCGCACTACCGCGCCCACCGCGCCGAGCAGCCGTTCGGCCCGCGCCAAATCCTCCGGCGTCGCGCGGCGGCCCGGCGCGAGGGCGGCGACGCCGGCGCCGACGAGCGCGGGCGTGTTCGGCATGGCGCGCACGACCCGGGGCGCGCCGCCGAGCCATTCCTCGATGCGCGCGGTCGGCACGCCCGCCGCGATGCTCACCACCAGGGGATCGCGCTCCAGCGCGCCCGCCAACCCGCGGCAGACCTCGGCCATTGTCTGCGGCTTCACCGCCAGCACAAGCGCCGCCGCCGTCCGCGCCGCCGCCGCATTATCCGTTCCGCCGGCGATGCCGTAGCGCTCGCGAAAGTGCGCGAGGCGCGCCGGCGCCACGTCCGTGACGAACAAATCCTGCGGTTTCGCCGCGCGCGCGCCGAGCAGTCCGCGCGCCAGCGCCTCCGCCATGTTGCCCGCCCCGATGAAAACGATTCGTTCCGCCGCCGCTTTCATGGCATCTCCTCCGCCGGCGCCGGTCGCGGCCGCGGGCCGAAGATATCCGTGCCCACGCGCACATAGGTCGCGCCTTCCTCGATGGCGATCTCGAAATCCTGCGACATGCCCATCGAGAGTTCCGGCAACTCGAAACCGCTCTCCGCGCGCGCGCGGTCCCGCAGTTCGCGCAGCGCGCGGAAGAACCCGCGCGCGCGTTCCGGATCTTCGCTCGCCGGCGGAATCGTCATCAAACCGACCGGCTCGATCCGGCGGCAGGCCCCCGCCGCCGACAGCACCGCCGTCAGTTGCTCCGGCTTCAAGCCGAACTTCGAGCTCTCGCCGGAGACGTTGACCTCGAACAGCGCTCGAAGCCGCCGACCCTCCTCTTCGGCAATGCGGTCGAGGCGTTCGAGCAAATCCGCCGAATCCACGGAGTGGATCGTCTGAAACAGGCGGACGGCGTGCCGGACCTTGTTGCTCTGGAGATGGCCGACGAGGTGCCACTCGAGATGGCCGGGGCACAGCGGAATTTTGGCGGCGGCCTCCTGCACCTTGTTCTCGCCGAAGATCGTCAACCCCGCGGCGGCGGCCGCCGCCACGCTCTCGGGCGGGTGGGTTTTGGAGACGGCGACCAGGCGCACGGCGTCGGGATCGCGCCCGGCGCGGGCGCACGCCGCGGCGATGCGCGCCCGGACGCGCGCGACGCGTTCGGCGATGGGAATTTCGGATTCGGTTTTTCCAAGGCTTGGAAGCATGGCGAGGCCATTCTTCCAAGCCTTGGAAACTTCGACAAGGCGATTCGCCGCCGTTTTCGTCTTTGCGCAAAGAGGGGGGCGGGGGTATGATGCGGCGTCCTTGCAACCGAAGAGTTCGGGGTTTTTCCATGGCGCGCAGACCGTTCGAATCCAGGGTACAGGACCTGGTGTACAACATTGACGTGGGCTTCGGCCTGCGCTTGATCCAGGGCGGCCTGGCCGTGCTGGCGATCTTGCTGCTGATCCTCGTCTACACGGCGACGCAGTTCCGCGGGCTGGACAACGCCGAGGCGATGGATCTGGCTCAACTCGGGCGGAATCTGATGCTGACCCGGCGGTTCACGACGTTGAACGTCCGCCCGTCGAGCCTGGCGTTGATGCGCGAGCGGAGCGGCCAGGCGCGCATCCCGCTGTTCACGCCGGAGTTCGCGCCCGTCCATCCCGATCTCTATCACGCGCCCGTCTATCCGACGCTGCTGGCCGGCGGTTTCCGTTTGGGGCGGGCGGCTTTCCGCGTCGGCGGCGACAAGGGCGCCGGGGTCTTCGCGCCGGAGCAATGGGTGGTGGTGCCCATCAACCATTTGTTTGTGCTCTTAAGCGGCGTCGTGCTGCTCCTGCTGGCCCGGCGGCTCTTCGGTTTTCGCATCGCGCTCTTGAGCGTGACGGCCTATTTCCTGAGTAACACGGTCTGGAAGGACAGCCTGTCGGGCACGGGTTTGCCGGTGGCGACCTTTTTCGCGCTGCTGGCGGGTTATCTGGCCTTCCGCGCCGTGGAGTCGCGCGGCGCGCACACGGGCTGGAAGGCCGGCGTCCTGCCGCTGTTGCTCTCCGCGGTGGCGTGCGGGCTGGCGATATTGACGCGGTATGCCGCCGCGGCGCTTGCGCCCGGCCTGGCGTTGTTCGTCGGGCTTCAATTCGGGCGGCGCTCCTGGCGCTGGGCCGCGCTTTACGCGCTGGTCGCGCTGTTGACGGTTTCGCCCTGGATCGTCCGCAACCTGCGGGTCAGCGGCCGTCCGCTGGGGCTGGCGACGCAGACGGCGCTCTACGACAGCCGGATTTCCGAGGGCAACCAGCTGGAGCGTTCGGTAAAAACGCCCGAGCTGGGTCTGGGCGCGAAGCTGGGCGCGTTGCAGGTCAAATGGATGTCGCGTTTCCCCGGTCTCGCCGATCGCCAACTCCGGCTGCTGGGCAACGGATTTCTCTCGGTCTTTTTCCTGGCGGCGTTGTTCTATCGCTTCGTTCGGCGCGAGGTGCATGTGTTCCGCTGGTGTTTGATGCTCTCGATGGCGCTGTTGCTGCTGCTGGCGCCGCTCTTCGGCGAAAGCACGGAGCGATTGCTGAACCTCTTCTGGCCGGTCGTGATCGCGTTCGGCCTGGCGTTTTTCTTCCTGCTGCTCGAGCGGCTGCAGTTCCAGATGCGGCTGCTCCACATCGCCGTCATCACGATCGTGATCCTGCTGACGGCGGCGCCCCTGATTTTCGCGATCCTGCCGCCGCGCGCCGGCGTGCCCTACCCGCCGTATTATCCGCCGTTCATCCGCCATGTCAGCGGGATGCTCCAACCCGGCGAGGTGATGTGCACCGACATGCCGGAGGCCGTCGCCTGGTACGGACAGCGCGCCGCGATCCACATTCCGCCCAGTCTCGACGAGTTCTATCTGCTGAACGATTATCACCAGCGCATCAGCGGCCTGTATTTCACGACCATCACCCGCGACCGGCCCTACACACGGATGCTGAAGACGCACTCGGGGTACAAGACCTGGTTCCCGATTCTCGAAGGCCGTATCCCCGGCGATTTCCCGCTGGTGCACGGCTTCCAACTCAACAACCTCGATCAACTCTTCCTGACCGACTATCCCCGATGGGTCGGTCGGCAATAAGCGCATGAGTCCGAGCGTCGGCTGGCATCCGGACCCGAACGAGGGCGCGCGCCCGCCGCGCCGCCGCCGCCGCCGCCGGGTGGCGCAGGCGATGATGGTCTCCGCGGTCTTCTGCATCCTGCCCGCGATTTTTTTCCTGCTGGTCAGTCTCCGGCAGGAAGAGCCGTCGCGCGCGCGGCTTCAGCGTCGCGTCGCGCTGGGCTTCCTGATCGCCGGCGCCGCGCTCGGCGTCGCCCGCGCCGCCGAGGCGGCGCGCGTGAACCGCCGACTGCGGCAAATCGAGGCCGAGGCGGCCGCGGAGGAGGGCCGTTCCGGCATGGCGCTGGTCGCCGCGGTCGCGATCGGCGCGGCGCTCGCCGCGCTCGCGTTGCATGCGCTGGCCGCCGCCCGCGCCGGGCTGCGCGCGGCGGAGTCCGCCGCGCTGGGCCGCCGCCTCGGCGCCCTGGCCGCCGGCGAGGTCCGGCGCCGCCTGCGGGACCTCGCCGACGATCGGGACCCCCTCGTGGATCATCTCGGAGAGGATTG
>CALGXT010000146.1 GCA_937935255.1 uncultured bacterium | reverse complement strand
GGAGCGCGCCGCGATGCTTTCAGGCATGGCGGGCGTGGCGGCCGCGCTGGGCGGGGGCGGCGCCGCCGAACGCGCCGCCGCCGCCGTCGCCGAGGAATTGGCCTTGGCGGAGCGGCAATTGAATTGACCGACGGCGCGGGTCGTTGTTGGATACGGCCATGTGCCTGGGCATTCCGCTTCGGATTCTTTCCGTGGACTCGCCGGAACGCGGCGCCGTGGATTTGGACGGCGCGGCGCAACCGGTGGATTTGAGCCTGATCGAGAATCCCCAGCCGGGCGAGTACGTCATCGTCCACGCCGGCTTCGCCATCGAGCGGCTCGACACCGACGAAGCCGACGCGCGCATTCGCCTCTTCCGGGAACTGCGGTGAATCCCTATCTGGACGCTTTCCGCGAGGCGGCGCCCGCGCGGGCGCTGTCCCGGCGCATTCGGGAGCTGACCGCGCGCCTGCCGGCGGAGCGCCGGTCGTTCCGGATCATGGAGGTCTGCGGCAGCCACACGATGGCGATTGCGCGATATGCGCTACGCGACTTACTGCCGCCCGATCTCGAACTGCTGAGCGGCCCGGGCTGCCCGGTGTGTGTGACCGATCCGGGCTATCTCGACGCCGCGATCGAACTCGCGCGGCGGGGCGTTCGCGTGTTCACCTTCGGCGATTTGCTGCGCGCGCCCGGCTCGCGCGCCTCGCTCGCCGACGCGCGCGCCGAGGGGGCCGACATCGCCGTCTGCTATTCGCCGCTCGACGCCGTCGCGGCGGCGCGCGCCGCGCCCGACCGTCCCGCGGTTTTTCTCGCCGTCGGTTTTGAAACCACCGTCGCGCCCATTCTCGCCGCCGCGGCGGCGGCGGAACGCGAGGGCCTCTCGAATTTCACGCTGCTGACCGCGTTCAAACGCATCCCGCCGGCGCTCGAAGCGCTGGCCGCCGACCCCGCGCTCGGCGTGGACGCTTTTCTGCTGCCCGCGCATGTCAGCGCGATCATCGGCGCGGCGGCCTACGAGCCCTTCGTTCAAACCTTCCGCCGCCCCTGCGTGATCGCAGGGTTCGAGCCGCTGGATATCCTTTATGGGATTGAGGGGCTGCTCCGCCAGGCGGTCGAAGGCGTCGCGCGAGTGGAGAATCAATACAATCGGGTCGCGACATCGGGCGGCAATGCGCGCGCGCAACGACTGCTGGCCGAGTGGCTCGCCCCGGAAGACGCCGCGTGGCGCGGGCTCGGGGTGATTCCCGGCAGCGGATGGCGGTTGCGCGAAGAGCGCGCGGCGTTCGATGCCGCCCGGCGTTTCGCGCTGGAAATGCGCTCGGGGCGCGCGCATCCGGGCTGCCGCTGCGGCGACGTGTTGCGGGGCGCTCTGCGCCCGCGGAACTGCCCCCTGTTCGGCGCGGTGTGCCGTCCGGAAAATCCGATCGGCCCTTGCATGGTCAGCTCGGAAGGCAGTTGCGCCGCCGCGCTCCGCTACGAGGTTGGCGAACGATAGCTCCGCGCCCCGCCGCCGGCGGCATCGGCGCGCGCTTGACCGCGGCATGGGCGCGGAGTAAGCTCCGTCGGCCAAAAGGACCCGCCATGAGCTTGAACCCCCAGCTCGACGAATTCATGCGCGCCTTTCCGCACGAGGCGCTGACCTTCGACGATGTTTCGCTCGTGACCCAATACAGCGAAGTGCTCCCGGCGGAGGTTTCCATCGCTACGCGACTGACGCACCGCATTTCGCTCAACATTCCGTTTGTCAGCGCGGCCATGGACACCGTGACGGAAGCGCGCATGGCGATCGCCATGGCCCTGCTCGGCGGCATCGGCATTCTTCACAAAAACCTCTCGCCGCCGCAACAGGCGGAGATGGTCGCCGCCGTGAAGCGGCATCTCAACGGGCTGATTTACAAACCGGTGACCTTCCCGGTGACGGCGACGTTGCGCACCGTGCGCGAAACCCGCGCCGCGCGCGGCTACCCGTTCACGGGCTTCCCCATCGTGGATGAGCAGGGACGGCTGGTCGGCATCCTCACCGCCCGCGACGTGCGCTTCGCCCGCGATCCCGATGCGCCCGTCGCCGAGGTGATGACGCGCGATCCGATCACCGCGCCGCCGGAAACGACGCTCGAACAGGCCTACGACATCATGCAGCGCCACCGCATCGGGAAGCTGCCCCTGGTGCGGGACGGGCGGCTCGTGGCGCTTTACAGCTTTTCTGACGTGCAGACACTGATCCGCAACGTCCAGCCCCTCTACAACCGCGACGCGCGCTACCGCCTCCGCGTCGGCGCGGCGGTCGGTCCCAGCGATCACGCGCGCGTCGAGTTGCTCGCCGAGCAGGACGTGGACGTGATCGTCGTGGACACCGCGCACGGCCACAGCAAGGGCGTGATCGAGATGACGCGATGGATCAAGCAACACTACCCCGACATTGACGTCATCGCCGGCAACATCGCCACGGCCGAGGCGGCGCTCGCGCTGCGCGCCGCCGGCGCGGACGCCGTCAAGGTCGGCATCGGCCCCGGCTCCATTTGCACGACGCGCGTGGTCGCCGGCGTGGGCGTGCCGCAGATCACGGCGGTGTATGAATGCGCCCGCGCGCTGGACAACTCGATTCCGGTGATCTCCGACGGCGGCATTCGGCACTCCGGCGATGTCGCCAAGGCCCTCGCCGCGGGCGCCCACTGCGTGATGATGGGCGCCGTGCTGGCGGGCACCGAGGAGAGCCCCGGCGAAAAGATCATACATCAGGGCCGGCAATACGTGATCTATCGCGGCATGGGCAGCCTGGAGGCGATGCGATCCCGCGAGGGCAGCCGCGAACGATACGGTCTCGGCGGCGTGGACGATTCGCAGCTCGTCCCGCAGGGCATCGAGGGCATGGTCCCCTACGCCGGAACCGTGGAGCGCGTCCTGACCCAGTTCTCCGGCGGATTGCGCGCGTCGCTCGGCTATTGCGGCTGTCCCACGATTGAGGACCTCCGCCGCCGCGCCCGCATGGTTCGCGTCAGCTCCGCCGGCGTCGTCGAGGCGCACCCGCACGACGTCAAGATCATCAAGGAAGCCCCGAATTACCGCACCGCGTAGCCCGCGCGGCGGGCGGGCGTCAGGGTTCGACGCCCCACAAGGCACGGCGCTGCGGACCGATATCGGGGTGGATCGCCTTCGGGAAGAAGGCTCGAACGCTCCCATCGTTGAACAGCGTATTCACCTGCCCGCGGTGGCGGGCGAATTGATAATTGCCGAGGGCCGCATCGAAGAAATCCTCCCAATTGTCCCTTCCGTTCAATCCGCTAACCCGCACGATTGTCCGCTCATAATCCATGAGCCAAATCTTGCCCTGCGGCGCCTCCAGACCGGCGCCGACGACATCGTTCATGCCGTAGCTGGATAGACCGTTGGCGAACGTCAGCGATTGCCCCTTCCTGCTCTTGCGCGACGGCCGCCAAACCTTTGCGCCGGCGCGCCGGCGTTTCCAAGGCTTGGAAAATGTCGCGCCATTTTTTCCAAGGCTTGGAAAACCCGCCCGCGCCGAACGGCGCGGCGCTATTCGACGACCAGCTTCGCGATGTCCGCTTTGGGCGGGGGAAATTGCGGGCGCATGCGGCGGAGCGTCTCGAGGATGATCTCGGAGACGGCGAAGTCGCGATACCATTTGCGATCCGCGGGTATGATGTGCCACGGCGCCCAGGGCGTCCCGCACCGCTCGATCGCGTCCTCATAGGCGGCCCTGTAGTCGTCCCACAACCGCCGCTCCTCGAGGTCGGCGGGGTCGGCCTTCCAATGTTTCGTCGGATCGCGCAACCGCTCCTGCAGCCGTTCGCGCTGTTCCTCCTTGCTGATGTGCAGGTAGAACTTGAGGATCGCGACGCCGTTTTCCGAGAGCAGGCGCTCGAAGTCGTTGATTTGCCGATACCGTTTTTTCCAGACGGCCTTCGGCGCGAGATTCCGCACCCGCGCGATGAGCACATCCTCGTAGTGCGAGCGGTTGAAGATGCCGATTTCCCCTTTGGCCGGCGTCGCCGCATGCACGCGCCACAGAAAATCATGCGCGAGCTCGACCGCAGAGGGCGCCTTGAACGAGGTCACGCGGCACCCCTGGGGATTGAGCGCGGACATGACCCGCCGGATCACGCCGTCTTTCCCCCCGGCGTCCATCGCCTGGAGGACGATCAGCAGCGCCCGGCGGTTTTCGCTGTAGAGCCGATATTGCCAGCTCGAGATCTCTTCCACCGCTTTTTCGATCCGCGCGCGCGCGGCGTCCTTGTCCATTCCGCCGCGCTCCTCCGTGGGCCAGTCGGCGAGTTTGATTCTCCGCCCGGGGCGGACCTTCCATAGCGCGCTCACGTTCGGCATCGGGCTTTCCTCCGCGTCGTCGCCGGCAATCGCCGGTTGACAATCGGAATCGGATGTACGAATTTGGCGCGCCGACGTCAAACGTTCATATTGCCGAAGGATGGTTCACGGCCATGCGTTATCCGCCCGTACCCGACCGCAGTGTTCTCGTCACCGGCTGCTCGACCGGCATCGGGCGGGCGACCGCCCGCCTCCTCCGCGCGCGCGGCTGGCGGGTGTTTGCGACCGCCCGAAAGCCGGCCGATCTCGAGTCGCTGCGCGCCGAAGGTTTCGAGGCGATCGCCTGGGACGCGGCGGAAGACGGCGCGGGGCGCGCCGCGGCCGCCGCGGCGCTCGCGGCAACCGGCGGACGTCTGGGCGGGTTGGTGAACAACGCAGGATACGGCCAGCCCGGCGCCATCGAGGACCTGACGCGAGACGCGCTGCGCCGGCAGTTCGAGGTGAACCTTTTCGGGCTGCTCGAGTTGACCAACGCGCTCATTCCGACCTTTCGCAAGCAGCGTGCCGGCCGCATCGTCAATGTCGGTTCCGTCGTGGGGCGTGTGGCCTTGCCGTTCCTCGGCGCCTATTCCTCCACCAAATTCGCGTTGGCGGCGGCGACGGCGGCGCTGCGCGTCGAGCTGCGGGGCACGGGCATCGCCGTGGCCCTGATCGAGCCGGGTCCGATCGCGACGGCCTTCAGCGCCAATGCGCGGGCGGCGGGCGTGGAGCGGCTGTCGGCCGGCGGTTCGGCGTTCGAGGCGCACTATCGAGCGCAACTGGTGGAACTGGATCGGACGCGCCACGCGGAGCATCTGTTCCGCAAGCCGCCGGAGGCCGTGGCGAAGCGCATCGCGCATGCCCTCGAGGCCGCCCGTCCGCGCCGAAGGTATCCGGTCACGGCCGTCGCGCGGTTCGGCGCGCTGATGGCGCGGTGGGCGCCGGATGCGCTATTGGACGCGATCCTGGCGCGGCGGCGTTGATCACGCCGGCATTCCCTGATTCAGCAATTGCCGCACCTGGAGCAACAGGTTTTCGGTCGAAACCGGTTTATTCAGCAGCGGCCAGGCGCCCTCTTTCGCCGTTTGCACCACCTCGTCATCGTCCGGATAGCCGCTGATCAGCAGGACCTTCATATTCGGACGTTCCGCGGAAAGAATGGCGGCGATCTGCCTTCCGCTCAGGCCGGGCATGACGACATCGGTGATCAATAGATCTATCGAGCCCCCATGGCGATGGGCGACGTCGAGCGCGGCCTCGCCGGACTCGGCCTCCAGAACGGCATAACCCGCCGTGGCGAGCACCTGCGACCAAAGCCGACGGACGGCGTCCTCGTCCTCCACCACCAACAGCGTGCCGCCGCCCGCCGCGCTTTGCGGGAGCGCCGGGGCCGACGCCGCGCGGATTTCGCACTCGCACAAGGGCAGCAGAAGCGTGAACTGAGACCCCTGCCCCACCGTGCTCTGCACCGAGATATGCCCGCGATGCTGATGTACGAGCCCGTAGACGGTGGCCAGCCCCAGGCCCGTTCCGTGCCCGCGCGGTTTCGTGGTGAAAAACGGCTCGAAGATGTGCGAGAGCACCTCCGGCGACATGCCCACGCCCGTATCCTCGACCGACAGGGCGAGATAGCGCCCCTCGGAGATATTTTTTGCGCGGGCCTGCGCGGCATCCATTTCGGCGTTGCGGGTGAGAACGCGAATCACGCCGCCGGCGGGCATGGCATCGCGCGCGTTGACGGCGAGATTGAGCACCATTTGTTCGATGTGCGGCGCCGCCACTTCCACAATGCTGTCTCGAGCCTCCAAAACAAACTGCAGCGCGATCCGCTCGCCGATGAGCCGTTTGAGCAGCTTGCGCATATCGTTCAGCACGGCGTGCGCATCCGTCGGTTCCGGCTTGATGTTCTGTCGGCGGCTGAACGAGAGCAGTTGTTGGGTCAGCGCCGCCGCGCGCTGGCCCGCCTTGAGCACCTCGCGCAGGTCCGCCGAACGCGGGTCGTCCTCCGCCATCCCTACCAGCGCCATCTCCGTGTAGCCGTTGATCGCCTGCAACAGGTTGTTGAAGTCGTGCGCGATGCCGCCGGCGAGCCGTCCCACCGTATCCAGTTTCTGGGACTGCCTCAGATTCTCCTCCACCCGCTGTCGGCGCAGGGTCTGGGAAAGGTACAGCGCAGCGTTGCGCAAAAACTCCTGCTCCACCGGGCTCCACAATTCATCTCGATGCAAACGCGCCAGACCCACCACCCCGGTGAAGCCTTCCTCCACAAACAACGGGATCAAGATGACGGCGCGCAGTTGGCGCGCCTGCAGAAAAGCCTCCTCGCCGGGGCTGAAGTCGTGCCGCCGTCCGTGGATGATCTCGCCCGCCTCCAGACGCCGCCGCCATTGCGAAAGGCCGGCTTCTTCATAAACGATGCGCGGCGGCAGGTCCGGCCCCTCGCTCGCCGGCGCGTTTTCCGCCCGCCACAAGGCCTGAAGCGCAAAACATAAGGCCCCATCCTCGCGCAGTTCATTGAGTCCCACCATCGCGATATCCGCGGATGTCGCCTCGCCGAGATGCCGGACAATCGCGTTCAGGTCGGGCATTCCGCGCGCCGGCAACAGCAACTGGGCCACTTCCGAGAGCCGCGCCAGCAATCGCTCTCGATGCCGGAGTTCCCGCTCCGACTCGACCCGGTCGCGGATGTCGCGCACCAACGCCACCACGCCCCGTCCCCGGCGCGGGCTTCCGAAGGCGAAGACCGTCGCCTCCCGATCGGGCGAGGTCAGCATCTGCGGGGGCCGTTCGTCCTCGGCGGAGAGCGTGAGCCGCATGGCCATCAGCAACGAAGGCCAAATACCGGGGGAATCCTGCAATGGCGCCCCCAGCTTCAGCGGGCCCAGGAGCCGCTCCGCCGCCGCATTGCGATCCGCCAGATAGCCGTGCTCGTCGCCGATGAGGATGCCTTCCGGAATGCGATCGAACACGTGCGCGCGCGCGGCGGGCGCCAGCGCGAACAGCGACGTATTGAAAATGCCCCACAGCAACAACAGGCCGGAGATCGCGAATCCGAAGGGGGTCAGATCCAGAATGCCCCAGGGGCGAACACCCATGTGATAGGCGACATTGAACACCATCGGCGCGAGCGCCGAAAGCACGACAAACAACCTGTATCGCCCCGCCGATAAAACGTCGCGGCGGGAAGCCCGGAGCGTGACGAACAGCCCGGCGGCCAGCAGCAGCCAGGCGTACGCCACGTTGCCCCAGTAGAAAGGGCCGGGCTTGAAAACGAGCAACGACAGTCTCCCCGCCGCTTCCAAACGCGGCGCCAAATGGAAAAACCGGTGCCCGCGATCCCACAGGACGCCGGCCGAAACCGCGGCGGCCGGCAACAGCGGCAGATAGGCCCACCAGCGCCGCCGCGGCGGTCGAATCATGATTTCCAGCGCCATCGCCAGCCAAAACGCCGGCAGCAGCGGAATGCCGAGATACTCGAACCGCAGCCAGAACAGCGCCGAGTCGAGGGAGGTCGCCGAGAGTTCCAGACCATAACCGGCCGACCAGACCGCGAGGGAAAGCATCATGCCGGCGAACGGCAACGCGCCCGGCGCTTTCCGCGCGCCCACCGCGACCGCCATAAAGAGGGCCAGCGCGGCCGCGCCGGACAGAAGAAAGATCAACTCGCTCGCCATGGTCATCGGCTCACATTATATCGGCGGCGCGATGATTATGCCATCCCTTCCGACCCTTCCTTCCCCGCCCCGATTCACGCCCCGTCCGATCGCCGTCGAAAGCGCGATTCGCCGCCCTCGCTCGTTCATGCCGGCCCCGCAATCCATGCCATCGTTCGCGCGAGCGCGCCGGACTTGGAGCGCACCAGCGCCGCCGCCCGCCGCCCCATCTCCAAACGCATCGCGGAGTCGCCCAGCAACCGAATCAACTCCGCCGTCCACTCCTCGGCGGAATGGACGACGCTCAGCGCGCCGGCCGCGCGAAGATCCTCCACGACGCCGCGAAAGTTTCCCATATGCGGCCCGCACAGGGTCGCTTTTCCCAACGCCGCCGGCTCGATCGGGTTTTGCCCGCCGCGCGCCGCGAGGCTCTTGCCGACAAAAACGACATCGGCGGCCGCATAAAAATCCTTCAATTCGCCGGTCGTATCCAACAACAGAACATCCGGAGGCGTTCCGGCCGCGGTCCCCGCGCCGCGGAGCGCCGATCGGCGGAGAACGCGCCACCCGCGGGCGGCGATTTCCGATTCAATATCGGCGGCGCGCTCGACGTGACGGGGCGCGAGCGCGAAACGCAGCCGCGGAAAGCGCTCGCGCGCGGCGCGGTGGACTTCGCAGGCCATCGTTTCCTCGCCCGGCCAGGTCGAGCCGGCGACCCACACGGGATCGCCCTCGTCGAAACCCGCCGCGCGCAGGACGGCGGCGGCCCGCGCGCGCGCCCCATCCGGATCGGCGGGCAACTCATACTTGGCGCTGCCCACCGTCCGCACGCGTTCGGCCGGCGCCCCCAGCGCCACCAGCCGCTCGCGATCCGTCTCCGTTTGCGCAAACAAGCCTTCGAACAACGGCAGCAGGCGCCGCGCGAGGAAACGCAGCCGGCGATAGCCCCGAAACGAAGCGTCGGAAACACGGCCGTTGACGAGATACAGCGGAACCCCCGCGCGATGGGCGCGCCGAATCAAGTTCGGCCAGAACTCGCACTCCATGAGCGCCACCGCCTCGGGCTTCGCCAACCTGAAGAAGCGGCGCTGAACTCCCGGAAAATCCAGCGGAAAA
The DNA here is from genome assembly GCA_937935255.1 of uncultured bacterium. Lineage (GTDB taxonomy): Bacteria > Verrucomicrobiota > Kiritimatiellia > PWTM01 > PWTM01 > CALGXT01. The sequence goes on along the minus strand of CALGXT010000146.1, from coordinate 9,182 downwards.
TAGACGAGAAGATCCGGCGCGGCGACGCGCTCGCGCGCGATCGCATGCGCGGTCGAGGTGTTCACGGAAAGGAGGAACCGGGTCTCCGGCCGCCGGCGGCGCCATTCGCCCATAAAGTTGAGGGCGACGAACAGTTCCCCCACGCTGACCGCATGAATCCAAACGCGGCCGCCCTCCGCGAGGGCCGCGCGAACCTCCGGGCGATAGCGCGCGAACCGCTGGCCGAAATCCCGGCGGTAACCGCCGCGCCGACGCATCCGCAGCAGATACTGCGGCGCCGCCAGCGTGAAAAAGACCGCAAAGATCGCGTTATAAACCCACCAAATCATGCTTTTGCCGCGCCTCGCCGCGCGCGAGAACCAACAACCCGCGCCGACATAGCACGCTCCGAGAAGCCCGTCGAACAAAACCGGCGAGGGCGCCGCATCACGGCCGCACCATCGGCACGAAACGGACGGGCAGCGCGCGGCGGACGGAAATCCGACCCTCCGCCGTTTTACGGATGAGTTCCAGCTCCTGCGGCCCTTCCTCGGGCCCCACCGGAATCACCAGCCGTCCGCCCGGCTTCAGTTGTTCGATCAAAGCGTCAGGCGGCGCCTCCGGCGCCGCCGTCACCAGGATGACGTCGAACGGCGCCCGCTCGGGCCAGCCGCGATAACCGTCGCCGACGGCGAGGGTGACGTTGGCGACGCCTAGTCGCTCCAGCCGTTCGCGGGCCGCCGCCGCCAATTCGGAACGAATTTCGAGGCTATACACCCAGCGCGCCAGTTTCGCCAATACGGCGGTTTGATAACCCGAACCTGTGCCGATTTCCAGCGCGACGTCGTCCGGTTGGGGCGCGGCCAGCTCGGTCATGTAAGCGACGATATAGGGCTGCGAAATGGTCTGCCCGAAGCCGATGGGCAAGGGATAATCGCCGCAGGCCTCGGCCTGAAGGCCGGCGGGCACGAATGCGCGGCGCGGCGTCTCGCGCAGCGCGCGCAGCACCCGCGCGTCCCGGATGCCGCGGCCTTCGATATCCACCCGCAGCATCCGCTCCGCTTCGGGATCGGGCGGCGCAACCCCCGCCGGGTCGCGACCGGGCGGCGCCGTTTTCCCGATTGCATTCCCACCGGCGCGTTCCATAATGCGGCGCCAGCATGAACATCCTCATCGTGGTGAGCAATCCGAAAGATTGGCTCTTCGAGGTTTCCGGCGTCCAGGTCGTCACCGCACAGGCCTATCTCACGGATCCCCGTTATTCGGCCGAAAGCTCGGCCCGGGTTTTCAACCTGTGCCGTTCCTACCGCTACCAGAGTCTCGGCTATTATGTTTCGTTGCTCGCCGCCGCCCGCGGCCATACGCCGTTGCCGAGCGTCACGACCATCCAGGACTTGAAGTCCATGGCGGTGATCCGCGCGGTCTCGGACGATCTCGACGAGTTGATCCAGCGAAGTCTGGCTTCCATCCAATCCACCACGTTCACGCTCAGCATATATTTCGGCGGCAACATGGCCAAGCGCCACGCCCGGCTGGCGCTGGCGCTCTTCAACCTCTTCCAGGCGCCCTTCCTCCGCGCGCGCTTCGTCAAGGATCCCGAAGAGGGCTGGCAGCTCCGCAGTATCCGCCCCATTGCCGCCAGCGAAATCCCGGAATCGCACCGCCCGTTCGTCGTGCAGCAGGCCACCGCGCACTTCTCGCGGCGGCATTTCCATGTCCGCCGCAGCCGGCAACCGCGGTATAGCCTCGCCATCCTGTACGATCCGAACGCGCCGGATCGCCCTTCCGATCCCGCGGCCATCCAGAAATTCGAGCGCGCCGCCGAGCGCCTCGGCATGGAAACCGAGATCATCTCGCGCGACGATTTCGCCCGGCTGGCCGAATTCGACGCGCTGTTCCTGCGCGAGACGACCAGCGTCATGCACCACACCTACCGCTTCGCGCGCCGCGCGGAGGCGGAAGGGCTGGTGGTGATAGACGACCCGCTGTCCATACTGCGCTGCGCCAACAAAGTCTTTTTGGCCGAGCTGCTCGATCGGCACGGTATTCCGACCCCGAAAACCTTGATCGTGAACAAGGACAATGTGGGCCGGATTATTTCGGAGCTCGGCGTGCCCGTCGTGCTCAAACAGCCGGACAGTTCCTTCTCGCAGGGGGTCGTCAAGGCGGACAACGAGGAGGAGCTCAAACGGCTGGTGGACGACTTGCTGGAGAAATCGGAGCTGATCGTCGCGCAGGAATTTCTCGCGACGACCTTCGATTGGCGCATCGGCATCCTGGACCGGACGCCCATCTACGCCTGCAAATATTACATGGCCCGCCGCCATTGGCAGGTCATCAACCGCAACGGCGAAAAACCGGACGAAGGGCGGCACGAGACGCTGCCGGTCGAATTGGCGCCGACGATGGTCGTTTCGATGGCGCTCCGCGCCGCCAATCTGATCGGCAACGGGCTGTATGGGGTGGACCTCAAACAGGTCGGGCGGCAGTGCTACGTCATCGAGGTCAACGACAATCCCAGCATTGATTCGGGGGTCGAAGACCAGGTGCTCAAAGGCAACCTGTATTCGCGGATCATGTCCGTTTTCCTCCGCCGCATCGAGCAGCGGAAGTTCGCCTGGACGCCGTGACCCGCGCCCGGCGCCCTCCGCGGAGAGGGCTCGTCGGCGTTGCGATTTTCCGGCTACGGGAGTGTACCACACTTCGCGAAGTGTGATACACCGGCCGCGCGGACCGCGGAGGGCGGGGCGGCGCGCAACGCCGTGGAAAGCGCGCCGGCGCGCGCGGCGCAAAAAAACGGGTCGCTCGGCCCATCCGCCCGCGCCTCAATGCGCGCGCGGCGGCTTGCCGATCGCATAGACATTGAAGCCGATCTCGAACAACGCGCCGTGGTCGAGCGCGTTGCGTCCGTCGAAAATGCAGGCGGGTTTCACCATCGCCTCATAAATGCGGCGATAATCCAACTCGCGGTAAAGCGCCCAATCGGTCAGCAGCGCGATCGCGTGCGCCCCCTCGGCGGCGCGATAGGGGTCCGGCTCGTACCGCACGGCGTCGCCGAGATCGGCCAGATCGATACGCGCATTTTCGAGCGCTTTAGGGTCATGCACGACCAGTTTCGCCCGCTCTTCCGCCAATTGCCGGCAGATGTGGATCGCCGGACTTTCGCGGGTGTCGCCGGTATCGGCCTTGAAGGCGAATCCGAAGACGGCGATGCGTTTGTCCACGACGGTATTGAACATGTGGGCGAGCATGCCGCGCACGAAGCGGCGCCGCTGATACTCGTTCATCTCCACCACCTGCCGCCAATAGTGGGCGGCCTCCGGCAAACCGTTCGATTCGCACAGATAGACGAGGTTGAGCAGATCCTTTTTGAAACACGAGCCGCCAAAGCCCACGCCGGCCTTCAAAAACCGCGGCCCGATCCGCGAATCCATGCCCACGGCCCGCGCGACCTCGGCGACGTCGGCGCCGGTCGTCTCGCAGATGGCGGAGAGGGCGTTGATCGAGCTGATGCGCTGCGCCAAAAAAGCGTTGGCGGCCAGTTTGGAGAGTTCGCTGGACCAGACGCCGGCGGTCAGGATGCGCTCGCGCGGCACCCAATGCGCGTATAACTCGACCAGCTCGGCCACCGCGGCCCTTCCCTCCGGAGTGTCGCGCCCGCCGATGAGCACGCGGTCGGGATGCAGCAAGTCCTCGATGGCGGTCCCCTCCGCCAGAAACTCGGGGTTCGAGAGCACTTCGAACCGAACGCCGCCGCCGGCATTGAGGATGTATTCCATCGCCTCCGCGGTTCGCACCGGCACCGTGCTTTTTTCCACGACGATCTTCGGCGTGCGCGCATGGGCCTTGATCTGACGGGCCGTCTTCTCCCAGTACTGCAGGTCCGCCGCCCGCCCCGCGCCCTCGCCGAACGTCTTGGTCGGCGTGTTGACGCTCACGAAAATGATCTCCGCCTCCTCGATGGCGGCGTCGGCGTCGGCCGTGAAGAACAGGTTGCGGTTCAACGTCCGCGCGACGATTTCCTTCAGCCCGGGCTCGTAGATGGGCGGCTCGCCGGATTGCCAGGCGCGAATCCGCGCGGCATTGAGGTCGGCGACCCGGATGCGGCATTCCGGACAACGATCCGCCATGACGGCCATCGTCGGCCCGCCGACGTAGCCCGCGCCGATGCACAGAATGTTTTTTTTCACGGCTGTCTCCCCCGGGCGCCGCCCGGATACGCGGGGACTCTACCGAGCCTCGGAATCCGGTTCAAGATTCGTTCGCGCGCTCCGTTGACAGGCGCGAGCCCTCTCGTCTATTGTTCCGCCGATCAAAGCGCGCGATGTCCGGACGTCCCATCGAGGAGCGTGAATCTTGACCGCGAACGACGAGTATATCGTGGAAATCCTGGAGGCCGTCGGCCTCATCCATCACAAACAGGGCGAGGAGGCGCTGCATTCCGCGCGGCAGGAGGAAAAGGATGTCATTGACGTCCTGGTCCGCAATACGGGCCATTCCAAGTTCGACATCCTCAAGGCGCTCTCGGCCCACTTCGGCATGGAGATGGTGTCCCTCGGCGGAATGGCCATCGAAAAAGAGGTGGTGGACGCGGTGCCCGCCGCCGTCGCCCGGCGCTATAAGATCGTGCCCGTGCACAAAAACGAGAACACGCTGACGGTGGCGCTGCGCGATCCGTTCGATGTCGAAACCCTCGACAGCCTCCGATACGTCCTCAAGACCAACGTGGAGGGCGTCGTCGCGCTTTCGGAGGAGATTGACGTCGCCCTGGACCAATACTACCCGCAGGTGGACGAGGACATCGGCAAGATGATCGGCGAGATGACCGCCGGCGAGGAAGGGGTCGCCGCGGTCACGGCCGAGGAGGAGATCAGCGAGAGCGACGAGCCGATCATCAAGCTGGTGAACTTGATCATCCTGGAGGCCTTCCGCCGCCGCGCGTCGGACATCCATCTGGAGCCGCTCGAGAAGAAATTCCGCGTCCGGTACCGCATTGACGGCGTGCTGCACGAGATGGAAAGCCCGCCCCGGCGCCTTCAGTCGGCCATCATCAGCCGCGTGAAGATCATGGCCAGCATGAGCATCGCGGAAAAGCGTCTGCCCCAGGACGGCCGCATCCAGATCAATGTGATGAACCGCGACCTCGACCTGCGCGTCTCGGTCCTGCCCGCCAACCACGGCGAGACGATCGTCATGCGTATTCTCGACAAGAGCGGACTCATGCTCGGCCTGCCGCAACTGGGCTTCTTCGCCGACGACCAGCAGACCTTCGAACGGCTGATCGGCCTTTCCGACGGCATCATCCTTGTCACCGGGCCGACCGGATCGGGAAAAACGACGACGCTCTACGCCTGCCTGAACAACATCAACAAGCCCGATCGGAAAATCATCACCGTCGAGGATCCGGTCGAGTACGAACTGGCCGGCATCAACCAGGTGCAGGTGCGCGCCGACATCGGGATGACCTTCGCCGCCGCGCTGAGGGCCATCCTGCGCCAGGCGCCGAACATCATCATGATCGGCGAAATCCGCGACCGCGAAACCGCGGAAATCGCGGTGAACGCTTCGCTCACCGGCCACCTCGTCTTCAGCACGCTGCACACCAACGACGCGCCGAGCGCCGTGGTCCGTCTCATTGACATCGGCGTCAAGCCGTTCATGGTGGCCTCCTCCGTCCGCGCGATCATGGCCCAGCGCCTCGTCCGCCGCATCTGCCCGCGCTGCAAGGTCGAGCACACGCCGACCGAATCCGAGCTGCAATTGCTCGGCCCGGCCGCCGCGCAGATGCAGCAAGCCCAGCTGTATCGCGGGCGCGGCTGCGCGGAATGCGCCGGCACCGGCTACCGCGGACGCATGGGCATCTACGAGATTTTCGTCATGGACGACACCGTCCGGCACATGATCAACGACCAGGTCGCCGCCGCCGAGCTGCGCGCGGAGGCCCGCCGGATGGGCATGCGAACCCTCCGCGAGGACGGCTTGCGAAAAGTCGTCGCGGGCATGACCACGCTGGAGGAGGTGTTCCGCATCACCATGGGGGACCGCGACTGATGACCAAGCAAACCGCCGCCGATATTCACATGAACGATCTGCTGGATCTGGTGATCCAGGAGAACGCGTCCGACCTGCACATCACCGTCGGCGCGCCGCCGGTGCTGCGCATCCACGGCAACCTCCAGCCGCTGGACGCCGCCCCGCTGACGCCCGAGGACACCGAGCGGTTCGCCCGCGCCATCACCTCGGAGGACCACTTGCAACGCGTCCGGCAGCAGGGCGGCACCGATTTCGGCTTCGGCTTCGGCGACAAGGCCCGCTTCCGCGTCAGCGTGTTCAAGCAGAAGGGGCACTACGGCATCGCGCTGCGCACGATCCCCTCGCAGATGATGACGCTGGCGGAAATCGGCCTGCCGCCGCAGATCAAGGAACTGCTGTATCGCCCGCGGGGACTGGTCCTCGTCACCGGGCCGACGGGATCGGGCAAAACGACCACGCTGGCCAGCATGTTGAACATCATCAACGAGGAGCGGGACTGCCACATCATCACGGTCGAGGACCCGATCGAGTATTACCACACCCACAAACGTTCGATCGTGACGCAACGCGAAATCGGCGTGGACGTGCCGGACTTCAAGGAAGCCCTGAAGCGGGCGCTGCGCCAGGACCCGGACGTCATCCTCGTCGGCGAAATGCGGGACCTCGAGACCATGGAGGCGGCCATCACGGCGGCGGAAACGGGCCACCTCGTCTTCGCGACCCTGCACACCACCGGCGCCGCCCGTACGGTGGACCGCATCGTGGACGCCTTCCCGATGAACCAACAGGCTCAAATCCGCACGCAACTTTCGTCGAGCATTATCGCGGTGATCTCCCAGATCCTGCTGCAGCGCCAGGACAAACGCGGTCGGGTCGCCGCCTTCGAGGTCATGATCTCGACGCCCTCGATCCAGGCGCTGATCCGCGACAACAAAACTTTCCGAATCACCTCGGATATCCAGACCGGCGGGCGGCTCGGCATGTTCACCCTGGACAGCCACCTCTGGGACCTGCACCAGGCCGGCATCATCAGCTATGAAGACCTCGTCGCGAAGAGCCAGGATCCCGAAGGTATCGAACAGAAGATGGCGGAAATGAACGCCCGCCGGAGGAGATGACGTCGCCATGGCGGAAGAAAAAGCCGCGAAACCCGAGATTCAGGACTTCCTGCTCCAGCAGTGCGTCGCCGAGGGCATCGTCACCCCGGCCCTCGCCGCGGACATCGTCGAGGAGCACCAGCGCACCGGCACGCCGATCCGAGACCTGCTGATTGACATGGAGGCGCTGACCGAAGAACGGTTGCTCGACCTCATCGCCCGCCAGATGGGCGCCTATGTCGTGGACCTCACCGAGCAGCCGATTGACCGCGACGTCGCCAAGGTCATTCCAGCCAGCGCCGTCCGCATGTACAACGTCGTGCCCATCGCCGTCGAGGGCAACACCGTCACGCTGGCCACCAGCGACCTGCTGAATCTGCAGGTGGTGGACGAGCTCAAATTCGTGCTCACCCGCGACATCCAGTTCGTCGTCGCGCGCGCCCAGGATATCAAGAACGCCATCACCGATCTCTACGGCAACATCTCCGAGTCGGTCGGCGAGATGCTCTCCGCTCTCGAATCCGAACTCCGGGAGGCGGGCGACGTCGTTCAGTTGAAGAAGGGCCAGGAGGACAATGTCGTCGAACTGGAGCAGATGGCGAACCAGACGCCCGTCGTACGATTCGTCAACCTCGTCCTCTACCAGGCCGTTCAGGACCGCGCCTCGGATATCCACTTCGAACCTTTCGAGAACGAATTCAAGATTCGCTACCGCGTGGACGGCGCGCTCTATGAAATGGCCCCGCCGCCGAAATCCCTGGCCCTTTCGGTCACCTCCCGAATCAAGGTCATCTCCGGTCTGAATATCGCCGAACGCCGGCTGCCGCAGGACGGCCGCATCAAACTCACCATCGGCGGACGCCCGGTGGATTTTCGCGTTTCGACCCTGCCGACCCAGCACGGCGAAAGCGTGGTGCTCCGTATTCTCGACCAGAGCGTCGTCCAGCTCGATCTCGAAAATATCGGCTTTCCGGACGATATCTACGAGACGTTCACCTACGACATCACCAAGCCCAACGGCATCATCGTCGTCACCGGCCCGACGGGTTCCGGAAAAACCACGACGCTTTACGCCGCCCTGAAACGCCTCAATAACATCGAATCGAAGCTGCTGACCGCCGAGGACCCCGTCGAATACGACGTCGAAGGCATCATGCAAATCCCGGTGAACGAGGCCATCGGCCTCACGTTCGCCCGCGTGCTCCGGTCGTTCCTGCGCCAGGACCCCGATATCATTCTCGTCGGCGAAATCCGCGACCGGGAGACGTCCGAAATCGCCATCCAGGCCTCGCTCACCGGCCACCTGGTCTTCAGCACGCTGCACACCAACGACGCCGCCGGCGCGATCACCCGCTTGATTGATATGGGCGTGGAGCCGTTCCTGATTTCCTCCACGCTCGAGGCGGTGCTGGCGCAGCGCCTGGTGCGCACCATCTGCCCCCACTGCAAGACGGCGTATCAGCCGGAGCCCCGGATTCTGGAACTTCTAAGCCTGACGAAAGAGAGCGTCGGCGACCGGCCGTTTTATTTCGGCGCGGGCTGCAAACAGTGCAACAACACCGGCTATCGCGGCCGGCGCGGCATCTTCGAATATTTGCGCATCACCGATCCAATCCGCGATCTCATCAATAAGCGTAAACCCACCCTGATGATCCGGGACAAGGCGGTTGAAATGGGCATGCGCACCCTCCGCGAAGACGGCATCCGCTGCATCCTCGACGGCTACACCACCGTCGAAGAAGTCATGAAGTACACGTAATCCGCCCGCGCGGCGGGCCGGGGAAGTACGCGCCGCGGAGGTCGGAGGTCAGCCCGAGAGCGCCCATAGGGCTCGAGCTTGCTCGAGCCGTGAGTTTGCTCGAGCCGCGGGGGGCGTGGAAAAATGGCAGCCGACCTCTATTTCTCTGTCCCTACGCCCCCTAGCCTTGCGGCGGTTCGCGGCGGCGAGGGATTTGCCGCCCTGCCCGTTGATGAAGAAATAGACGCAACGGATTTGGGGACAGAGACCGGCGACGGCATTTAGGACAGTGAAGCAGTCCCGTATTCTTCCGCGGGACTGTATCACACTTCGCG
>CALGXT010000145.1 GCA_937935255.1 uncultured bacterium | reverse complement strand
TTCGCTCGGGTAGGGACGGCGATCGTTCAGCCGCTGCAACTTTTCCTGTTGCGTGCGGAGATTCCACGTCACGGTGCCGTAGCTTATCGCAAAGCGCACCATAAAGACGGCGGCAACCACAATCAGGAGGATCGTGACCCCCGCGCTGACCGCCAGCGAAAGGTTTTTCCGAATGTTCATAGCGGGATCGGTTCCTTCAACACGGCCTTGATCGTGAACTCCGCGGCGAAGTCCTCGCGGCCGGGCACCGGCGCAGATATGATTTCGGTGCTCTCCGCGGAGAAGAACGGCGACTGCCGCAAAGCGTCGCGAAAACGAATCGCTCCGCCGTCGGGCGCCTTATCCAGATAGGCCAGCCCCGTAATCGCCAACGCCTCGATCGCGGCCGGCCCGCCCGCCGCCGGCGTCCCCGCCGGCAAGCCGACCGCTCCGCCGAATTCCTCGCCGCCCCCCGCGGCCGGCGCGGGCATCAAGGGCTTCACGCTCGCCAGCCACATCCCCTCGCCCATGCGGCCGTGAATGTCCGCCAGGATGGCCAGCCAGCGAGAGCGTTTCGCCGGCAGCTCCGCCATGCGTCTGAACTTGGCGTCCAAATCGCGGATGGCCGCCTCGTGCACCTTCAGCCGGGATTCCACAGACTCCAGCGCGTTCACGCGGTTTTGCAGCCGAGCCAGACGTTTCTCGCCCAGCGTGGCGAGCCGGAGAAAATACATGCACCACACCAGCACGATCAGCACCGCCGCCACCATCGAGAGAATAAAGAACGGATATTTTTTCCGGAAGGTCTTCTCTTCGATGATCTTTTGCGGCAGCAAATTGATCTCAATCGGACACGTGAGCGTCCGGCGCAGCGCCAAACCGACCAGTTCCGCCAACAAATGGGCCTGGCCGCCGATTTCGTTGGCGTCGATCGAGGAATCCACCGCGACATTTTGGAAGGGATTGAGGTAGTCCACCTCGATCTTCAGCTTCTCGCGAAGGAACGTGTCGGTGTACGGAATGACCGAAGTCCCCCCCGTCAACAAGGCCAGGGTCGGATCCCCGCCGGACTGCTGGGTTTTATAAAAATTGATGGAGCGGGTGATTTCGGTGTGCAAGCGCGTCATCGCCGAGCGCACGCTCTTGGACACCTTGTCGGCCACCTCGCTCGCGGGCGCTTCGTAGGCGCCGCCGAACGCGACGAAGGCGTGGGCGATTTTGAGCTTTTCCGCGTCATCGTAGGAGAGATTGAACTCCCGCATGATCTGCTGGGTGATCGTGTTGCCGCCCACCGGGATGCTGCGGTTGAACACGCGGTCGGCTTCGATGAAGATGAGGTCCGTGGAACGGGCGCCCACGTCAATCACCAGGGCGCAGGGGGGCAGGTCGGAATAGTTGTAGCGCACGGCGTTGTACACCGCCATCGGCGCCACATCCACCAGGTCGGGCCGCAAGCCCTGCGCGGAGACGACGTCGGTGATTTGCTCGATGATCTCCGACTTGATGGCCGCCAGCATCACGTCCACTTCGCCGACGCCGCTCCCCAGCAACTGGTAATCCCAAACCACCTCGTTGATCGGGAACGGAACGTTCAGTTGCGCCTCGTTGCGGACGATCTGCAGCAGCTTGTCGGGCCCCACCGGCGGCACCTTCACGAAGCGCGAGAAGACCGACTGTCCCGGCACGCTGATCAGCACCGGCTGCGGCCGAATTCCATTCTCCTGAATCAGCCCCCGCAAAACCGCCGCGAGGTCCCCCAGACGCTGGTCTTCGTTGGCGGGGTCGGCGCTCAGGCTCCGAATGGCGTAGCCGACCAGTTCGATGCCGCCGGACTTGAGCCGCGCGAAAGATCCCAGTTTTACGCTGCCCGCCCCGATGTCCAGGGCCAGTATGTTATCGGCATGAAAGGGCATGGACCATTTCCTCGCTCCGGCGAGGCCTCACGGCTTCACCATCTCGTTGTTGTCGAAACCGATCATGGCGAACGGCGTCTGCGACGGCGGCAAGACATGATTCTCGCGCGGCGGCAATTCCTGCAGCGCGCGCTGATATTCGCGGCCGCGCGGGCCGTCGGTCTCCACCGCGATCAGCCGGCCCCCGGCCCGGACTTCCACCGCCATCCCTTCGATCGCGCCGAAGCGCGTCAGCACGCTCGGATGCAGATACATCGTGCTTTGATGACGTCCCTTCTCGATATGGACGTACGTGATCGCCCCCTTCATCAGCGCGAACGGCACGCGGGGGTCTTTGCCCTTCATGATCACGTAGAACGTGAACTCGAGCTCGTCGAGAAAATCCGGGGCGGTCTCGTACAACACCACGATCTCGCCCCAGTCGCGGGCGCGCTCCTGAACCGTGCCGCGGATCTTCACGGTATATTCCGGCGTCCGGGTCGAGCGATACAGGAACCGGCGGATCGTGACGCTGCCGGCATCCTGGGCCGACGCCGACCCCGCCCCGGCGAGCAACACCGCGGCGAAAATTGCCGCCCCCATCGCGCGCATCGTTCTCATGCCGTCTCTCCTATAAACCGCTCCCGCTCCCCCCTCGCAAAGGCCGGCCGCTCAGTGAATTGTTCGCAGTATAGAAACGCCGCGCGCCGCCGTCAATAACGTGGAGCAAATAAATTACGCATCGAAATTCCCCGCCGGGCGGTGCGCCCAGCCGAAGTACCGCGCGGCGTTGCGGTAGCAGACGTCGCGCACCAGTTCGCCGACCATGGCGAGATCGTCCGGAATCAATCCCGAAGCCATTTCGGCGCCCAGGATGTTGCAGAGAATGCGCCGGAAATACTCGTGCCGCGGGAACGACAGGAAGGAGCGCGAGTCGGTGAGCATGCCGACGAATCGGCTCAGCAAACCCAGATTCGAAAGCGCCTCGATCTGACGTTCCATGCCGTTCTTCGTGTCCATGAACCACCACGCGCTGCCGTACTGAATCTTGCCGGGAACCGAACCGTCCTGAAAGTTGCCGATCATGGAGGCGAACAATTCGTTATCCCGCGGATTCAGATTATAAAGGATGGTCTTCGGCAGCCGCCCCTCGGAATCCAGCCGATCCAGGAAACGCGACAACGGGCGCGCCATCTCGTAATCGCCGATGGAGTCGCACCCGATATCGCGGCCCAGCGCCCGAAACAGACGCGTGTTGTTGTTGCGGAGCGCGCCGAGGTGCAACTGCATCGTCCAGCCTTTCTCGGCATACATTCGCCCGCACTCGAGCAAGACCGCCGTGCGGTATTGTCGCGCCGCCGCCGGCGCGACGCGCCGACCGTCGCGCAGCGCGCGGAAGGCCGCCGCCACCGCGCGCTCCGTCGCCGGCTCGTATTCCGGCGCGCCCAGCCCATGATCGGCCAGACGCCCCCCGACCGCGTGAAAGGCGTCCGCCCGCCGCCGCAGCGCCGCGATCAAATCGGGCCAGCGGCGAATCTCCATATCCGCCGCCGCGCCGAGCCGATCCAGCCAGGCGTTCAACGCGCGGGGATCGTCGGTGTTCAACGCCGCGTCCGGACGGAACGTCGGATAGACGCGCGCTGGACACTTCGGGTCGGCCGCGCAGGCGCGGTGCGCCGCCAGATCGTCCGCCGGATCGTCCGTCGTGCACAGCGCCTCGACCTTCATTTGCCGCAGAATGCCCCGGGCGCTGAACTCCGGGCGCGCGAGCATCGCGTTGCACTCGTCCCAGATGCTTTTCGCCGTCGCGGGACTCAACAACCGGTCGCGGATGCCGAAGGGGCGGTTGAGCTCGAGGTGCGTCCAATGATAGATCGGATTGCGCAGCGTGGCCGGCACGGTCTCGGCCCATTTTTCGAACTTCTCCCAGTCGGTCGCGTCGCCGGTGCAATAACGTTCGGGCACGCCGTTGGAGCGCATCGCGCGCCACTTGTAATGGTCGCCGTGCAGCCAGATGTGGGCGAGGTTCGCGAACCGCGTGTCCTCGGCGATCTGCGCGGGCGGCAGGTGGTTGTGATAGTCCAGGATCGGCAGATCGGCCGCGTAACGGTGATAGAGCGCGATCGCGCGATCCGTCGAAAGCAAAAAGTTTTCGTGGATAAAGGGTCGTTCCATAACCATGCCTCGCACTCGATGGCGCGGCGCGAATGTGCCGGAGGCCGCGCGCCGCGCCAAGCCAATTTTTCATCCGTCAATGCCGAATCTCAAACGTTGAGAATTCGCCGGTGGCGGCGCGTTGCGCCAGCGTTCGCCGCCGGTAATAGCGCGACAGCCGGGAATCGGCGATGGCGTCGAGGAACTCCGCCAAATCGCCCGGCGCGCCCTCCGCGACCATCCGCACCGAACCGTCCGGCTCGTTGCGCACATAGCCGGTCAGCGGTCGTCCGGCCGCCAGTTCCAACACGGTGTAGCGAAACCCGACGCCCTGCACGCGGCCTTCGAAACGAACCTCGAAGCGCACCCGTTCGTTCATGGCGTCGGCTCCAGCCGCTGGACCCGACCGTCCCATACGGAGCGGTACGACACCGCGCGCGCGCCGCCGTCCGCCGATAAACGCCGGCCTTCCGCGTCGTAGCGCTCGGGATCGCGCCCCGCCCGCGCGCGCGTCCAGCCCGTCA
>CALGXT010000144.1 GCA_937935255.1 uncultured bacterium | reverse complement strand
TTGGCAGAGTTGCCGGTTCCATGGCCTTTTTCGATCCAACCCTCAATCCGAATGGTCCTCGGCGCGTCGTCGAATGCGCAAGCCGCGAACCCCTCCTGCTCCGCCGCGGCGCCGGCTTCACTTTGGTGGAACTGCTGGTTGTCGTCGCCATCATCGCCATCCTCATCTCCCTCCTCATGCCGGCGTTGAACAATGCCCGCGAGAACGCCCGCGCCCTGGTGTGCCAGACACGGCTGCGCGGGCACGGTCTGGCGATTCTTCATTTCGCCGACGACCACAACGGCGAAATCATTCGGGCCAACGAGGGCTGGTACACCGGCGGGCCGAAACGCTGGTATCTGGTGCTGATGAAGAAGGGATTTCTTTCGGACGAGAACATCCGCTGGCAGCCCAACGGAGATTACGTTTATCCGAGCGATTTCACCCGGACTATGATGGGGTGCCCCTCCGATCGTTGGATCAGCCAGAACTGGCGCTCGCTGAGCAATAATCAGGTGGCGCAATCCGTCGGCATGAGCTATGTGGGAAATATCAATGTGATGGCGCGGGAGCACGCCTGGCTGCCTCCGGGGGCGCCGCGTCGCCGTCTGAGCATGATCGAGAATCCGAGCGGCATCCTTCTGATCACCGAAAAACGATCATCGGCGGCGGTAATTGACTCGAACGCAATTTCGCCGCAACTCACCCCCAACTACTTTTCGAATCCCGTGATTGTCGGTCTGCACGGCCGCGGAGAAAAGACGCACGCGCTGTTCGTGGACGGCCATGTGGCGCCCGAGGATCGCGCCGCGGTCGAGAATCCCACCGTCACCGGCGGCGGCATGTGGTGGCGGAAGACCTATTGAGCGGCGCGGGGCGTCGCCTTTTTCGCCGCCTCGGTCCGACTTCGACCTTCGGGCTACGGCGAAATTTTCGACAAGCGGAGGCCCCGCATTCGTCGGACGCAGGGCGCGAGCTTGCTCGCGCCGCGGGGAACGAGCAGGAAAAGACGATATCGAGAACAGTAGTAGTAATCCGTCATTTCGCCGCTTCGGCCCGCCGAACCCCCGGCGGGAAAGCCGCCGTCGGAAAGACGGTAGTTCCGCCGCTCCGCTCTCGGAAGAGCGGCGCGCAAAACGATGGAGATCGGAGTAAAGACTGTGTCCCGCCTTCAAAACATCGGCCGGTGTTATTTGATCATCCCCTTCGCGTTTTTTTTCTCCGAGGGCGCGCTGCCTGCGGCGGAGCCGATCCGCTTTCCCGAGGATTCCGGCGTGGTGGATGTCCGCGCCTACGGGGTGGTTCCCAATAGCGGGAAGGACGAGACGGCCGGCATCCAGGCGGCTTTCGATCGGAATCCCGGCGGCGGGGCGGTGATTTATCTGCCGCCGGGGGAGTATTTGATCCGCGACACGATCCGCTGGCCCGGGCGGCGAAGCTTCAACGGTCTGCAGGGCGCCGGCCGGGAGCGCACGATCCTGCGCTTGATGGACAACGCGCCGGGCTTCGACAACCCGGAAAAGCCGAAATACATGATCTTCACCGGCGGACCGCCCGCCCAGCGGTTCAAAAACTCGGTGCGCGATCTCACGATTGACTGCGGCAACGGCAATCCCGGCGCCGTCGGGCTCAATTTCTGCGCCAACAACCAGGGCGGAGTGTTCGACGTGGACATCCGTTCCGGACCCGACGGCAGCGCGCCGGGCGCGATCGGGCTGGGTCTCGACCAGCCCGAAGTCGGACCGCTGTTGATCAAACGCGTGCGCGTGATCGGCTTCGACGTGGGCATTCGCGTGCGCCATAACGTCAATTCCGTCACGCTGGAGGACATCGTCCTGCGCGGTCAGCGCGTGGCGGGCATTGACAATCACAACAATTATGTTTTCGCCCGCCGCGTCGCCGGCGAGAACCGCGTCCCCGCCGTGATCAACGACGGCCCCGACGGTATCGTCACGCTCACGGACAGCGCGCTCACGGGCGTCGGCGAGGCGGCCGAGCGCCCGGCGATCGAAAACAGGAATCCCCGCGCCACGGTCTATCTCCGCGATGTCGAAGTCGCCGGCTATCGGCAGGCGGTCGCCGATCGTAACCGGCCGCCGGTTCCCCCCGGAAAAATCCACGAATGGGTCTCCGGGCCGCGCATCGTCGCCTTCCCGGGCGAGGCGCGCTCCCTGCGGCTGCCGATCCTGGAAACGCCGACCGTGCCGCACGACCCGCCGGAGCAGTGGGTGAGTCCGGCCCGGTTCG
The DNA here is from genome assembly GCA_937935255.1 of uncultured bacterium. GTDB lineage: Bacteria > Verrucomicrobiota > Kiritimatiellia > PWTM01 > PWTM01 > CALGXT01. The sequence goes on along the minus strand of CALGXT010000144.1, from coordinate 4,073 downwards.
GCGGCATTCCGGGCGACAAAAAAGACGACACCGAGGCGATCCAGAAGGCCATAGACAGCGGAGCGACCACCGTCTATTTCCCTCGCGCCCCCTGGGCCCAGGGCAGCAACCTGGCTTATGACATCTCCGACACGATCTTCATTCGCGGCAATGTTCGCCGGCTGGTGGGCCTCGAAGCGACCTTCGAGGTTGCCGACGCGCTGATAAAGCAACCCGAAAAACCGGTTTTCGTTTTCGAGGACGGCGCGCACCCGGTGGCGGCGATGGAGCGCCTTCGGTTTTCCTTCAAGCGCTATCCGAACAGCTCGATCGTCCATCGCGCGGGCCGCGCGCTGGTTATTTCCGCCTTCAGCCACGTTCACAACGCCCGCCACGAAGGCGCGGGACCTCTTTTCCTCGAGGACATCGTCGGCCACGGCCTGTATGTCGGGCCGCGATCGGCTGTCTACGCCCGCCAGCTCAATCTCGAAGGCGAGGGATGGAAGGCCGTCAATGACGGCGGCTTGCTATGGGCGCTCGGACTCAAAACCGAGGCCCGATCGCCCATCATCCACACGCGAGCGGGCGGGCGAACCGAGATCATCGGCGCCCATCTGTACAAATGCGTCGTGGCGGGTGTGGAGACCGTCGCGTTCAAAATAGACGAGGGCGCGAGCGTCAGTCTGGCCGGCGCGGCCGAATATTGTTGGGATCCGAAGTTCGCCACCCGAACCCACATCGAAGAGACCCGCGGCGGCGAAACCCGCGTGCTGACCCTCGAGGATCTGCCGCCGCACGGCAATTCCGCCGTTCTGCCGCTCTTCGCCGCCTTGCCCGGAACGAAGGCCGCTCCCGCGACGCCTCCCCCGCCCGTCGTGCGGCTCTTGGAGTCCACGGCGGGGAGCGTCACGCTCGAATTCGACCTTGGCGAGGGCCGGCCGCTGCCGGAAGGCGGATTTCTCGTCCGTCGAGGGGAGAGAGGGCTCGGACGCTATATGCGGCAAATGAGCGAGCGCGGCCTCGCGCCCGATACGGAATATAGCTATAGCGTTGTCGCGGTGGACGCGGCCGGAAATCGCTCGCCGGCGACTGTCTTCAAGGCCCGTACCCCGCCCGACGCCGAGCCGCCGACCCCGCCGGCCAACCTGCGGGCGCTCCATCTCACGGATCAACTCGTGCATTTGGAATGGGGCGAATCCCGGGACGAGATCGGCGTGATCGGCTATGAAGTGGAGCGGGAAAACGCCGACGGCTCGAAGACCGCCCCCGTTGCTCTCGGTCGAAAGCGCGAATTCGAGGATCGGACGGTGGATAAAGGGGCCGTGTACGTGTACCGCGTCGCGGCGCTCGACGCGGCGGGCAACCGATCGGCGCCCGCGGAGTTGAAGATTGCCGTGCCCGCCCATCCGCCGCGTTCAATTCGGCAGGAGGCGGAACGCTTCGACGACAAAGAGGGCAATGTCCGGAACAGCTGGTTCGTCTTCAACCTGCACGGCGGTTGCTGGCTGCTTTATAGAAACCTCGAACTCGGCCGCGAAAAGCCCTTCGACGAATTCCGCATGCGCTACGGTGTCAATCCGGACCGTCCCGGGGCCGTCGTCCGTGTCGTGCTCGACCCCGAGTTCGACTCCGGGCCCAAGCGCCGCGTCATCGGCGGCGAGGAGATCGCCCGCATCGTGGTCGAATCCACCGGCGGTTGGGAGGTCTTCAAGGAATTGACCGTGCCGGTTCGGATTTCCAAGCCCGGCAAGCGCGATGTCGCGCTGGTCATCGAACGGGGCGATGCCAAAGAGGGCAATGCGCTGGTCAACATTGACTGGTTCAGCCTCGGCTATTCCGAATGACCCGAATGGCTCAATTGACATTCGGGAAGCGAAGCGCGGCGGACTCATGTTTTCGATATTGTCTTTGCCTGCGCGTTCCCCGCGGCGCGAGCAAGCTCGCGCCCCACGTCCGACAGCGGCCTCGCGCGCGTTTTTTCGGGCGGAGATCATCACCGGCCGGAACGCGGCCGTTCGCGCGGCGTTTCGACCGCCGCCGGAAGCTGTTGGACAGCGCGCAACCTTTCAAGGGCGATCTTGGGCCTGCGTTGAAAGTCCAGGATGCCGTTCTTTTCTTGAAACACGTCGGTCAATTGCGTGTAGCAATAGCCGGCGACTTCCGGATGGCGCAGCAGGGTGGCGCAAAGAGCCGAGAAGCGCTCGAACCACTCCTCCACCGTTCGGGGCCGTTGGCCGTAACCCCACGAGGCGTTCTCGGATTCCGCGCCCGCGCTATCCCACCAGGCGCCGCCGAATTCGCTGACGAATAGCGGCTGCTCTCCGCGCGGCAAATTCGAGGGGGTGTCGTCGTTGAAAGCGCCGGGGCGGTATTTGCCCAACCGGTCGTGAAGCTTCGCGGCATCCTGCACGTAATCATGCGTGTCGTACAGGTCTATATCCGGAACGCGATGCGCCCAGCCGCTGGCGTCAATGACGGGGCGTGTGGGGTCGGCCGCCTTCGTCGCGGCGAAGATCGCCCGGGTCAGCTCGTCCAGTTCGGGGCCCGCCGGCTCCGCGGCCCAACTCGTTTCGTTGAGCGGACACCAGCCAATGATGCACGGATGCGAGTAATCGCGCGCCATCGCCTCGAGCCATTCGCGCAGGAAGGTCGCGCGCGGACGCGAGGGGACATCCTTCCGCCAGGAGCCGAGCGGCGGCCAATCCGGGAATTCGCCCCAGACAAGGTAGCCGAGCCGGTCCGCGTGGTAGAGAAACCGCTCCTCGAACACCTTTTGATGGAGGCGCGCGCCATTGAAACCGGCGGCGAGGCTGAGCTCGATGTCGCGACGCAAGGCGTCGTCGCTCGGCGCCGTCAGGATGCCGTCCGGCCAGTATCCCTGGTCCAACACCTGGCGCAGGAACAGGGGTTGGCCGTTCAATTTGAAGGCGCCGTCGCCGACGGATACCGAACGCAGCCCGGCATAGGAGCGCGCCGCGTCCAGCGGTTTTCCCTCGGCGTCGAGCAACTCCAGATCGAGGTCGTAGAGGAACGGGGATTGCGGCGACCATTCGCGCCGTTCCGCGGCGGGAATCGCCAGCCGCACGCTCGGCGTCATGTCCGTTCCGCACGCCGTTTCCGCGGCGGCGATTTCCCGGCCTTCGGCGAAGAGCCGCGCCCGCACGCGTTGCCCGCCGCGGGCATGGGCGACGGGCAATTCCACGAGAAATTCGCCGTCGGCGAAGCGCGGGGTGATGCGCGGCCGCCGCAGGTATGAATCGGGCGCGGGCTCCATCCAAACCGTCTGCCAAATGCCCGTGGTGCGCGTGTACATGCAACCGTCATTGGCATAGCGGCCGGTTTGTTTGCCGCGCGGCTTTTGCTCGCGGTGATCGTCCCGCGCGCGGACAACCAGCGTGAGCGGATGCCCGCCTGTAAATTCCGGGGCGAGTTCGATCGTGAACGGCGTAAAGCCGCCGAAATGCCGCGCCATTGGCGCGCCGTTGACCCAGACGGTGGCGTCATAATCCACCGCCTGAAAGTGCAGCAGCAGACGCCGTCCGCGCCAAGCTTCGGGAATAGGCACGATCCGCCGATACCAGACGGCGTTGAGAAAATCCGTTATGCCGACGCCGGACCGCGCGGACTCCGGGCAAAACGGCGCGAGGATTTTGCCCTGAAGATCGCGTTGCGCCAATCCGCGCTCCTCGCCGCTATCGCCCCGGTCGGTCTCGAACTGCCACTCGCCGTTGAGGCACAGCCACTCGGCGCGCCGAAACTGCGGACGGGGATATTCGGGGCGGGGAACGGAAAGGCCGCCGATTTCCATGGGGTCGGAAGAGCGCATACGAGTCGTCTCATCCTTGTTCGGAATTGCTTGTTTATGGCGTCGCGACCTCAGCCCGCCTTCGACCTTCGGGCTACGGCGGGGTCTTCGACAAGCTGAGACCTTACATTCTTCAGACGCAGGGCGCTAGCTTGCTCGCGCCGCGGGAAACGAGCATCTAAAATTTTAGTGATGACTGTCTCTAAAATGAAGGAAGCGCTTGGCCGGGTTTCTGAACCCCGGACGGGCGAAAGATAGTTATGGTTTCGGTCTCCGGCAAGGCTTTGTT
>CALGXT010000143.1 GCA_937935255.1 uncultured bacterium | reverse complement strand
GGGCTACGGCGAGGTCTTCGACAAGCTGAGGCCCTACATTCTTCGGACGTAGGGCGCGAGCTTGCTCGCGCCGCAGGGAACGAGCCAGCAAAGACAATTTCGAGAACTTTAGTAACAATCCTCCATCTCCGAATTTTCAGGCAGAGGAGCAGAGGAAGGCGAGTCGGCGGTCTGGAGCGGAGCGGGGCGGACGGGCCGGAGGCGAGTCGGGAAAACCACCGAGCGTTAACGGCGGCCGTGTCCATGCGGAACACTCCACTGCCGAGCGACTGTATCACACTTCGCGAAGTGTGATACAGCTCAAAGACAAGGGCGGTTTCATCGACGACATGGGCCAGACCGGTCGCGTCGGGCTTGCCCCGGCGGCGAAGGCGCTGGGGAGATGGGGACACGCCCGCGGGAACGATGGAGCGAGAGGCGATCTTCGATCCGCCCTCGCTTCGGCCTTTTACGCCGGATCCGGCCCTTTGGCCCGACCTATCGCCCGTCCGGGGCCGGCTCCGTGGGGGCGAGCGCGAAAATCGCCTGTCCCCATCAGCGCCCCGATCGCGGCGGTAACGTGCGCCCCTCATGCCAGGGCATCGTCAGCAGGATGCGTTGCGGCAGGTCCGGTATGCCGCGTTCGAAATTGCGCACTTCGGAATCCAGCAGGCGCAACGCCGCCAGCGCGGTGCGCGACCGATCGTCATTGAACCCCGCGATGTCGGCGTTGGGAACGCTGAATTGAATATGCAGGCTGAGAAATCCGCAGTCTTTTCCGGGTTCGATTCCATGGTTGCGCAGTCGAAAGTAGATCAGGTCCGTCTGGCCGATGACCGCGTCGGGACGAAAGCGGTCGAACCAGCGGTCGAAGGCGGATTGAGAGGCGTCGTCAATTTCCACGGCCCCGAAGCGAAACGTCGGCGTTTGCAATTCGCGCGCGCAATAGTCCAGCGCGCCGCGGCGTTCGAAATTGTCGACCGGCGGAACCTGCTCCCGATACAGCACGACACCCGCCCTGCGATATCCGCGCTCACGACAGATTTCCACGCCCCGGATGATGGACTGGGCGACATTCGAGAGGAAGATGTGGAAAGGGGGCAAGATATATCCCGGCTCCCACGCCACAACGCTGAAGCGCTCCCACTCGAACGCGTCGAGCAAGGCGCTGTCGAATAAAGGACCGAGCAAGACCGCTTCCACGCCGGTGGCGCGAAGAATCCGCATCAATCGCTCGGGCGGCAGTTCATCGTCCTGAATGTAGACGCGCGCCAGGTAGCCCATTGCCGCGGACCGCGCGCGGATAATGCTGCTTGCCCGCTCGAACTTCGAATTCGCTCCATAGACGGGATGCCGTTGAAGCACCAGCGCCAGCGGCATCGTCGGAGACGTCTCCGATGGACGGCGCAGTTTGGAAAAACGGGCCAACGCCGGGTTTGGCGTATAACCGCGCGCCCGCGCGAGCTCTTGCGCCCGACGGCGTGTGGTTTCCGAAATGCGCGGGTGATTGCGCAGCGCCAGCGATACTGCCGCCGGCGTCAAACCCATTTCCGCAGCCAAATCGCGCAATGTCACCGGTTTCACGCTTTAATGATTAACCTATATTTCCATTGCGCGCAAGACGATGCGCCGCACATTATGGCGACGTCAACGTTGTTGACGTAGGCGGTTGGACGAGTGGCGGAACGCCTGTGTGGGGTCCGCCGGGGACGATGCCCGTCTTTCCGGGTTTGAAAGCGGATCGTTCCGACTCGCCGACAGCGCTGAGGAAGAAGGTGCGGAGAATAGAAGCAGAAGTATTGTTGGATTGCTTTTGGCGTATCTGCTGGCAGGCGCTGTAACGACGGCGCCGGCGGCCGTGCTGGTGCGCTGGGTGCATAACTTCAGTAATCAGATCAACGGTCAGATCGAAGACACGACCGGCTCTGTGGCGAGCGCGGCGAACACCTCCGCCACCGGAGCGACGGGGGGCTATCTGGGAAGCGGCACCATCGTGAATCTGCCTGCCGGAGGCGGAACGGGGTCGGGGTGGGATTATATCGCGCCCTACGCGGAAGGCACCGCCAACACGCAATCGTGGCCCAATGGACAGCAATACAACGCCAGTGGCTGGGATACGACACCCAACGCAAGCAAATACATCACCTATGAACTGACAATGGCGGGCAGTATTGATTCTTCCGTCAGCAAATTGGAAGGCATTCAGTTCAACCTGGCGAACGGGGGAACCAGCGGACCGCGGGGCGTGGAAGTGACCTATCGGATTGGAACATCGGGTTCCTTCACGTCTTTGGGATATACGCGCGTGCCGAATAATACGGCCACCAACTACGGCCTCTTCACATTCAATCTTCCGGCGCCCGCGAATCTGTCGGCGGGCGACACCGTGACGTTCCGGCTGCTGGGTTATGCCAATGCCAGTGGAAACAGTATCCGCCTCGACAACGTGGCGATCACGGCCATTCCGGAGCCGGTGACGGCGGGTTTTGTGCTCAGCATCCTGCCCATCGCCTGGCTGCGTCGTCGGCGGGCGCAGACGAAGTGAGAAGGCGAACGCCGATCGCTTCGCGGGCCGCTATCCCGCGGCGTTCGTGAACGAAGTACGGCTAGAAGCGGTGGAGCCGAGGCTATAGGTTCGGCTCCACCGCCGTTTATTGCGGGGCGTCGCCAGGATCGCCGGTTCGCGTCCGCTTTCGGCGCAACGAATTCGAATGGAGAACAATGGAAATGGACAACGGACTGACATGGCGTGACTTGTCGAAGATGATTGATCATTCCTTGCTGCATCCGACATTGAGCGACGCCGAACTGCGCTCGGGATGCGATCTGGCGCGCCGTTATGATGTGGCGACCGTTTGCATCAAACCCTACGCCATAGGTCTCGCGCGCGAGGCTCTCGCCGGCAGCGAGGTCGCCGTCTGCGCGGTGGCCGGGTTTCCCCACGGCAATTCGACGATCGGCATCAAGATCGCCGAGGCCGAATCCGCCGTGCTCGCCGGCGCCGCCGAGATTGATATGGTCATCAATATCGGCAAAGCGCTCGGCGGCGACTGGGGCTACGTGGAACGCGAAGTGCGGCTGGTCCATGAGGTGGTCGCCGGTCACGGCGCGATCCTGAAGGTCATTTTCGAGAACGACTATCTGAAGGACGAACACATCATTCGCCTCTGCCGCATTTGCTCCGATATTCGCGTGGCGTACATCAAGACGTCCACCGGATACGGTTTCGTGAAACAGCCGGATGGGAACTATAACTACCAAGGCGCCACCGATCGTCACTTGCGCCTGATGCGTCAGCACGCCGATCCGTCCGTCGGCATCAAGGCCGCCGGCGGGGTGCGGACGTTGGACGATCTGTTGCGGGTGCGCTCGTTGGGCGTCACGCGCGTGGGCGCGACCGCGACCGCCGCGATCCTGGACGAGGCGCGCCGGCGGGCCGGCCTGTCTCCGCTGGGCCAAGGGGTGCGCGCGGCTCAGGGATATTGAGTCGCGCGTTCCGCGGTCGGCGACTCTGGGGGGGGCGAGTGGCGCGGCCGGCGATTTGCTGCTATGCTCCAGAACCCATGAACTTCGGCTATTTTGATGAGCAGGCGCGAGAGTACGTCATCACCCGGCCCGACACGCCGCGCCCGTGGTCGAATTACATCGGCAGCGCCGAATTCGGCGGGGTGATCACCAACAACGCGGCGGGCTACACGTTCTATCGCTCGGCGGCCCAGGGACGGCTGACGCGCTTTCTTTTCAACGCTCCTCCGGCGCATTGGCCGGGGCGATTTGTCTACTTGCGGGACGAGTCGGACGGCGATTTCTGGAGTCTTTCGTGGATGCCGGTCGGCAAACCGCTTTCGGGTTTCGCGGCGGAGTGCCGACACGGCTTGGGCTATACGCGGCTGCGCTCCGTTTGGCGAGGCGTGGAGGCTTCCGCCACCCTGTTCGCGCCGTTGGGCGCCCTTTATGAAGTTTGGGATATTTCGGTGCGACTCGTCGAGGGGCCCTCACGGCGGCTAAAGCTTTTTCCCTATGTGGAACCGCAATGCAACTGGAGCGCGGACGACGACACGCGCAATTTGCAATACAACCAATACATCGCCCAGGCGCGTCTCGCGGGCGAGGGCCTCCTCGATTTCGGCTCCAACGTGAACATGCCGGAGGACGCCGAGCATTTCACGAACAAGGATCAGCAGCGCCACAGCTTTTTCGGCCTCGTCGGCAAGGAACCGTCCGGCCACGATGCCGACCGCGACGAATTTCTCGGTCCCTATGGGAGCTATGCGAGCCCGGCGGCGGTGGTGTCCGGCGCCTGCGCGGGTTCGACGGCCTATGGCGACATGCCGTGCGGCGCTTTCGAAATCCCCTGCGAACTCCGTCCGGGCGAAACGATGCGCTTTGCGCTCGTGTTCGGCGTGGGGCGCGCCGAACGCGAGGGCGAAGCGGCGCGCGCGGCGATGGGGACGCCCGCGGCCCGCGAGGCCGCGCTGGCAGCGGTGCGCCAACACTGGAACGAACGTTTGGGCGCGCTCGCCGCCGAAACGCCCGAACCGCTCTTCGACCGTATGGCGAACGTGTGGGCGCCCTACAACAATCTGATGACGTTTTACTGGTCGCGAACCGCGAGCCTCGTCTATGCCGGCGAGCGCGACGGGCTGGGGTATCGCGACACGGTGCAGGACCTCGTCGGAACGGCGGCGCTGATTCCGGAGGAAACCCGCGCTCGCCTGGAACTGATGCTGACCGGCCAGTATGCGAACGGCGGCTGCAAACCGGTCGTGCAACCGTTTCTTCATCGGCCCGGGGCGGAAGCGCTTCCCGATGTCTGGCGCGCCGATGACGGCCTATGGCTGTTCAACGCCGTCACCGCCTATGTGCGAGAGACCGGCGATTCGGATTTTCTCCGGCGGGAGTTGCCGTTCGCGGATCGCGACGCGGCCGACGTCTTCGGCCATCTGCGCCGGGCGCTGGATTTCAATCTGGAGCGCCGCGGCGCGCACGGTCTGCCCTGCGGGTTGCACGCCGACTGGAACGATTGTCTGCGGCTCGGCGAGCGGGGCGAGTCGGTGTTTGTCGCTTTTCAGTTGCGGTATGGGTTGCGCGAATACCGCGCGCTGGCCGAGCGGTTGGGCGAGACCCGGGAAACCGCATGGGCGGACGAGCGCTTGGCGGAGCTCGACGCGGCGATCGAGCGGCACGCTTGGGACGGGGAATGGTATCTGCGCGCCTACCGCTTTGACGGGATGAAATTCGGGGCGAGGGAATGCGGGGAGGGGCGCATCTTCCTCAATCCGCAGTCGTGGGCCATTCTCAGCGGCCACGCGACCGGCGAGCGGGCGCGGCGGCTCCTGGAGACGGTGGAACGCGAGCTGGCGACGCCGTCAGGCCTCATGCTGTGCGCGCCGCCGTATGTGAGCACCGACCCGCAGGTCTGTTTGGCGCGCTTGTTCAACCCCGGCTGCAAGGAAAACGCCGGCGTATTTTATCACACGCAGGGATGGGCCGTGCTGGCCGCCGCGGAGATCGGCGAAGGCGAGCGGGCGTGGAACTGGTTGCGGCGCGCGCTGCCGGCCTTTCACAACGACCGCGCGGAAATACGGCAGGTCGAGCCGTATGTCGTCTGCCAGAGCGCGCACAGCATTTTCAGTCCGTTCCCGGGGCGGGGACGGGTGTCCTGGCTTTCCGGCGCGGCGGTATGGAATTACGCGGCGATGACGGCCGGCATCCTCGGTGTTCGCCCGGATTACGACGGATTGCGGATCGCGCCGTGCGTGCCGCCGGAGTGGCGGCGGTTTCGCTTCCGGCGCCGTTTTCGCGGCGCGCTGTACGAAATCGAGGTCGAGAATACGAATGGGGTTTCCTCGGGCGTCCTCGGGGTCGAGGCCGTGGGCGCGACCGTCCGCGGCGACGGTTTGATCCTCCCCGCGCCGGCGGGGGAGAAGGTTCGCGTTCGCGTGCGCATGGGATAGCGAGACGCCCGCCGTTCGTCGCGCAACCTTTTGGATTGGTGAGCCGCGCGCGTTTGTCTATGCTGTCGCCGCGGCATTTTCCGCCGTCAACGCGGTAGTGTTGGAGATTTCGCCATGCACGACATTCGAGTGTTGCGGGAGAGGCTGGAGGATTTGCGCGCCGCGATGCGCGCGCGCGGCGTCGAGGTGGATTTGGACGCGATCATCCGCCTCGACGCGGAGCGCCGCCGCGCGCTGACCGAGGCGGAGGCGCTGAAGAACGAGCGCAACGTCGTCTCGAAGGAGATCGGCCGGCTTCGCAAGGCGGGCCAGGACACGGCGGAACGGCAGGCCGCGGTGCGCGCGATGGGGGAGCGTATCGCCGCGCTGGATGCCGAGACCCAGCGCGCCGAGGCGGAGCGCGACGCGCTGCTCTTGCGGGTGCCGAACATCCCGCATTCCTCCGTGCCGGTCGGCCCGGACGCCTCCGCCAACGTCATCGTCCGAACCTGGGGCGAACCGCGCTCTTTTTCGTTCCCGCCCAAATCCCATGTGGAAATCTGCGAACGGCTGAAGCTGGTGGATTTCGCGCGGGCGGCGCGCATGACCGGCGCGGGCTTTCATATCTTCACCGGCGTCGGCGCGCGGCTGGAGCGCGCATTGATCCAGTTTATGCTCGACCTGCACACCCAGCGCCACGGCTATCGGGAGGTCTCCCCGCCGTTCGTCTGCAACACCGCCGCCATGACCGGCACGGGCCAGTTGCCGAAGATGGCCGAGGATATGTATTTCATCCCCGCCGACGATCTGTATCTCGTGCCGACCGCCGAGGTGCCGGTGACCAATATTTTCATGCAGGAGATCATTTCGGAGCCGCTGCCGATCAAAATGACGGCCTACACGCCGTGTTTCCGCCGCGAGGCGGGGGCGGCGGGCCGCGAGACCCGCGGGCTGATCCGCGTGCATCAGTTCGACAAGGTGGAGCTGGTGAAATTCGTCGAGCCGGAAACCTCCTACGACGAATTGGAGGCCCTGGTGCGCGACGCGGAGGACATTTTGCAGGCGCTGGAAGTGCCGTATCGCGTCGTGGCGCTGTGCACGGGCGACCTCAGCTTTTCCGCCGCCAAATGCTATGACATCGAAATCTGGGCGCCGGGGCAGAACGCCTGGCTGGAAGTTTCCTCCTGCAGCAATTTCGAGGATTTTCAAGCGCGCCGCGCCGGCATTCGCTATCGCAATGCGCAGGGCAAGCCGGCGTTCGTCCACACGCTCAACGGTTCCGGCGTCGCGCTCGCGCGGCTGTATGTCGCTTTGCTCGAAAACGGACAGCAGTCCGACGGTTCCGTGACGTTGCCGCCGGCGATTCGGCCGTATCTGGGCGGTCTGGAACGCCTTGAGCCGTCCGCGTAAAACCACCCCGGTTCCCGACCTCGCGGAAATCGCGCGCCGAGCGCTTTGCGCGCGGGGCTTGAAGACGGGGAGCGTGATCCTCGCCGGCGTGTCGGGCGGCGCCGATTCTACGGCGCTGGCGTGCGCGCTCGCGGAGGCCTCGGAACGCGAGGGCTGGCGTCTCGTGCTGGCCCACCTTCACCATGGTCTGCGCGGACGGGCGGCGGACGCGGATTTGGCCTTCGTTCGCGCGCTGGCGCGCCGTTTGAACGCGCGTTTCATATCCCGGCGGGTCCGTTTATCCGAGCGCCCGGCGGGGCAATCCGTCGAAATGGCGGCGCGCGATGCGCGCCGGCGTTTTTTCACGGATGCGGCGCGCCATCATGGAGCGGCGGCCATCGTCCTGGGCCATACGGCCGACGACCAGGCTGAGACCCTGCTGCTGCGGCTGGCGCGCGGCGCTTCGGGCCGCGGGCTGGGGGGCATGGCGCCGGTTTCGGAACTGGACGGGAGGCCCTTGATCCGCCCCTGGCTGGACGTGGAGCGGCGCGACATCGAAGCCTGGCTGCGCGCGAGAAATCAAATGTGGCGAGAGGACGCGAGCAATCGCGGCAGGGATTATCTTCGGAACCGCGTGCGGCACGAAATTCTTCCGCTGATCGAGCGGCGGCTGAATCCGGGGGCGCGGCGCGCGCGGGTGCGCGCGGCGGCCGCCTTGCGCGAGGACGACGCGCTGTTGACCCGGATCGCGGCGCGCGCTCGCGCCCGCTGCGCCACGCCGGATGGCGGTCTGAAAGTTCCCGCGTTGATTCGCGCGCCGGCGGCGGTCCGCCGGCGGATTCTGCGGGACTGGCTGCTGGAACGCGGCATTCCGCCCGAAGACCTCGACGCGGCGCTGATCGCGCGCACGGAAGCGTTGCTGTCGCAAAAGGACGGTGTCGTTGTCGTCACCGCGAATCGAACCCTTTGCCGGACCGCACGGCGTCTATGCCTGCGCGCAACGCGCCGGCGCGCGACGCCGCGCTATCGTGCGCGCCAGCCGATTCCGGGCGCGGTCGAGATTCCCGAAGCGGGCGTCCGCTGCGAGGCGCGCTTTGACCGCGGTTATTCGGCGGAGCGTCCGCCGGGCGCGGGGCGTTTGCCGGCGACCGCCTGGCTGGACCGCGGGATGGCCTCGCGCGCGACGCTGCATTGGCGGCCGTGGCGCGCGGGCGACCGCCTGCGGCCGATCGGCCTGTCGGGAACGAAAAAGCTGCAGGACATTTTCACCGACGATAAAACGCCCGTGGAATGGCGGCGGCGGCTGCCCGTTTTGGTTTGCGGTCGCGAAGTGGTCTGGACGCCCGGTTATCGGATCGCGGCGCGATGGGCGGCGGCCCATGCGGCGGCGCCCACGGTGCGAATTCGCGTCCTGCCGTTGCCAACGGAGCGCGAGAATGCTACGGTTTGGCGCTCCGATTCGACGCGTAACGCCGTACGGAAGAGAGAGTGAATCCATGGACGCCCCCGAAACACCGACGCCCCCGCCGAAGGAGAAATCGTCGGAGCCCTCCCGCCTGCCGATGCGGGGGCTCGTGATCTGGCTGCTTCTGCTGGCGCTGTTCATCTCGCTGTATCAATTGCTGGCGCAGGGTCCCGAGCGCGTGCGGCAGTTGCCGTACAGCCCCGATTTTCTGGCGCTGTTGCGCGAGGGCCGCATCCGAAAGGCGCAGCTGGTGCTGGAGGTCTCCGGCGCGCAATACGTCCGCGGCGAGACCACGGAGGTGGACCCCCGCACCGGCAAGCCGGAGAAATTTCGCACCGAGGTTGTCGTGCTCGACGACCTGATGCGCGAACTCAAAGAGGTGCCCAATCTCGAGATCAAGCGGCAGAACCCGCTGATCTGGCAGATGCTCTCCGGCGCCGTGCCGTTCCTCATCGTAATGGGCGTGCTGTATTTCCTCATCAACCGGCAAATGAAAATGGCCGGCCGGGGCGCGTTGAGCTTCGGAAAGAGCCGGGCCAAGCTGCTCACGCGAACAAAAAACAAGGTCACCTTCGGCGACGTCGCCGGCATTGACGAGGCGCGCGAGGAAGTGCAGGAAATCGTGGATTTTCTGAAGGATCCGAAGCGCTTCCAGAAGCTCGGCGGACGGATTCCCAAGGGCGTGCTGCTGGTCGGGCCGCCGGGCACCGGCAAGACGCTGCTGGCGAAGGCGATCGCGGGCGAGGCGCAGGTGCCGTTTTTCAGCATCAGCGGTTCGGACTTCGTCGAGATGTTCGTCGGCGTGGGCGCCTCCCGCGTGCGCGACATGTTCGAGCAGGCGAAGCGCAACGCGCCGTGCATCATTTTCATTGATGAGATTGACGCCGTGGGCCGCAGCCGTTTCAGCGGCATCGGCGGCGGCCACGACGAACGCGAGCAAACCCTCAACGCTTTGCTGGTGGAGATGGACGGCTTCGACACGCAGGAGGGCATTATCATCATCGCCGCGACCAACCGTCCGGATGTGCTGGACAACGCGCTCTTGCGCCCCGGCCGTTTCGACCGCCAAATCGTCGTGGATCTGCCGGGACTCGAGGGTCGTGTCAACATCCTGAAAATACACGCCAAACGCGTGCAGCTCGCGCCGAACGCCGATCTGCGCCGGATCGCGCGCGGGACGCCGGGGTTTTCGGGAGCCGACCTGGCGAATTTGATCAATGAAGCCGCGCTGCTGGCGGCGCGGCGCGGGGCGGCCTCGGTGGAGTTGAGCGATCTGGAGGAGGCCCGCGACAAGGTCCGCTGGGGCCGCGAACGACGCAGCCGGATGCTGGACGATCAGGAGAAGCGGCTGACGGCGTATCACGAATCGGGCCACGCGCTCATTCTGCAGATCGTCGGCGGCGAGCCGGTGCACAAGGTCACCATCATTCCGCGCGGGCAGGCGCTGGGCGCGACGATGCAGCTCCCCGAAAAAGACCGCTATACCGAGAGCCGCTCCAAACTGATCAAAATGATCACCGGCCTGATGGGCGGGCGCGCCGCGGAGGAAATTGTGTTCGGCGACGTGACGACCGGCGCGCAGATGGATTTCCGGCAGGCCACCCACATCGCCCGCCTGATGGTGTGCGAGTGGGGCATGAGCGACGCGCTCGGCCCGCAGAGTTTCGGCGAGCGCGAGGAGCTTTTGTTTCTGGGCCGCGAGGTCAGCCGCACGCAACCGTACAGCGAGGAAACCGCCCGGCGCATTGACGCGGAGGTGTCCCGTATTTTGCGCGAATCCTACACCGCCGCGCTGAACCTCTTGCGGGAAAACCGGGACAAACTGGACCTGACAGCGAAATTGCTGATCGAGCGCGAAACCCTGAGCGGAACGGAAATCGAGGAAATTGTCCGATTCGGACGCCTGCGCTCCGACGAGGAGCGCGAGGCCGACGCGGTGAAAGCGGAAGACGGCGCGGCTCAGACGATCCGGACGCCCAGCGGTTCGCCGCGAAACGACAGGGGCGAGAATCCGTAGGTCTTGCAGATCGGCGCGATGGGGACTTCCGCGCTGACGAGAACGGCGCCGCCTTTATCTCCGCGAACGGCGCCCGCGCCGCAGATTTTCGCCGCGCCGCCGGCGCGTTCGATCTCCTCGACGAAAGCGCGAACCGGCGCGGGGACGACGCCGATTTCGCACAGGAGCCGGTGATTCTCGCGCACGCGGGCGCGAAAATCGTCGGCCCTTTGGCTTTGCACGGCTTCGGCCATGCCGAGCGTTGTCCGCTCGAATTCCGACCAGATCGGCGCTTCGCCGAAACGGCGGCGGACTTCGGCGACGCACTCGCCGGTGGTGCACTCGGGCGCGCCGGTGTCCACGAGCGCCATGCGGAGCCGGGGCAGGGGGAGGGGCTGCGCGCCGCCGCGTTGAAAGAGGGCGCAGCCGCCATGCAGCGAGATGTAGCTATCCACGCCGCTGGCGTGGCCGTGCTGGAGCCGTTCGGCGTCGAGACTGTAGCGGTAGTACCAGTCCGGGCGGAATTCGACGCGGAAATAATGTCCGACCGCGCGCAACACGCTCAGGATCGTCGCGGCGGAAGAACCCATGCCGCAGCCGATCGGGATGGTGGAATGCATGCGAATGCGCACGCCGCCGGACAGTTTCAGGTGCAGGCCGTCCAACACGGTGATAAAAGCGTATTGGAACAAATCCGCCGGTTTGCGGAGAATTTCGCGAACCCCCATGCGTCCGGCCGCGAATTCCTCGTAGTTGCGCTGCACCCGGGCGCGGAAATCGCGCAGCGCGCGCAGCGTGAGGGATTCGGAGGCGCGAACATCGGGCAGATCGAAGGCCACCTCGCCCGGCGCGGCAGCCTCATCGGTGATGACGGCCTGCGCCGTGCGGTCAATGGCCATGGCGAGCGCCGGACGGCCGTACACGACCGCGTGCTCGCCGCTCAGAATCAACTTGCCGGGAGCGATGGCTTTCATAGCGCCTCATAGACCCGTTTGTGCTGGCTGAACCCCGCCAGGCGGAAGGGGCCGGTGCGATACTGGGCGAACACATGTTCCCCGCCGTCCGTCGGCAACGGCAGATTGAATATATCCTCATATTGCCGATAGGTCAGCTCGATTCGCGCGTCCAACATCGCCCGATGCGCGGCGGCGCGCAAGCGGGAACGGTAACCGGGAACGACCACCCCGCTGAAAAACTCCGCCATACATCCCGAACCGTAGCTGAACAAACCGATGCGTTGACCGCCCAGATCCTCCTCCGAATTATCCAACAGCGAGGTCAGACCCTCGTAGAGGGAGGCGGCGTAGGTGTTGCCGGTCACGCGGTTGTAATGCAGCGCATCGCCGATCCGCCGGCGGAGTTCCTCCGGCGTCGGTTCCGGAAGACCGGCGGCATGCGCGAGCCGTTTCTGGGCCTTCTCGGCGATGCGCGTGAACGGCAGGTGGAAGCATTGGCGGGCGAAGGTCTCCAGACCGCGTCCGGACGCCGCGCGATAGCGCTGCCAGGCGCGGACGAGGGTTTCGAGATAAACCCGCGTGGAATACTGGCCGTCCACCAGCGCCGCATCGCGGTAGTTCGGACGCCAAAAGTCCATGACGTCCTCGGCGTGACAGCCGGCCTCGGGATCGAGCGCCAGAACGCGCGGATTCGCGCTCACCAGCATCGCCACGGCGCCGGCGCCCTGCGTCGCTTCGCCCGGCGACTTCAATTCATAGCGGGCAATATCCGACGCGATAATCAAGGCCAGGTGATCCGGGCGCCGAGCGATCCACGCGGCGGCCAATTGCAGCGCCGCCGTGCCGGCATAGCAGGCCTCTTTGACCTCGATGGCGCGACAGTTTTCCGGCAAATCCAACAGGCCGTGGACGTACATCGCGGCCGCCTTCGATTGATCCACGCCGGTCTCCGTCGCGAAGAGGACCCAGCGAATGCGCTCGCGGTCCGCCGATTCGAGCACGGGCTGGGCCGCGCTCGCGGCCATGGTGACGACGTCCTCATCCGGCGGCGGCACGGCCATGCGCTCCTGGCCGAGCCCGATCAGGTATTTGTCCCGATCCACGCCGCGGGTCTCGGCCAGCGTCCGCAGGTCGAGATAGTAGGACGGCGCGTAAAAACCGATGGCGTCTATGCCGACTGAGGGTTCGCTCACGCAGCACCTCCGGGGGTTGTTTCATCCCGCGGCCCGGCGGGCGCCAACAAGGCGTCGTCGCCGATCAGATCGGCGGCCCGGCGCCGGCCCAGCAAAAACTGGGCGGTCCTGAATTCGCGCCGCAGCCGCTCGATCACGCGCACCACGGCCTCGACGGACTCGCGCGCGGGCGCCAGAAACGGCAGCGCCATCCCGCAGAGCGACGCGCCGAGGATGAGCGCTTTGACCATATCCACGCCGTTGCGCAGTCCGCCGGAGGCGATCAGCACGGCGCGATCTCGAAAGGGCCGCAGCGCGCGCAGCGCCGACGGGGTGGGGATGCCCCAATCCTGAAACAGCAAGCCCAGTCCTTCCGGCCCCGCGTTCGGGTTGCGGTGATGCTCGATGCGGCTCCAGGAAGTGCCGCCCGCGCCCGCGACATCGAAGTAGCGAATACCCCGATCGAGCATCCGCGCGACGTCCTCCGGCGACAAACCCGCGCCCACTTCTTTCAGCAACACGGGAACTTCCAGCGCGGCGGCGACGGCGCCGATGCGGTCGGCCAGGCCGGCGAAATTGGTGTTGCCCTCCGGCTGGACGGCCTCCTGCAGCGGATTGAGATGAAAATACAGCCCGTCGGCCCCCGCCACGCGCACCGCCTCCCGGGATTGGTCAAGACCGAAACCGTTGTTCAACTGCACGGCGCCGAGATTCGCAAACACGAGCGGGATCGTCGGCGCCCATTCTCGAACGGCGAAGCTGGCGCGGGCGCCGGGATGCGTGAACATCACCCGCTGGGAACCCACGCCGAGCGCCACGCCGGTGATCGCCGCCGCTTCGGCCAATCGGCGATTGATGGCGCGCAGCGCCTCCGAGTCGCCGCCGGTCATGGAGGAAATCAGCAAGGGGAAAGACAGCCGGCGGCCCATGAACTCGATCGAAGGGTCGGTCTCCTCCAGGTCGAGCTCCGGCAGCGCGCGATGGGTCAGGCGAATCGCGTCAAAGTAATGGCGTCCTCGATCCGTCGCCGGATCGAAATGAAGAATCTCCAGCGCCTCCGTCTTTCGCGCGTTGGTGGTGTCCGACGGGTGCATGGCGTCGGCGCGGGGATCGAATCCCCTCACGGCTCCATTTCTCTCTGGATGCGCTCCGTGCGTTCCCGGATGGCCCTCACATCGGAACCCGCATGCAAAGACATCGCAAGCATCGCGGCCAGCGCCGCGCCGACGCCCGTCACCAGCAGCGTCATGAACGCGGTGGAGTAGCGCACCCGATGCAGCAGGCAAAAGGCCGGCGCGGCCAGCAGCAACAGCCCCGCGACGGCGCTTGCCACGTCCACCCAGTGCGGCGCCAGGCGGCCATTCACGATCGGAAGCAGATAAAGGCGACCGGCGGTCGCCGCCACCAAAAGCAGGGCGGAGCAAACAATTAGGGCCGCGACGTTCCAAAGCCAAGTCGAGCGCGCGTCGCCGGTCGCCAGTCCCATCAGTTTTAGAAGAATGAGACCCGAGAGCGCGATCGCCGCGCCGAAAACCGTCCACGACAGGGCGTTTTCCGGGGCGCCGGCCAGACGCTTCAGAATCTCCAACGCTTCATGCGTCCATGCGCTCATGGCTCACCTCAGCGGCGGGAGCGGCCGTCGCCGCGGCGGGCGGCGGAGCGGCATTGGCCGCCACCGGCTCCGACGCGGACGTCGCCGTCGGCGCGGCCTTCGCCGGCGATGCGGCATCCGCCGCCGCGCTCTCCTCCGATTCGTTTTCCGCGGCATGGCGGCGCAGAAACTCCCGCGCCAGCAGACGATAGGCCGCCGCGCCCGCGCTGGCGGAGTCGTACACAATCACCGGTTTTCCGAAACTGGGCGCCTCGCTGAGACGGACGTTTCGGGGAATAAGGGTCTCGTACACTTTGTCCGGAAAATGCGAAACCACCTCCTGAACGACTTCCTGGCCGATCCGGGTGCGTTTGTCGAACAGGGTCATCAGGATGCCGTCAATCTTCAGGCCGGGATTGGCGCCGCTCGTGCGCAGTTGTTCGATCACGCCGGTGATGGTGCTGAGTCCCTCCAGCGCGAAGTATTCGCACTGGAGCGGAATCAGCACGCGGTGCGCGGCCGTCAACGCGTTCACCGTGAGGACGCCCAGCGAGGGGGGGCAGTCAATGATGATGAAGTCGTAATCGCCGGCCTCCACGACCGGCGCCAACAGCTTCGAGAGCCGATGCAGATAATCCGGCGCCAGCACGATATCCACTTCGGCGCCGGCCAGATCGAGTTCGGAGGGAACCAGATCGAAGCGGCGGTAGGCGGTCGGCTGGATATGTTCGCGCAGCGTGCCGCGGCCCAGCAGCGGCTGGTAGAGGCTGGCGCCCGGCGTTTTGGCGACGCCGACGCCGCTGGTCGCGTTCGCCTGCGGGTCCAGGTCCACCAGCAGCACGCGGCGGCGGCGTTCCACCAGACAAGCCGAAAGGTTCACGGCGGTCGTCGTCTTGCCGACGCCGCCTTTTTGATTCGCGATCGCGACGATCTGAGTCTTGGTCTCCATGCTTCCAACGCTTTCCGGCGCGTTCCGCGCGCTTGCGTATTCTTTTATATCCTTTCCGGAAAGGAACGGCAATGCGCAATCCCGCTTCGATTGACCCCGCCGCCGGATTCGTCTAGGCTGATTCCGCCGCGCGATTCCGCCGCGGGCGGAAGCGCCGGCCGCACAGCGTCGCAACGGAAAGGATCCGCGCATGTTCGTTTTCTGGCT
>CALGXT010000142.1 GCA_937935255.1 uncultured bacterium | reverse complement strand
GGAACACCGCGTCTGCCGGTTCCGCCGGAAGGCTGGTCGTTGGCGACCGAGCCGGCGTCCGACACCGCGGGCAAACCGGCGCATCGCGCTTGGTTCGTGCCGGCCGGCGATGAACTCCCGGATTCCGGATTCTTCAAACTCGTCGTCGAACGGGTGACCGGCGCGCTCTAAAGGGGACGCGCCGATCGGGGCCTTGGGCGCAAACGTTTCAGCCCTGTTTTTAATTCAGACTCTTGTTTCGGCGGCGCGGTTCCCGTACAGTAGCGCGCGATGAAAACGCCGCTGTATGAAGCCCATGTCGCGCTCGGCGCGCGCATGGCGCCGTTCGCCGGCTGGGATATGCCGATTCAATACGAAGGCATTCTCGCGGAGCATCGTCATACGCGAACGCGGTGCGGCGTGTTCGACATCTGCCACATGGGCGAGTTCGAACTGCGCGGCGCCGCGGCGGAACAAGACCTCGAGCGGCTGCTGACGGCGCGAATCCGCGACTTGGCGGTCGGCCGGTGTCGCTACGGATATCTGCTGAATGAAAGCGGCGGGGCGCTCGACGATCTGACGTGTTACCGTTTCGCGGCGGATCGCTTTTGGCTCGTCGTCAACGCGGGGACGCGCGCGGACGACGCGGCGTGGATTCGATCGCATTGTTCGCCGGAAACCGTTTTCGGGGATATCTCCGATCGCACGGCGAAGCTCGATATCCAGGGGCCGGCTTCGCGCCGCGCGATGGAAAGCGCTTTCGGGACGCCGATGCCCGACCTCGGCTATTTTCATTTCGTCGAACTAAATCTCGCCGGCGCGCCGTGCGTGCTCAGCCGCACCGGATACACGGGTGAATTCGGCTATGAACTGTATTTCCCCGCGGAGCGGGCGCTCGATTTCTGGCGGCGTTTGCTCGCCGCGCCCGACGCGAAACCCGTCGGCCTGGGCGCTCGCGACACGCTGCGGCTGGAAGTGGGCTATCCGCTTTATGGCCACGAGCTGGGGCCGTCGCGCACGCCCGCGGGCGTAGCCGGCGGGCGCTTCATGGATTTGAGCAAGCCGTTCATCGGCCGCGACGCCGTGAAAGCCGAACTGGATCGCGGGCCGCGGGAGCGGCTCGTCGGCCTGCGGTTGGAGGGCCGGCGCGCGGCGCGGGCCGGCGCGCGAATTTTCGCCGAGGGGCGGGAGATCGGCGCGGTCACGAGCGGCTCATTCGCCCCGAGCATTGGCGCGGCGATCGCGTTGGGCTATGTCGCGGAGGAGGTTTCGACGTCTGCCGCGCCGTTGGAAATCGAGGCGGGCGGAGCGCGGTTGCGCGCTCGCGTCGAGGCCTTGCCTTTTTACCGCGATGGAACCGCGCGAAAAGATGTGCGATAGACGAAGATGAACATGAACCTGAATACCGCCGCGATTCTTCGCAAAGCTCCGCCTCGCCGGATGGCGTTTTCGGCCCTCACCCTCCTCGTCTTGGTCATCGTGCCGCCGTTATCGGCCCAGGATGCCGCGTCGGCGGCCGAGCAAATCGCGTTCGGCAAGTTGGTATTGCCCCGCGCGGAAGTCGAGAAGGCCTATGCGCGGATTTGGACGCGCTATGTTTACCTCATGCCGGAGGGACGGCTCGAGCGAGCGGGCCGCGCCGGCGCCCGCCAGATCGAGGGCAAGGTGATCGCGCTCGCCGGCGGTCGCAGGGCCATTATTGAAAGCGGCGGGCGACGGTACGCCGTCGCGGTGCGCTTCGGCGCGAATCCGGTGGTGGGCGAGAGCATCCGTCTGATGGCTGTTCCATCCGCCGTGCCGACGTTTTCCTTCGAAATGGGAAACGGCCAGCGGGAATCCCTGCCCCAATTCAACGATTGCACGCTTTCATTCGATCGGTTCATTGCCGAGGCGCGCGGCGGCGCCCATTTCCCCGAAGCTCCCGAACTCGGCACGCGGCCGAATCGCAAGGGTCTTTTCCAGATCGGACGCGGCGACCGCAACAAGGTGGATGGTTTGGTCGCGGAGCGCCGACAGTCGGACGCGGCGGCCGCCGCGTCCTCGAAGCCCGCGAAGGAATAGAGTTTTCATGGATGTGCGATTCACGGAAGATTGGTTTCTGGAACGGTTGTATCGCGACGAGTTGCCCGTGGCCGAGCTGATCGGGGCGTTGGACGAATTGGCGCGCGGCGGCGGGGTGACGCAGGCGGACGCGCGCGCGCGGATGCTCGAGGACGCCTGCCTGGAGCGCGGATTGACCGACGCTGCGCTGGCAACGCTCGCCGCGCGCGCGGCGTGGAATGACGGCGCCGAGCGCGAGGATGTGCGCCGGCGCGCCCTGGAAATTCTCGGACCCGACCGCGCGCGCCGCGATTTGGCGTCCCATGTCGGCTTCGACAAGCCGATTCCCCCCGCGGAGGCGGTTCGGCGGCTGCGGACGCTGCTGGCCTTGCGGGAGGGCGCATTGTGCCACG
Source organism: uncultured bacterium (assembly GCA_937935255.1). Classification (GTDB taxonomy): domain Bacteria; phylum Verrucomicrobiota; class Kiritimatiellia; order PWTM01; family PWTM01; genus CALGXT01. The sequence continues at coordinate 5,552 of CALGXT010000142.1, read as the reverse complement.
ATCGCACCTGGGGCGCCGGCAAAGTGAAGCGGATGGACGCCTTGTATGGCCGCGTGGAGATAGATTTTGAGACGAAGGCCGGCCACCAAATGAGCTTCGCCTATGCGGCGGAGACGCTTTCGCTGCTGCCCGAGAATCACCTGCTGGCCCGGCGCCTCGCCGATCCGGAGGCGTTGCAACGCCTGGCCGCCGAGCAGCCCGCCGAACTGGTGCGCTGGGCGCTGCGCGATTTCGGGCCGCTCACCGCCGATCAACTGAAGGACCGTCTTGTCCCGCGCGTTTTGCCGGAAAGCGGATGGAAGGGGTTTTGGGAGGCCGCGCGCAAGGCGCTGAAAAACGATCCCGCCGTGGCGCTGCCGGCGCGGCGCACGGAACCGATGCGCCTGCGGTCCGGCGGCGAACGGTTCGATGACGCCTGGTTCGCGGAATTGGCCGCCGAACGCGATCTGGAGCGCGTTTTGGAACAGGTGGAGTCTTTGGCGGAGGCGAAACCGTCCGGTCTTTCGGCGGAGCGCGCGGCGATTCTGGCGGATCGTCTGGGATTTGTCGTGAAAGGCGCCGCGGGCGGCCGCACCCCCGAATTGACCGCGCGCGCCGCGATGGCCGCGGCGGCGCTGGGCGCGCCGCTGCCCGCGCTCGAGATGCCCGGGGCCGACGATCTCTGGCAGCCGGACATTTGCGCGCGGGTGTTGCGGCGGCTTCCGGCGCGCGCCACGGAACGCTTTCTGGCGTTTCTCGCGGAGCGGGACGGCGCCCGGCTGGAAAAGCTGCTGCTCGACCTGTTGCCGACGCTCGATATCGGGCCGCTGACGGCGGCCATCGAAACGCTGATGGCGCGCGGGCGCGAAGAGGAGGTCGCGGCGCTGTTGCGCGGGCTGACAGCCCGCCAGCAAATCGGCGTCGAGGCGGTTTTGTGGGTGCTGCGGAATCCCGAGCGCATTGAGGCGTGGGCGCTCGGCGCGCTGCCGGACATCGCCCGGCGCGCGCTCGATCTGGCGGAGGAGGATTTCGGCTACGAACAGCTCAAGGCGCAGAAGCAGATGAAAGAGCGGCTGGGCCGCCCGGAATTTTTGCGCGACGCGCTGGCGTTGATGAACGACGACCAGCGATGGGATTTCATCGGACGCTTGCGCCGCTCGCCCGGATGGTCGCCGCTCGACCGGCAAGCCATCCTGGGCAAGCTGGTGCGCCTTTGCCCGGAATACGGGCCGATGGTCGCGGCGGATTCGAACGCCGGCGCGCCCGCCGCGCGCAAGCTGCCGCTGACCTCGACCCGTTCGTTCCGCGAGCGCCAGGCGCAGTTGCGGCAGATCGTTCAGGTGGAAATTCCCAAAAACAGCCGGGAAATCGGCGAGGCGCGCGCCCACGGGGATTTGCGCGAGAATTTCGAATACAAGGCGGCGAAGGATATGCAGGCCGTGCTGATGCGCCGCCAGCGGGAGCTGGAGCTTCAGTTGCGGGAGGCGCAACCTTCCGATTTCGCGGATGCGCCGTTGGATCGGGTGGGGCCGGGGGTCGGCGTCGAGTTGCGGCATGCCGACGGTCGTCTCGAGCGCTTCCATATTTTGGGCGTTTGGGATCGGGACGAGGCGCTCGCCGTCATTTCCTCGGCGTCCCAAATGGGACAGGCGTTGATCGGAAAACAGGCTGGGGAATCGGTCGCGCTGCCGGGCGAGCCGGCGGGCGCGGCGACGATCGAGCGCATCTTTGCGCTGCCGGAAGAGGTGCGCCGCTGGGCGCGCGGCGACGCGACCGAGGCGGAGGGCGCCGGCGCATGAACATCCCGCCGCCGCCCGCCGCGCCGCCCCGCGCGTTCGTTCAGTTTTTCAAATACGGGCTGTGCGGCGGATTCGCGACGGTGGTGGATATGGCGGTGTTTTATGCGGTCTCGCTGACCGTGATCCCCGCCTTGGCGGCGGACGATCCGGTCGTTCGGCGGTTGGGTCTCACCGGGCCGTTCGCCGACGAAATCCTGCGCCCGCGCAATTTCGCGATCAACCGCGCCATCGCCTTTCTCTTCTCCAACGCGGCGGCCTACCTGACGAACGTGCGCTGGGTGTTCGAACCGGGCCGCCATCGCCGACATGTCGAAATCGGCCTTTTTCTGATCGTTTCGGGCTTCAGTATGGCCGTCGGGCTCGGTATGGGCTGGAGTCTGATTCACTGGGGCGGCTTCAGCACGACCTTTTCCTACGCGGGCAATATGGCGGCCTCGATCCTCATCAACTATGCGTGCCGCAAGTACGTGGTCTTCAAGGGCTGAGGGCGCCGGCCGCTCAGGCTGCCGCCGTTGGGCGCGCGCGGCGGCCCTTGCGGCGTTGGCCGGGGGTTGCGCCGCTCCTCGTCCGGTCGCGCTTCCGCCCGGCAAAAGTTTGAGCGGTATCCCTGTGGCGCGATTGAAACCCGGGACGCCGTGGACGGGCTGGGACGATGCCCGCGAACCGCTGGTCAACTTCGAGTTCACGCGCGGATGGACGGCGGAATGCCCGGACGATTCGACGGTGGAATTCGCCCGCGCTTCGGATCGCGCGACCGAGGGGCGGTATGCGGGGCGCGTCGCGTCCCGCGCCACGAACGCCGTGACGCGCGTGGTATTGCGCCCGCCCTCGCCGATTCCGATTCCGGAGCCGTTCGACAGCGTGGAAATCCGGCTGAGCGTCGGCGTCGAGGGCGAGCCGACGCTCGCGGGGGAGCGCCCCTCCGTGCGCGTGGCGCTCGCGGAGACCGACGGCGCGCTTCGCGTGGTCGACCTGGGATCTTTCCCGCGGCGCGGCTGGCATTTGGCGCATCGGCGCCTGCCGGTCGAGTCGCCGCTCGATGGCGCGCGGCTCCTCGGCATCGAAATCTCGGATTGGAAGAATCCCGCGAAACTTCCACTCTATTTGGCCGGGCTGACTTTTTACACCGAGAGCCGAACGCCGATCGTGCCCGCGTGGCGCGCGCCGCCGTTGGATTTCGCGCCGCTCGCGGCCCAGGCCGCGCGCGCGGAGGGGCCGCCGCCGCTCGCCGAGCCGCCCGCGCCGGGCGCGCGCGTCGAATTGGACGCCGACGCCGAAATCGCCGAATTCAGCGTCCCCCTGACCGAGGGACGACTCGTCTATCGCTTGCGGCTGGGCCCCGGCCTCGGCCCGGTGGAAGTGTTTCGCAACGATGACTTGCTGGGCGCCTTTTCGCCGCCGATCTGGACGCCCGAGACGGCGACGATGCCGGATCGGGTGATCGCCGCGCGCCGCGCCGGCGAGTCGGCGATTGCCATCGAATTTCAGAGCGGACGCCGCGCGCGGGTGGCGCTGATGGGGCGCGCCTTGGCGGCGGATCTGGCGTCGGATCGCCGGGATATCGCGTTCGTCGAAGCTTCGGCCTGGTCGCCGGCGATCCGGACCGGCGGTCGTCTGGACCTGGCGTTTCTGAACGCGGGCGGTTGGATCGGCCCGGAGGCGCGCTGGATTTGCCCGCGGGCGGCATCGGAGGGATTGGCCGTCTGCGCTTATCTCGATCCTTATGTGTCGCGGGCTTCCCGTTGGGAAATGGGCGCGCGCGGCGAGGAGGGCGTTCGGCCCATTGCGCTCTACGACGAACCGGCCCTCGGACGCCGATGCGCAATTCGAGAACGATTGGTGTGGGCCGTCGGAGAACGGGTGGAGGAGGTCTTGCCTCCGATTCCTTCCGAGCGCCGGCCCGCGCCGGCAGGGTCGTCGCCGCCGATGTTTGAGGCGACGGTGGACGATGATGAGCTTCATCCCCTGGACTCCGCCTGGTCGCGCTATGTGCTGCGCCGGGATGCGGCGGGGCAGTGGGTTGCTGGAGCGACAGAGGGCGCTTATCGCGTCAAATGGCCCTTGCTCGCCGGGTTGCGGCGGCCGGCTCTGGAAGAGGGTTTGGCGGAACGCCAAGGTTCGCCCGTCGCGCTCATCGCCGGTCGAACGGCGGGGCCGCCGTGGGCGGGGACGGACTACGATCCGCGCGCGCCCGCGGCGGGTCAATTCGCGGCGGCGCGGCGCGGCATGACGGAATGGTACCGCGCGGCGGCGCGCGAATTCGATGCGCCCGTCATCGGCTTCGCCGATTGGATTTGGTTCTGGGCGGACGCGCTGGATTTCTGGCGCGCGCAGTCGAGATTCGCGGAAGCCCTTATGGAAAATCCGCTGCGGCCGGAGTTTTCGCTTTGCCGCTTGCGGGTCGCGGGCGAGGGGTTGCTTCCGCCGCCCGTGCTCAACGGGGCCGCCGCGTGGGACCGTTGGGCGGCGGCGGCGCTCTGGTATGGAATGGGTCTCGACTGGCCGGAACGCGCGCCCGACGCGCCTGAAGCGGAACGCGCGCGGCGCATGACCGATGAAATCGCGCGCCGGACGCGCGGGCGCGCGCCGGTGAGCATCGCGTATCACGACGGACGATCGCTCGTGGGCGGCCTCGCCGCGGCGGCGACCGGCGCGGATGCGTCGCTCGCGCGGCTATACCTGCGTTATGATCCCGATCTCGAAGTGTGGATCAACCGCGGCGAAGCGAAGATCTGGAAAGTCGCTGTGGGCCGCGAGGATTGGGTCTTGCCGAAAGACGGCTGGGTCGCGCGCGGCGAGGGGTTGTTCGTCTTTTCCGGTCTCGCGGACGGCGGACGCGTGGATTATCTCGAGCAAGGGAACGGCATCCATTTCGATCCCCGCGGCGCGTGGCGCGCCGTCCGAGATGTGGCGGCGGACGGGCCGGCCTATTTTCTGCGCGATCGTACGCCGGAAGGATGGCGCTGGGAGATCGAGGCGCTCGGCGAGCTGCGCGCGATCGCCGTGCGTTCTCCGCGGGCCGGCGGAACGGCGGAGGCGCGCGCTGTGGCGTGGGCCGGTGAAAGCGCCGCGCCCGGCGAAGCGACGGCCGTAAATGCCAGCGATTGGCTTCGTGTGACATGGCCCGCGGGCGCTCGGCGCGTACGCATAGAATGGCGGGCGTCGGAACACCATAGCGATCGCCCATGAAGCCCCCGCTCTTCGATATCGGCTAACTGCGGCGCGTTTCCGCGGCTAAGCCGATATGCTGTCCGATGAACCCGCTCAATGCCATCGAGCCGTTCGCCCCTTCCGCACGAGCGGCCCTCTTTCCGCTCTTCAGTTCCGGTTCCGCGCCTTCCTTCCATTCCAAGCGAGGTTTCCGCCGCTTTTGGACTGTATCACACTTCGCGAAGTGTGATACAGTTGTAAAATCACAACAATATCATGAGTAGCAATTTACAAATTCGGAACTTCAAATCTCGACAGCCGCGTTCTGCTCGCGCCCGTCGCCGCGTTCGCACGCTGCGCGGCGTTCGGCGCGCCGAAATGCGGCGGCGAGGGGGCAACCCGAATCTGCGATCCACAGCGTCGTGGCGCGGCCGAAATCCGCGCTGCAGCGGCGACCGTGGGTTGCCGAAATTGGCCGGGAGCGCCGCCTTTTTCGCTTCGCGAAACAAGGCGGCCTACAGGACGCGCCGGCGCGGGCGGTGTAGGCCGGGTTGTTCGGTCCGCCCCCGGCGGACCGAAAACCCGGCGGGCGATGATCAGAAGTCGGAAGTCCGAGGTCGGCGC
>CALGXT010000141.1 GCA_937935255.1 uncultured bacterium | reverse complement strand
CCCCCCGCCGTCCACCGCATCCGTAGGGCTCGAGCTTGCTCGAGCCGCCCGCGGCCCGGCCGGCGGCCGGGCCCTACCTTTCCCCGAGATGGGTAGGGCGCGCCCGTCCCGGCTCGCCGGGCCGAGGCTTACGGCGGCCCGTCGCGCCGGAAAATATGGGGACAGAGAATTACAGAGTTGCAGGTCAGAGGTCTGCGAGAGAGCGCCCATGGGGCTCGAGCTTGATCGGACCGCAGATAGCGCGAAGATTGGGAGCGGAGTAAGGGGACAGAGAAAAAGAATAAATTCGGAATCAACGACTTAAGTGTACCACACTTCGCGAAGTGTGATACACTCCGCTTTCTGCTGTCGGTGTTTTCATTACTTGCTTTTTGCCTCTAACTTCGTCCCGGATTCAAACGTATTACGCTGATAGAAAGCATTGTATGAATTCGCGTCTTTAAAACTTCATATTCTCTGTCCCTTGGTATGACGCTGTCCTTTAGTATGACTCTCTGCGCTCTCTGTCCCCATGCGGTGAAACCTTTCCGACCTCGGACTCCTCCGGCGACAGAGCGCCGGAGCTACAGCGCTGACGCGCCGACCTCTGACCTCCGACCTCTGACCTCTGCGGCGCGAGCAAGCTCGCGCCCTACGGGCGTTCTCGCGCCGACCTCCGACCTCCGACCTCTGACCTCCGACTCCTCCGGCGACAGAGCGCCGGAGCTACAGCGCTGACGCGCCGACCTCTGCGTTCTCGGCGTCTCCGCGGCGCCATCCCGGGCCGCGCGGCGGGATCTGTCCCCATTCTTGACGATCCGAACTTGCCCGACCCCGCCCCTCTCGCATAGCTTCGAACAAGAATCACGCTGGATTGAATCAAAGGACAACCCATGACCCGACACGATGAAACCGTGGACGTGCTGGAACAGACCCTCGACTGCTACGATCCCGCTGAGCGCGCCGCCGCGCTGAAAGCGTTGTTGCGGAAAGCCGCCGAGGGCGAGATCGCGCTGCCGACGCCCGGCGCGTTCGTCAATCTCCACGCGCACACCTTTTATTCCTACAACGCCTACGGCTATTCGCCCGCCGGTTTTGCCTGGCGGGCCCGCAAGGCAGGCCTCGCCGCCGGGGGCATCGTGGATTTCGACGTGCTCGACGGCGTGGATGAGTTTCTCGCCTCCGCACGGCAGGTCGGACTGCCCGCGTGCGCCGGCATCGAAACACGCGTCTTCGTCCCTCCTTTCGCGACGCGCGTGATCAACTCGCCCGGCGAACCGGGCATCGCCTACCACATGGGCGTCGGTTTCGTATCCTCGAACGTCACCGCCGAGCAGTCCGATTTCCTCGCCCGGCTTCAGCGCATCGCGAGCGACCGCAACCGCAGCATCGTCGCGCGCGTCAATCCCGCGCTGGCGCCGGTGGAGCTCGACTATGACCGCGACGTGCGCCGCCTGACGCCCCGCGGCAACGCCACCGAACGCCACCTTTGTCTGGCCTACGCCCGCAAAGCGCGAGAGCGATTCGCGGATCTCGAGGAGCTGGCGGCGTTTTGGTCGGAAAAACTGGGAACCGACGCCCGCTCGCTCGACCTGCCGGAAGGCCCCCGGCTGCAGGGCGAGATTCGCGCCAAATTGATGAAGCGCGGCGGCGTCGGTTATGTCGCGCCCGATCAAGGCGCGTTCCCGACGATGGAGGAACTCAACCGTTTCGCGCTCTCGGCCGGCGCGATACCCACGCTCGCCTGGCTCGACGGCATGTCCGACGGCGAAAAATGCATGGAGGAACTGCTCGACTACGCCGCGCAATCCGGGCTGGCGGCGGTGAATATCATCCCCGACCGCAATTACACGCCCGGCAAGATTGACGCCAAGCTCCAGAATCTGCGCTCGTTCATCGCGCTCGCGCGGGAACGCCAGTTGCCCATCTTTGTCGGCACCGAGATGAACAGTCCCGGCAACAAGTTTGTGGACGCGTTCGACACCGCGGAGCTCGCGCCGTATGTGCCCGAGTTTCTGAGGGGCGCGCGCATCGCTTTCGCCCACACGGCGCTGCAGGCGGCCGCCGGCATGGGCTACTCGAGCGAGTGGGCCCGCGCGCGCCTTCCCGACCCGAAAGACCGCAACGCCTTTTTCGAGGAAGTTGGAAAACGGCTCGATCCTCGGCGCGGCGCGCCCGCCGGGGCGCTTTCACCCGCGATGGATCCGGAAGCGGCGCTGAAGGCTTGCGCAACGGATGCTGCCGCGGCGTCGAACGCCACACGATAGCGCCATGACCCCGCCGATCGGCTACATCAGCACGCGCAGCCGGGCCGCCCCGCGCGGTTTCCGGGAAATCGTCCTTGAGGGATTGGCGCCGGACGGCGGATTGTACCTTCCGGAGGCCCTGCCGCCCTGCCCCGCGCCGCCCGCCGATCCGTTCCCGCCCGCCTATGCGGATCTCGCCCTCGAGGTCCTGCGGCCTTTTTGCGATGTCGCCGAACCCCGATTGCGCGAGTGGATCGCCGCCGCCTACTCCACCTTTCGCGATTCGCGCGTCGCGCCGGTCGTCCGCCGGGGCGACGTCTGGATTCTGGAACTGTTTCACGGCCCGACCCTGGCGTTCAAGGATATCGCCTTGCAGTTCCTCGGGCGGCTGTTTGACGCTCTCCTGGCGGAAAAGGGCGAGACGCTGAACATTGTAGCCGCGACCAGCGGCGACACCGGCAGCGCCGCGATTCACGGCGTGCGCGGCTGCCGCAACATTCGCATCTTCGTTCTGCATCCGCGCGGGCGCGTCAGTCCGTTGCAGGAACGCCAGATGACCTCCGTGCTCGACCCGAACGTCTTCAATCTGGCGGTGGACGGCACGTTTGACGATTGTCAGCGAATCATCAAAACGCTTTTCCGCGATGTCGCTTTCAAACGCGAACGGCGACTCGGCGCGGTCAATTCCGTCAACTGGGCGCGGGTGCTCGCCCAAATGGTCTATTATTTCTCGGCGGGCTGGACGGTTCTGCGCGAGACCGGCGCGGAGCGCGTGCGGTTCGCGGTGCCCACGGGCAATTTCGGCGATATCTTCGCCGGCTATCTGGCCGCGCGCATGGGCTTGCCGGTCGAGCGGCTCATCCTGGCGACGAACGAGAACGACATTTTGGCGCGCTTTTTCGCCACGGGCGAATATCGCGCCGCCGAGGTCGTCCCCACCCTCAGCCCCTCGATGGATATCCAGGTCGCCAGCAATTTCGAGCGCTATCTTTACTACCGGCTCGGCGGCGACCCCGACCGCGTGCGCGACGCGATGGAGACTTTCGATCGCGAAGGACGGTTCTTCGCGCCCGACGCGGCGCGCGATCCGCTGATGGCCGCGGGGCGCGCCGATTCCGAGCAGACCCTCGCGACCATTCGAACGTTCTGGGAGCGGCACGGCTATGTCCTCGACCCGCATACGGCGGTCGGCGTCGCCGTCGGGCGCCGCCCCGGCATGGGCGAGGCGCCGCTGATCTGCCTGGCGACGGCGCATCCGGCGAAGTTTCCCGACGCCGTGCGCCGCGCGACGGGGCGCGATCTCGCCCATCATGAAATACTGGACGCTCTGTGGAATTTACCCACGCGGGTGGAGCGGATGCCCGCCGATGTCGCGCGCATCCGCGATTACATCGCCGCGCACACGGCGTGAACGTCGGCCCGCGCAGGGCGCCCCCCGGCCTGTTCGAAGCCTCAGAAGTAATTATCGGGCCAAACCGTCGCCTCCGCGCGCGTCTCGGCCGGCTCGTTGGGGCTGATCCCGTCGGCCGGGTTGAGGCGGATACCCGCCGGCAACGGCAAACGGCCTTCGATCAAGGGGTCCTGGGTCGCTTTCATCCAACGGTTGAGGCGGCGGCGCATATCCTCCAGCGCCAGCTCGTGTTGCGGCTTGCCGGCGAGATTGTTGCGCTCCATCGGATCGAGGACGAGATCGTAGAGCTCCTCCATATCGAGCAGACGCTCGGCCCATCCGTTCGCGCGCCAGAAATCCTTGGTGAGACTCTCATCGCAATTGGGCAGCGCGGGCCGCCGGCGCGGATCGAAACGCCGGATGTATTTCCAGCGCCGGGTGCGGACCGCGCGCATCGGCTCGATGGCCGCGTGCACGTTGACCTCCGCGAACACCTCTTCGCGATGGGTCTCGGCCTCGCCCCGCACCCACGGCATCAAGGAACGCCCTTGCACATGCTCCGGGATTTCGATGCCCAGCCAGTCGCAGACGGTCGGAAAAATATCGATCTGAGAAACCAATTCGTCGCAGACGCGGCCGCCCTCGAAGCCGCCGGGACCGCGCATAATCAGAAACACCCCGATGCCGTGGTCGGTGAGATTGCATTTCATGCCGGGAAAGGCGATGCCGTGGTCGGTGGTGCAGATGACCAGCGTGTTCGAGGCCAGGCCGGCGCGGTCGAGGGCCGCGAGCACGGCGCCCATGCGTTCGTCGAGGCGGCGGGCGCACGTTCGAAACGCGGCGAAGTCGGCGCGCGTTTCGGGCGTGTCCGGGAAGATCTCCGGCGGACGGCAGAACCGCGCATCGTCCGCCAGATCCGTTTGACGAAACGGACGATGCGTCTCGTGAAAGCCGACGGAAAGGAAGAAGGGCTGCGGCGGCGCGGACTCCAGAAACTCGATGGCGGCGGCGTCGGTTCGCGCATGGTTCCCGGTGTTCAGGATACGGTCATAGCCGATCTGCGCGGCATCCGCCGCGACATGCTGAATGCCGGACAGCGCGGAGAAATAGCCGTGCGGTTTCAGCGTGTGAATGAGGTGCCGCCGATAATCGTTCAAAGCGAATCCGCGATGGGCAAGGCCGAGCATTCCGTTGGTGTGGGCGTACTGGCCGGTCAGCAGCACGGCGCGGCTCGGCGAACAGGTCGGGTTGCCGCAAAAGGCCTGGCGAAATTGAATGCCCTGCTCCGCGAGCCGCCGGAGGTTGGGCGTCGGCACAGGATAGCCGTAGGGTTCGATATAGCGGCCAGTGTCGTGCGAGTGGAGATATAGAATGTTCGGTCGTTCCATGGCGTGTCTCCTATGCGCTGGGGCGAGCATAGGATGAGCGCGGGCGTTCGGCAATCCCGGAGCATAGACACTTGCCTTGCCTCTCGCCGCCGCGAACCGCCGCAAGGTGACGGCGCGGAACGGAGTCCGCGCCCCACCATTTCTCTGCGCCCTCCGTGTCTCCGCGGTGAGCTCTCCGCGGTGTATTTCCCACCGGCGCGGCGGGCGCCGTCCCTGGCGCCTCCGTCCGTGAAACAGTTGGCCGGCGGCCGGCGTTGCCGTATGATGCGCGCCATGAATTCCACCGCGGAAAACGGCGGACGGCGGACGATCGGCGCGCATTTGTTGCTGCTGGCGTTGGTCGGCCTCATCACGCTCGTGCCGGGCAGCGGTTCGATGCCGCTGATGGATCGGGACGAGCCGCGCTTTTCGCGCGCGACCTTGGAGATGATGCACTCGGGCGACTGGATCGTGCCCCGCGTGAACGGCGAGTACCGCTTCGACAAGCCGATCCTCACCTACTGGCTGATGAGCGTCGGCTACCGTCTCTTCGGCATGACCGAACTCGGCGCGCGCTTTCACACCATCGCCGCGGCGATGCTCACGGCCTTCGCGATCTACGGTTTCGGACGCCGACTCTTCGGCGATTCGGCCGGTCTGCTCGCGGGTTTCGCCTGGCTGACGAGCTATCAGATCATGGCGCACGGACGGCTGGCGGTCGCCGATATGCCGATGATCCTCTGCGTCACGCTCGCGCAGTGGGCGATCTTTGAGTTGCTCGATCGCGGTCGCGGCGCGGGACGCTCGCTTTGGTTCTGGACAGCCTGGCTCGCGCTCGGCTTCGGCTTCCTCGCCAAGGGTCCGATCGCGTTGCTCGTGCCGGCGCTCACGCTCGCCCTGCACCGTTGGCTCGGGCGCGCGCCGCTGTCCTGGCGCCGATTGCGTTGGTGGTGGGGCCTGCCGGTCGTTCTGGCGATCGCGGGCGCGTGGGGTATTCCCGCCCTGCTGCGCACGCGCGGCCTTTTCTGGAGCGGCGGCATGGAGCGCCATGTGATCGAGCGCGGCGTGCAGTCCTTCAACAGCCGCGCCTTCGTGCCGGTGTTGTATTATCCGGCGACGCTGTTTTTCAGCGTTTTTCCCTGGGTGGCGTTTCTCGGCGCGACCTTCGCGCGCGCGCGGCCCTTTCGCGATCCGCGCGCCTCTTTTCTCGCCGCCTGGTTCCTGGCGCCGATGATCATTTTCAGCTTTTATGCGACGCAACTGCCGCACTACACGATGCCCGGCTTTCCCGCCTTGCTGCTCTTGATCGGCTGGGCGCTCGCCGAGCCGGCGGGCGAGCCGCGGTGGGGGCGCATTCTTTTCACCGCGGTCGTTTCCGTCCACTTGCTTTTCGCCGCGGCGGCGCTGGCGCTCGCCGTTTTCTGGCCGTTCCCCGCGCTCCCGGAGCTGCGTTGGACGGCCGGCGGGCTGGCGCTTTTGGGCGGAGGGTTTTCGGCGTTGGCTTTTTTGTTTCGGAGGGGATGGGGCCGTCAGGCGGCCTTGCCGGTCGCCGCCCTCGGCCTCGGCATGGCGCTCGTCGGCTTCGGGCTGCGCTCCACCTCCGCGGCGGCGCTCATTTCCGGCGGCGTGACGGCGCTGCCCGCCGACGCGGAGGTCGCCGCCTATCGGCATCACGAACCCTCCATTTTTTTCTATGGCGGCTTGCGGGAACGGCGTTGGACGCTCTTGAGCGATTCGGAGGCGCTTGCGCGCTGGGCGCGCGAGCGCGGCCCGCGCGCCGTGCTGGCGCTGGAACGCAAGGCGCGGCTAGGCCAATTGTTTCGGGCGGCGACGCCGGAGGGCATCGGACGCGATTTCAGCGCGGAACTGGACCCCTTGCGCGACGCCGGCTACATTCCGGGCGAAGCCCGCGCGGCGTTCAATTCAGGCGACGCCACGTGGATCGTGCTGCGCTGGTGGCGCGCGCCCGACGGCGCGGCGTCGCGCCGCGAGACCGAAGGCCGCGCCGATCAGCGATCCCGCCCCGACACCGGCGACGACATCCGATAGGTGGTGCGCCCGCGAGTAGATGCTGCTCCACCCCACCCCCGCCGCGCTCGCCAGCGCCGCCACGCCCAACGGCGGCGCGGCCATGACCATGCACGCCGCCGAGGCGAACGAGGCCGACGTGTGACCGGAAGGAAAGCTCTGGTGCGCATAGATGAGCGTCGGTCCCCGCCACCGATCCGGCAGATTCGCCCGCGGACGCGGGCGTCCGCTGCCCACGCGCACCACATTGATCGCAATGCCCGCGACGATCATGGCGAGCGCGCATGCGCGCGCGTAACGCGCCCAGCGCCCATCGCGGCGGAGCGCGGACCACAGCAAGAGCAGAAGCACGAAAAATATCGTGTCGTGCCCGCGCCCCCACCAGCGCAGATAATGCGCTGCCCGGCCCGGCGCCGGAAAATCCGCTCGATGCGCGAGCACCCATTCGTCCACGGCGCGATCCTGGGTGAAGGCCAGCAACGTCAAGAGAACGAAGACCGCCAGCGCCGACGCGAAAGCCCTGCGCCGCGCGCGGACCACCTCCCACGCTCCGCGCACATCGTTCGCGCAGACGTTCGCGAAACGCCGAAAGGCCGCGCGAAGGCCGCCCGCGCCGATCACGCCGCGCCTCCGCGGGGCAATTCCCGGTACCCCACTCGAATCGCGCGGCGAATCATCCAGCGCACCGCCAACAGGTCCTGGAGACCCTCCCAGCCGCGACGCAGGTTGGAATATTTGGAGACGCCCTTTCGCCGGGGCCGGTGGTTGACCTTGATTTCCGTCACCCGCGCCCCTTCCAGCCGCATCAGCGTCGGCAGGAAGCGGTGCATCCCCCGGAACATCTTGACGCGCTTGAGCATCGCCGCGTTCATCACCTTGAGCGAGCAGCCCGTGTCGCGAATCCGCTCGCCGGTGAGCCGATTTCGAACCGCATTGCCGATGCGACTGGCGACGCGCTTCGACCAGGTGTCGCGCCGGTTATGACGCCAGCCGTTGATCATGTCGTAGTCGCCGTAGAGCGCCAGCATTGCGGGCAGATCGGCCGGATCGTTCTGGAGATCGGCGTCGAGCGTGACGATCACATCGCCGCGAGCGCACTGGAAGCCGACGCCGAGCGCCGCCGACTGCCCGCTGTTGCGCTCCAGCGTGATGACCCGCACCGCGGGATCCGACGCCGCCAGCTCGGCGAGGAGGCGGCCGCTCTCGTCCGTGCTGCCGTCATCCACAAAAAGGAACTCGGAGGGCGTCGGCAGCCCCGCGGCGACGGCGGAGAGCTCCGCGAACAACTCCCGCACGTTTTCCGCCTCGTTATAAACGGGCACCACAAAGGAGATTCGTTGCATCGGGCGACAGCATGGGGAAATCCGGGCTGCGAATCAAGCGCGCGCTGCCGGCGAGCGGGAATCGCCGCCCGCGGAGACGCCGGCGGAAGACCTCGAGCGGCGGAGGGCGGACCGGCGCGCGCCGCTCGGGGTCGGCCCACACCGCAGCCTTCTTCCGCCATGTATCACACTTCGCGAAGTGTGATACACTCCGGGAGCGATGCCGGGGCGGGAGGGTGGCGCGTCGGGGAGGGCGGCCGGAGGCGAGGGAGAGACAGCGCCGGAACACCGCGACGTCGCGCCGCGGGAAGGGCGCGCGTCAGCCGCGGACCAGCTCGTGTAGCGTTTCCTCGAGGCGGCGCACGGTCAAATCCCAGGACAGCCGCTCGCAGACCATCCGGCGGGCGTTGGCCGCCAAGTGGCGCCCCAGCAGCGGATCGGCGAGCAGCAGCTCGATTTGACGCGCCATCACCTCCGCATCGTCCGCCAACAGACAGTTTTCGCCGGGCTGGGCCGGAATGCCGGCGGCGCCGAGGGAGGTTGTGACCACCGGCGTGCCGCTCGCCATCGCCTCGAGAATCTTACCCCGCATACCCGCGCCGCGCCGCACCGGGCAGATGAAAATCGCCGCGCGGTTCAGATACTCCCGCACGTCGTCCACCTGGCCGGTGACGCGGATAAGCGGGTCTTTCGCGGCATAACTCATCATGGCGGGCGTTGGATTCGGTCCGACCAGGGTAAGCGTCAAGCCGGTATGCCGCTCGCGCAGCCGCGGCCAAACCGACTCGATAAACCAATAGACCGCGTCCCGGTTCTGCTCGTCCGCGTAATAGCCGGTGAAGACGAGGCCGGCGCGGGGGGCGTCGTCCGGCGGGGGGCGATAATAGTCGGCATCCACACCGTAGGGAATGACAGCCGTACGCAAATCGGGCGCGAAACTCAACAGTTGATAGCGCTCCTCCGGCGTCAGCGTCAGGACACGGTCCACCGCGCGATACAGACCGAACTCGTAGCGCCGCAGTCGGTCCCGCCGCACCCGCTCGAACAGACCGGCGGGACTGTAGCCCAAATAATCGCAGCGCTGCTGGCTGGCGACGGTCGCGCAGCCGTGGCAGGAAATGACCGTGCGGACGGCGGGCAACCAGGGATTGCGGACCAAATAGGCGCCCATGACGCTGAATTCCGCGATCGCGACGGCGTAGCGATCCTCCTCCACCAAATCTCCCACCGCCCGCATCATCTCGACATCCCGCCATTGACCGAACGGCCGCGGCGGCCCGAAAAGCGATCGCCAGAGCCACTGCGCCGGATTGCGCATAACCGGGCGGGGGCGGGTGAGCAACCGGAACACCTCGCCGCGCACTTCCGCTTCGAACTCGCGTTCGGCCTCCGAGACGAAACAGGCCAGACCCACCTCGTGCCCGCGCTCCGTCAGCCGTCGGATGCGCTGATACACAATGGCCGGCCCGCTGCGCACCCGCCGATGCGGAAGCTGAGGCGAGAGGAATAGAATTCGCATGGCCCTCAGAGATTAGACCGATGAACACACCCGCGCAAGGAGAAGCGAAGAAACGAAAAATGGGGACAGGAAACGAAAAATGGGGACAGAGAAACGAAAAATGGGGACAGAGACCGTCGCGCTGTGAAAATTACGGGGACAGAGAAAACAAAGATTATCCTTTCAGTTCGCCATCTCGACGTAAATTCTCTGTCCCTAAGGCGTCGCGACAAATGCGCAAGGGACAGAAGGGATGGACAGAAGGGACAGAGATTGGACAGAAGGGACAGAGATTGCGCCTCGCCAGACGAACAGTTATCAATTTTATCAAATCATTCAATTTCAATGACATATAACTATAGACGGCCTTAGCGACGGAACTTGCGACGGAAGAGCGACGGAAGGGCAATGGAAGGGCAATGGGCAAAGGTGAGGGGGCAGAATAATATAGTTAGATGATAGAGATATATGATGAAGATATAGGCAAGAGATGGGGCGCTACTTCAAAAACGCGGTCTTACGAGGTTTCTGTCGTATTCACTGTCCCCTTCGCCGTTCAACGTCCGCAGTCGCATTCTCTGTCCCTATGCGTGTTCTCTGTCCCTATGCGTGTGTCCCTATGCGTGATCGCCGCGCGGTGAAAAACGCAATAGCTCGGTGGAGTTGGGATGACAGCGCCGGGGCGCCGTGCTAGGCTGCTGAAGCCGAAGCCCGCGCGGGCGCGCGCGGCGCGGCCGTGGGAGGCAATACGATGATTCGTTCTGTGCTCTTGCCGTTGTGGGCTTTCGACCTCGAGTGGTCGCCCGATCCCAAAGCGGGACGCCTGCTCTACGGGCTGCCGGATTCGCTCTCGGACGTGGAGGTCGTCGGCGAAATGTGGCGGCGCGCCGGCGCGAGCGAAGAAGATCCCACTCCGTTTCTGAAGCTCATCCAATGCCGCGTGATTTCGATCGCGGCGGTCCAGCGAACCCAGGGCAAAGACGGCGTGAAGCTCGACCTGCTTTGGATGCCCCGCCAACCCGCCGATCCGGCGCAGTGTTCGGAGGCGGCGATCGTCGGGCGATTCTTGGAGGCGATCGGCAAGCACAAGCCGCAACTCGTCGGCTTCAATTCGGCCGCCTCCGATCTGCGTATCCTGATCCAGCGCGGCGTCGTCAACGGTCTTTCGGCGCCGGCATTTTGCGAGCGTCCGAACAAACCGTGGGAGGGGCCCGATTACTTCGCGAAAGACAATGAACGGCACCTCGATCTGATGGAATTGTTATCCGGTTGGGGTCGGCGCGCCACGCCGTCACTGCAAGAGGCCGCCCTGCTTTCCGGAATCCCCGGCAAATTCGAGGCGGATGGCGAGCAGGTCGCCCAGCTCTGGCTCACCGGCCGACTCCTGGACGTGATTCACTATAACTGTTTCGACGCGTTGAGCACTTATTTGCTCTGGCTGCGCATGGCCCACTTCGCCGGGCGGTTCACGCGGACGCAATACGACGAAGAGCAGGGGCTGCTGAAGGACCGTCTCATCGAGCTCTGTGAAGAACCGGAAACGGCCTTTCTGGAACGATACCTCGAGGAATGGGAGCGGCTCCAGACCGCGACCGGCCAGACCTTCTGACGGGCCCCGCCTCGCCGCGCTTGACAGATCGCCCCGCGGCTCTATACTCCGACGCATATTTGGCGGACAGGCTAACGGAAGTCCGTGAAATTCGGACACGGTCGCGCCGCTGTGACCGGCTGCGAAATTCCAAATGCCACTGCCGCGAGCGCGTTCTCCGCCCGGAGGGCGCCCGCGGTTGGGAAGGCGGAAGAGTAGAACGCCGGAAGTCAGAAGACGAGCCTGCCGTAAAACGCGCGGATTCCTTCGCGAACGAGGACCGGCGGTCGAGCGCGGGTGCGCTTGCCCTATCTCCCCGATCGGCGATGGGTCTTTCCGCCGGGACTCCGGCGAAGGTTCCGCAAAACCGCGCCTCCGCGAAAGAGGCGGGAGAGGGCATCATGCGCAATCGGTTCGTTTCGGCGGCGCTCGCGTTGGGCGTCGCATCGGTCTTCACTTTCTCGGCGAGCGCCGCCTATGTGGCGGACTTCGAGGATCTCACGCTCGCGCCGAATAGTCACTGGGATGGGATGGACACCATCGGGGCGAAAAGCTTCACCAGCCATACCGTGTCGTTCCGCAATGTTTCGTATGACTGGGGCGGCGGATTCAAATCCTGGGAGGGATTCGCCTACTCCAACATCAACGACACCACGACGCCCGGCTTCGGGAATCAATATGCGGTTTGGACGCCGGGGGCGGGTTTCGGCGGCAGCGGCATTTATGGCGTCGCCTATCGCGGCTCGGAACGGCCCCGTCTGACCCTGGCCGACCCCGCCATCATTCAGAGCCTTCGGGTGAATAACACCACCTACGCCGCGCTTTCGATGCGCGACGGCGACGCTTTCGCCAAAAAGTTCGGCGGCACGGACGGCAACGATCCCGACTGGTTCAAATTGACGATCCACGGCGTGGCGGCGGACGACACGCCGACGGGTTCCATTGATTTTTATCTCGCGGACTACCGGTTTACGGACAACAGCGAGGATTACATTATCGGGGCCTGGACGCTGGTGGACACCTCGTCCCTGGGCGTTGTAAAGCATCTGGAGTTCGACCTCAGCTCTTCCGATGTCGGCGCTTTTGGAATGAACACGCCGGCCTATTTCGCGCTCGACAATATTGAAGTCATTCCGGAACCGGGCGCGGCGCTGATCTTGTTGGCCGGCGCATTCACACTTCGCGCGGCGCGCAGGCGCCGCGTCTGAATCCCGCCGCATGATGAGCGCCCCCCTCCTTTTTGACCGCGCGAGCGCTTCCGCGTCGGGCCGGAGAAAGGCGGCTTTCACGCTCATCGAGCTGCTGACCGTCATCGCCATCGTATCCATCCTTGCCGCGCTGTTCTGGCCCGCGCTGGGCCAGGCCCTGCGGCGGGGCAAGGCGACGCTCTGCGCGCACAACCTGCGCCAACTGAACCTGGCCCACGGGATGTACCTGGACGATCATGGGGGGCGCTGGTTCCCCTGGCGCGAGGAGATTCCGGAAGGCGCGCTGTGGTATTGGGGTTTGGAGCGCGGCGGCGCCGTCGCGGTCGGCGCCGAAGGCCGGCGCTCATTGGATAAGACCCGCGCCCGACTGTGGCCCTATGTGCAACAGGTCGGCGGCGTGGAGCTGTGTCCCGCATTTCCGTTTGAGGCCCCTTATTTCAAGCGGAAATTCGAAATCGCCAGCTACGGTTACGCGTTGAACTCGTTCATGATCGCAGGGCTGTACTTGAGCGAGTATTCCGGCATCCGGCGGCGCGAACAGGTCGCCCGGCCCTCGATGACGATCGCCTGGGCCGATTCCGCCCAGATCAACACTTGGCAGGCGCCGGCTTCGCCGTCGAATCCGATGCTGGAAGAGTGGTATTGCCTCGACAATTCCCCGCCGCCGAAATGGCACTTCCGGCACGACCGACGCCTGAACGCCGCCTTCGCCGACGGCAGCGTTCGGTCTTTCACCCCGCACCAGCTCGACGCTCGCTGCGACGGCCGCGTCGGCTACCTGGAACCCATCGGCCAGATGGATTGGCTGAAAACGTACTGAGCGAAGGCCGCAAAGCCATCGCCGCCTTTTCCGCTTCGTGTTCTTCGCGCTCTTCGCGGTTGAATTTTATTCTTTTGACCGCCGTTATCGCCGAAAGGCGCAGCGAAAGGGCGCGAGGCGCCTGTCGCGTCGGCGGAATAATAAAGCGGGGCGGCCCAGCCGCCCCGCTTCGATCGTTCCCGCCGTCGGCGATCTTACTTTTGCACGTTCGTTTGCGTGCGGTCGCGCCGGCGCAGCCGCTGCGGCTCGCACGCCCCGGCGCCCGTCCCCGCGCGCGGTTGCCAGCCGCGCCGCTTTGTGACGTTCGCCGCCGCTGCGGTGTATAGTGGTCGGAGCATGAATGAGACGGACGCTCAACTGGTGGGCCTTTCGTTGGACGGAGGCCCTTGGGGGGCCGGCAAATAGATGCCGACCTCGGATCCCGCGCTCAAAACACAAGTCCCCCATTTTCCAAGCCTTGGAAATTCGGATGGCCTTTGCTTCCAAGGCTTGGAAAACCCGCGACGCCTCCGCGGGCGAAATTTCGGCGGCCTTCGCGCCTTCGCGATTTTTCCTAAACCTGAACGTTCGGCGCCGCGCGAACGGTGCGGTCTTCGACTTCGAAAAACTCTTCGCGCTCAAACTTGAACAGCCCGGCGAGCAGATTCGCCGGAAAGACCTCTCGCCGCGTGTTGAAATCGCGGACATTCGCATTGTAGAACCGGCGCGCGGCGGCGATGCGGTCTTCGGTGTTGACCAGCTCCGCCTGCAACGCGAGAAAATGGCCGCTGGCCTTGAGATCGGGATACCGCTCTACCACGGCGAAAAGCCCCTTCATCGCCCCGACGAGCGCATTCTCGTCGCGCGCCTGGCTCGCGGGGCTTCCGTTCGAGTTCACCGCGGTCGACCGCGCCTGCGCGACGCGCTCGAAGACCTCGCGCTCGTGTTTCGCGTAGCCTTTCACAACCTCGACCAGCCGCGGGATCAGGTCGTAGCGGCGTTTGAGTTCAGTGTCTATGCCGGACCAGGATTCCCGGCAATGGTTGCGCAGGCGCACCAGCCCGTTATAGGTGCCGATGAGCCACAGCAGCGGGACGGCCGCGACGACGATCACAAAAACGACAGCGCTCATCAGCGCGTTCCCTCCTTCATCGCCGCGATCAGATATTGCGGCATCCGGTCGAGCAATCCATGGACGACTCCGGCCGCCTGTTCGAACTCCGGAGGTTGAAACTTCTTCGAGCGCCAGGCGATGACCTGTTTCGCATCGAACTCCAGCGAAAACACCGGCGATTGAAGCAAGAACTCGATGGCGCGCGGGTGCAACACGTCATACGCGTATTTGCGATCGGGCGACTTGACGTGGAATTTGCGGCTGAACTCGGCGGACTCGAAATCAATGTCGTCGAAGCCGAACGCCGCGGCCAGTTTGTCGAACAATCCTTCGGGACGGATTCTGAGCGGCTTGAGCGGGACGGCGCTGCCGATCACGACCGCCGAGAAATAATGGTGGTGGGTCTGCCGGTGTCCTTTCGAGTCCCTCGAGTATGTTTCGTAATGGTAATCGAACCCCGTGAACGGCCGATTTTTCCATTGGCCCGACAGGATATTGTAGGCGTAGCGCTGCTCGCCCTGCCGGAGGGCGCCGAAGGCGGGAAACCGCGCGTCAAACCCGAATTCCTTGGCGGGGCTGAAGCTCAAACCGTTGGCGGCGGCCCAGGCGCCGATCGCCTCGCGCCGCTTTTTCTCCGCCAGATTTGAGAACACTACGGCGGCGATCATCAGCGCGATCAGCGCTCCAAAAATCAGATAGGGCATGGCGATCTCTTATGGTTGGGAAAGCGCTCGGCGCATCCTACTCGTTTTCCCGCCAATGAAAAGATTTTGAAGGCCGCGTTATTGCACAATTTGTGAAGCACGGCGCATATCTTTTGCATTCGAACAAATGTCGAACTCGATGATGATCTGCTCCGGGAGGCGGGTCGCCACGCCGAGTTCTATGGGGACAGGCAAATAGGTTTCCTATGGGGACAGGCAAATAGGTTTCGCGCTGCGCCGGGAACAGGCGGTCTAAGCGCGTAAGGGACAGGGAAAGAGTTTTCCGCCCGCGCAGGCCGCATCGTGCAGGCTACCTTGCGCCCCGCGCCACTCGAAAAAAGGCGGCAGAGCAAGTCTGAAGGGACAGGCACGGATTCGGACACAGATTCGCAAGACATTGAAGAACAATGACTGGAAAGGCGATTGACATTGCCTGTCCCCATTCTCCGGTTTCAATCTTTTTTTTGTTCCGACTGTACCACAATTCGCGAAGTGTGATACACCGGCAACAAATTGCCTGTCCCTAATGCCGCCGTATGACGCTGATAGAAAGTGTTATGTGAATTCGTGTCGGTAAAATTCGCATTCCCTGTCCCTGTTCCGCTTCGACCTCGGACTTCCGACCTCCGCACTGGGTTCCTCAACGGCGCGGCGGGCCGCCGCACCCTACCTCTCCGCGTCCTCTGCGTCTCCGCGGTGAATCCTCTCCGACCTCGGACCGCGGACTTCGAGCTTCGAGTTTTCAACCGTCAAGTTACCCTCCGGTTTTTCGCGGCGCCGTTTGCCTCGCCGAAGCCCGAAGGCCGAAGGCGGGCCGCGCGGCCGACTCTGTCGCTTGCGGTCTTGCGCTTGGACGGCTTCCCATTCACGCGCTTTTATTGGCCTCGCCCGTCCAATTCCGCCTCCAGCGCGGAAGAGGAGGTGTTGACGGCAAAGCCGCCGCGGGGGCACCGTAGGGCGCATGGATCGGCAAGCGGAATTTTTGAGCCATTTTTTGAGGCATCAGGACGACCTTCGGGCCGTCATCGGCGCCATGGTGCGCGATCGCGTCGCGGCCGAGGACGTGTTTCAGGATGTCGCCCTTGTGCTTTGGAAAAAGTTCGACGAGTTCGATCGCTCCCGCTCGTTCGGCGCCTGGGCGCGCGGCATCGCCGTACGGCAAGCCCTGCAGTCGTTCGACCGCGCGCGCCGCGCGCCGGCGCCGTTTTCGCCGGAAACGATCGAGGCGCTGCTGCACGCCTACGAAGAAGAGCCGGAAGCGGCCCCCGACACGACGCGGGAAGAGGCCCTGCGCCACTGCATCGCCCTGCTGCCGGAAAAATCGCGGCGGCTGCTCGAACTGCGCTACGACGCGCGGCTCAAGCTGCACGAAGTGGCCGAACGATTGGCGACCACGCTCGACGCCGCCCACAAGGCGCTCTCGCGCCTGCGCACGGCGCTGCGGAAATGCGTCGAGCGCGAACTCGCCGCCCTGCACTGAACGAACGCCATGAAGGAAAACGAGATTCAACGGATCGAAGCATTGATCGAGGGCTATTTCGACGGCGCGCTCTCGCCGGAAGAGGCGTGCGAATTGGACCGCGCCCTCGCCGCCGACCCCGAGGCGGCCCGGCGCTTCGTGCGTGCCGCGCGTTTCGATAACGATCTGAATCTCTTTTACCACCGCCGCGCCGCCGAAATCGCCGCCGCGGACGCGCTGGCCCGCGCTCAGCGCGAAGGCCGGTCGCAGCGCCCGCGCTGGGCGCGCGCCGTGGACCATATCTGGGGGCCCTTCGGCGCGATTCTCGCCCATGCGGCTTTGCTGCTGATCCTGATCCGATGGGTGGTCGTGCCGCTGACGCGCCCATCGCCCCCCGTCGAGGTCTCTCTCCAGGCGGAGGAGCGGCTGGAAC
>CALGXT010000140.1 GCA_937935255.1 uncultured bacterium | reverse complement strand
ACGCTGACGCGGTAATCGAAGATCGCGCGCGCCGGCACGATCGCTTCGTCAATGATCAGCTTCTTCTGGCCGGTCGCCGGATTGGTGATATTGGTGCCGCGCCAGAAATTCCCTGTCCCTTTTCTTCCCCCTCAATGGAGTGTATCACACTTCGCGAAGTGTGATACACTCGCCGCGGCAGGTTCGGAGCGCGCTGACAGCTAAGGAACGATCGTTTCTTGCCTAGGCGCCCACCCGCTTCGCCCCAGTGACGCGAAAGAGGGGTCAAGAACCGGCGAGTGAGTCTCAATAAAAGATTATGCCTCGCTCCGGTTTCATGCGTCGCCGGCAAAAGCCCGACGAGGGGGCTTCCGCCTCAACTCTTTCGCCGCAGGGAACCGACTTCCGCGCCACCGGCGGCTCACAGGCGCGCGATCCGGTCGAGGTCGCCCGCGCGCGCGGCGGCGAGCACCGCGCCCATTTGGCGATCCACGTCCTCCGGCGCCATCGGCACGGGCATTTGCTCCAGCTTCGAAGCCAGTTGCGGATTCTTGGCCGCGCGGAGCGCCCGGCGAATATGCTCCTCGCCGAATCCGGGGATATCGTCCAGTTTCGTCGGAAACCCCATCGCGCGGCTCATCCGCTGCATGGCGCGCGCCACGGCGAGACCCAATTCCCGACCCCGCGCGCGCTCCACTTCCTCTCCCGCCCAGCCCGCGCGGCGATAGATCGCGCCGACCGAGCGCAATTGCCGCTCGATCGCGGGAGCGAAAAACACCGCGTAGTACGGGTTCATCAACGCGACTGCGCGACCGTGCGGCAGGAGTTCCACCCATGAAAAGCTGTTGAGATGCGGACCGTTCGTTCCGCCGACCATGATCGCGTAACCGCCCAGATCCGTGCCGAGACCGAGCGCGCATCGCGCCTCGAGATCGCCGCCGTCCGCCGCCGCGCGGGGCAGATGGCGGACGATCAATTCGATGCCGGCCAGCGCGATCGGCTCGACGGTCTCCAGCGCCGCGCCACGGGCGCCGAAATAGACTTCCAGACCATGCGAAAGGCCGTCATGCCCGCCGTCGAGCGTCAATTCGCGCGGCATCGAGACGCTGACGCGGTAATCGAAGATCGCGCGCGCCGGCACGATCGCTTCGTCAATGATCAGCTTCTTCTGGCCGGTCGCCGGATTGGTGATATTGGAGTATTTCGTCAGGTGCGCGGCGGACGAAGCCGCGGTCTGGATGGCGAGCAACGGGACCAGGCGCGCGGAGGCGCGCCGCGCGGCTTCGGATACCCGACCGATTCCGAAAAACGGTTCCGGATCGTCCCGGCCGGGCGAAAGCGCCGCGAGCGCCGAAGCCGCCTTCAAAGCGTCAAGGGTCGAGCCCCCGCCCACGCCGATCAACACCGCGGGGCGGCGCGCCTCGATCTCGGCGCGCAACCGAAAAACGTCTTCATACGGCGAGTTCGGTCGGGCGCCGGCGATCGGGCCGAGCGGTTCGACGCCCGCCGCGCGCAACGAGCGGGCGATAGACTCGATCGCGGGATGCAACCACGGAGAATCGTTCCCGACGAACAGCGCCTTTCGGCCCAACGCGGCGGCGAAAGGTCCGGCGCGGTCGAGCGCGTCCGTTCCAAAGGCGTACGTTTGACCTTTGAAGCGGCGCAACAGCTCGACGGCGGTTCTCGCGAGCGGCTCGCGCAGAAGGCGATCCATGGCCGGACGCATCCCCGCGGTCAGCGCGCGGGCGCGGCGTCCCCGCCGGCGGCGGGCGCGGCGTCGGCGGGTTTCGCTTCGGCGTTGTTCGTGTTCGCGGAGTCCGAGGCGACCGACTCCACGTCGGATTTGACGCCGCCGTTGGCCGGCGGCTGGAGAAAAACGGCGCCCAGCGGAGGCAGCGCGATCGCGACCGAATGCGGTTGCCCGCCCCAGGGCCGCGGCTCCGAATCCACGCCGCCGAGGTTGCCGACGTTGCTGCCGCCGTAGATTTCGGCATCGGTGTTGAGAATTTCGGTGTAACGTCCGGGAAACGGGACGCCGATCCGGTAGCCGTAGCGCGGCACCGGCGTGAAGTTGAAGGCGCACACGAGCGCGTCGGTCGGGCGCGCGCCGCGCCGCAGGAAGGCGAGCACGGATTGATCGGCGTCGTAGAGTTCGAGCCAGCAAAAGCCCTCGCTCTCGTGGTCCCGTTCGTGGAGCGCCGGCAAGGAGGCATAGAGGCCGTTCAAATCGCGAACGAGGTCGCGCAGGCGCCGATGGGGTTCATAGTCGAGCACGGACCACGGCAGCGCGGCGTCGAATTTCCATTCGTCCCATGATCCGATTTCCCCGCCCATGAAGAGCAGTTTTTTGCCGGGATGGGCGCAGAAATAGGCGTAGAGCAACCGCAGGTTGGCGAATTTTCGCCAGAGATCGCCGGGCATCTTGTCGAGCATCGAGCGTTTGCCGTGGACGACCTCATCGTGGGAGAACGGGAGGATGAAGTTCTCGTTGAAGGCGTAGATCAGCGAGAAGGTCAGCTCGTTGTGGTGGTATTTGCGGTGCACGGGGTCGCGGGCGATGTATTGCAGCGTGTCGTGCATCCAGCCCATGTTCCATTTCAGGCTGAAGCCGAGCCCGCCGACGTAGGTCGGACGCGAGACCATGGGCCAGGCGGTGGACTCCTCGGCGATGGTGAGGATGCCGGGGCACTCGGCGTGCATCACTTCGTTGAACTTCCGCAAAAAGGCGACGGCCTCGAGATTTTCGCGCCCGCCGTACTTGTTGGGAATCCACTCGCCCGGCTTCCGCGAGTAATCGAGGTAGATCATGCTGGCGACGGCGTCCACGCGCAACCCGTCGGCGTGGTATTCCTCCGCCCAGAAAAGCGCGTTGGAGAGGAGGAAGGAACGCACCTCGTGGCGGCCGAAGTTGAAGATGAGCGTGCCCCAATCGCGGTGTTCGCCCTGGCGGGGGTCGGAGTGCTCGTAGAGGTGCGTCCCGTCGAAATAGGCCAATCCATGCGCATCCTTCGGAAAATGCGCGGGAACCCAGTCGAGGATGACGCCGAGGCCGGCCTGATGGCATCGGTCCACAAACGCGCGAAAATCGTCGGGCGTGCCGTAGCGGGCGGTCGGCGCGTAGTAACCGATGGTTTGGTAGCCCCAGGACCCGTCGAACGGATGCTCGGTAATCGGCAGCAGCTCGATGTGGGTGTAGCCGAGATCGAGCGCATAGGGGATCAGTTTGTCGGCGAGTTCGGTATAGGTCAGAAAGTCGCCGTTCGGCTTGCGACGCCAGGAGCCGAGATGGACTTCGTAAATTGAGATGGGGCGGTGCAGCCAGTCGGTTTCGCGCCTCCGCGCCAACCAGTCGGCGTCGTTCCAGCGATATTGGCGCAGGTCCCAGACGCGCGACGCGGATTTGGGGCGCAATTCGGCTGCGAAGCCGTAGGGATCGGCCTTCTGCTGGCAATAGCCGTTGCGACCGCGCACTTCATACTTGTAGATGTCGCCCGGCCGCAATCCCGGGATGAACGTCTGCCAGATGCCGGAATTGCGATGCGGTTTCATCGGATGCTTCCGCGCGTCCCAGCCGTTGAAATCTCCGACGACGCTGACGGCCGTCGCGTTGGGCGCCCAGACCGCGAAGTGCGCGCCCTCGACGCCGTTGTGCGTGGTCGGATGCGCCCCCATTTTGAGCCAGGCCCGATAATGCGTGCCTTCGGCGTGCAAGTGCAGATCGAGATCGGTCAACATAATTTCCGCTCCCGCGCGAGTTTCGATGCTTACGTCTTCCAATAGTCGAAAAACGGCGGGCGTTCAACGCCGAAAACGGACGGAAAGTTCGAGGGTTGGAAGGAAAATGGGACTCAACCCCGAAGAGCGCGAAGAGCAGAATACACAGCGGCGGCGGCATAGTCTGCGCGCGCTGCGAGGCAAGGCCGGATGTGCGCCGAACAATCCGGCCGGCCTCGATCACGGGCCGGAACGTGGAGGCCGGTGGCGCCCCGCGCTGTTCAGAGCGAAGGCGTCGGGGCCGTCCTGTCGGCTTTTCACTCCGCGGGGTGCGGATTGCGCATCGGTATCGCTGCGGCGCTGTAATGGCTCGGGATTTCCATGTTCTTCGTGGTTCAAAAAACTCCGACATGCCCGCAACCCGCAAAAACCTCGGGGTTACCTCCTCGAATCGTCCTCCAAGCCTCTATCTCCAAGGCCTCCCCGGTCTTCTGTTGAACGCCTTTGCGCTCGCTTGATTATCTCACACCTTCGAAGGTATGAGATAATCAAATTGATGTAAAAACAGCATATTTCTCAAAATAAGTGTCTCACCATTTCGAAAGTGTGAGACTGCGCATTGAGGGGAATGGGAGCAGGAAATCCGCTAATCAAAACGCGGTCGAGGCGTTGAACATTGAGCCGGGAACGGCGTTCTCGCGCCCTGAGAGAAACGGCGATGTCCGCGCGGCGGCGGTCCCGCTGATCGGGGTCCTGCGCTCGGCGCACAACGATCTCCCGCATCCAGAACCTCCTGTTGCCGGAGACAGGCCGCGAGTCGGGCTCTGTCCCCTCCAACCTCTCTGCCGCGGCGACGACGGTATCACACTTCGCGAAGTGTGATACAGTCCTGTGAACTGTAAAAAGTGGAAAACGCCGCAATAAAATCGCGCCTCGGCGCCGCTGCGACGGCCCGCGGTGGCTGGGACCGCCGCTCAAACTCCGCGACCACCGCGCGGCAGCCGAGCGCGCGCGATTGACAATTTAGCGGCGCGCAGCGAATCATTCACCGCTCATGCGGGCGCCAATCATCCGAGTCACGACGTCGGCGGCGCGGTTAGTTTTCCGCGCCGGCGGCGCGCTGTTGTTTGCGGCCGCGCTTTCACGGGCCGCCGAGTCGCCGGGCGCGGCGGCGCGCCCGCGCATCGTCCACGCGCGGCCCGGTTTCGGTTTCCAGGCGCGGCTCGGCGAATGGAACCCGCTCACCCTCGAAATCGAGAACCCCGGCCCCGCCGTCGCGGCGCTGGCGCGCGTCACCCTCGCCGGCGATGTCACCGGCCAAACGCTTTCCACAGCCCGCGCCTTCGCCCTGCCCGCGCGCAGCCGGATCGCGGTCGAGTTGCCGATTTTCCCCGATCGCCGGTCGCACGACGAGGGGCGGCCCGTCGAATACGCCATGACCTCGATCGGCGACGGCGGGGCCGCGGTTTGGAGTTCGCTCTCCGTCATGGGCGCGCTGTCGCCGGAGGAGCGGCCGCTCATCCTCATCGCCGAGGCGGAACCGCGTTCCTACACCCACCTCCGCCGACGGCTCGACCGGGAGGGCGAAATCGTCTGCCAGCGCGCCTTCGTCGCCCCCGCCGCCCTGCCGCGCCGCGCAGGATTGCTCGCCGCCGCCGACATCGTTATCACCGGCGCCCTCGGCGGGCGCGCGCCGGACGCCTTTCAGGCGGAGGCGCTGCGCCGCTGGATCGCGCAAGGAGGAGTCTGGGTGATTGTGCCGAGACCGGGCTTCCATCCCGAAGATTACGGCCCATTGGAACCGCTCCTCCCCACGGCTTACGGGCCGCCCGTCCGCGTCGAGTCGCTCCCGGCGCTCGACACGGAATCCGGCGCGGCATCGCCATTCCGGGCGCCGAACGGCATCCTCGCGCGGCCCCTGACGTTGCGCGCGGGCCGCGCGCGGCTCGGCCCACCGGAATCGCCGCTCGTCGCCGAGCGCGAATACGGCGCGGGCCGTGTGATCGCGCTCGCGTTCGATCTCGCCGACGAGGCCTTCGAGTCCTGGCCCGGCGCCGCCGCCTTCTGGAGTCGCCACATCCCGGCGCCGCCCGCCGGCGCGCGCTTCGCGGCGCGCCGGCTGGGCGCGCGCGACGCGCTGCCACCGCTGGTTCAGGAAATGGCCGGGCTGAACGTGCTGTCGGCCGCCGGCGTGCGCCGGTATCTGATCGCGGTCATCGCGCTTGTGATGACGCCGATCCTCGTCGGACGGCTCCTCCGCCATCCGGCGGCCGGCTGGGCGGTCGCGCGGTTGTTGGCGATCGCGACGGGTCTGGTCGTAATGCTTCGGGGGCGGCCCATGTCCGAAGCGGCTTCACCGCAAATGATCGAGATTTATGAGGCCCGCGGGCGTTCGGGACAGGAGGGCTTCGCGGTGCAAGCGGCGCTGGGGCTCTATGCCCCGGCCGGCGGAACCTTTCGCGTGCGCGGGGCCGACGCGCATACGCCGCCGCGTCCCGGCCTGGAATACGCGACGCCGCCCGAACGGTTCGAGGCGGAATGGCGCGGCGGCCTCGAAATTCCGGCGCTCGCCGTGCGGACGCGCGCGGTGCGCGCCCTCGCCGTCGCCGGTCTCGCCGAGGGCGTGGCGCCGACGGTGACGGCGAGCTTCGAGGGCGACGGCCTGCGCCTGCGCGTGAAGAATTCCAGCCCCGCGCCGCTGGAAGACGCCTTCGCGCGCATCGGACGGCTCGTCGCGCCGCTCGGCGACCTCGCGCCCGGCGAGGAACGCGCGACGCCGCCGATTCGGCCCGATACGGCGCGCGCGGAAATGGTCTTTAGCGCGCGCGCCGTGCGCGGCGCCGGCGATCTCGCCCGCGCCCGCGCATTTGCCGCGCTGTATCCGACGCTCGATTCGAATGCGGATTCCCTTGCGGCGCTCGCCGCCCTCCGCGCCCGCGCCGGCGACGCGGCCGCGTGGGACGCCCCGACGCTCGCCTACTGGAGCGCCGAGCCGCGCGCCCCTCTCGCGCCGAGCGAACCGCCGGCGGCGCGTATCGCGCTCGGGCTCGTTCGCGTGGCGGCCGAGACCCGCCACGGCGGCGCCGATGGCCGTGTCCGCTACCCGCGCGGCGCGCTGCCCGTCCGCATCGAACGCCGCTCTCCCGCGCTCGTCGCGCACCCCGACGGCTTTTATGCCGGATTCCAACCCGAAACCTTCACGCTCGTCTTCTCGCTGCCGGAGGACGCGCCCGATCTCGCGGCGGAGGAGCTGCGCGTGTTCCGGCGCGTGACGCCGGACGATTTCGAGGCGATCGCCCGCCTGCATCCGGCGGACGGCGGACCGCCGCGCGAGTTGCCCGCGGGCGAGGTCGTCGCCGTCGAGCGCGCGGCGGATTTCTACGACGCGGGCGCGCGGGCCGTGCGTTTGACGGCGGAGGTTCGGCGCCGGCCGGGCGCCGAAGGGCGGGCGCTCACGCGGCCGTGGATCGTGCGCGACCTTGATATCGAATTGTCCGGCCGCGTCGTCGCCGCCGCTCCGCCCGGAGGAATCCGACCATGATCGAAACCCGCGAACTCACCAAGCGCTATCGCCGCGTGCTCGCGCTCGACCGCCTGAACCTCAGCATCGGCGAGGGCGAAATCTTCGGCTTCATCGGGCCGAACGGCGCGGGCAAGACGACCACGATCCGCATCCTCTCCGGGTTGTTGCGCCCGACCTCGGGCGAAGCGCGGGTCGCCGGCGTGGATGTGGCGCGTCATCCGCGGCGCGCGCGGCTGTTGGTCGGCTATTTGCCCGACGGCTTCGGCGTCTATGCCGGCATGCGCGTGTGGGAATATCTCGATTTCTTCGGCGCGGCCTATCGCATTCCGCGGCGGCGCCGGCGCGAACGCATCGAGCGCGCGCTCGCGCTCGCGGGCGCGGAGGCCATGCGCGATTATTTCGTGGACTCGCTCTCGCGCGGCATGCTCCAGCGCGTCGGCCTCGCGAAAACCCTGGTGCATGATCCCGCCGTGCTGCTGCTCGACGAGCCGACCAACGGCCTCGATCCGCGCGCGCGGATCGAAATCCGGGAGCTGCTCAAGCGCCTGCGCGCCGAGAAAAAGACGCTGATCGTCTCCTCCCACATCCTCCCCGAACTGGCCTCGGTGTGCGACAAGATCGGCATCATCGAGCGCGGCCGCCTGCTGGTCGCCGGCACGGTCGAGGAGGTTCTGCGCCAGGTGCGGCAGGAACGGCTGCTCGATATCGAAGTTCTCGGCGATATCGAGCGCGCCGTCGCCGTCCTGCGCGGCCTGCGCCCGCCGGAGCGGCTCCAGGTGCGCGAGACGGTGGGCCGCCTGATTCGCGTCGCCTTCGACGCGGGCGACGGCGAGATCGCCGCGCTGCTGGGCGACCTGGCGCGCGCGGGCGTGCCGGTGGTCTCGTTCTCGGAACCGCCGCCGGACCTCGAGCAAATCTATCTCAGCGGCACTGAGGCGGCGCGCGCCGGCGAACGGCGGGTGGCGGAATGATCGGCGGCCCCGTCATCCTTCGCGAAACGGCGCAGGGCCTGCGGCGGCGGCGCGCGGCGCTGGGCGCGGCGCTCTATCTCGGCGCGCTGGCGGCGCTGTTGGCGGCGCTCTGGCCGGAACGGGCGGTCTATTCGCTCGCCGCGCAATCGTCCCGCTCGCTGGCGGCGATATTCGGCTCGGCGCTGTTGATCCTCACGCTGCTGCTGGCGCCGGCGTTTTCGGCGGTCGCGATCGTCGGAGAAAAGGAGCGCCGCACCTACGACCTGTTGTTCCAGACGCTCCTGCGCCCGCACGAGCTGGCGCTCGGGAAGATCGTCTCCGCCCTCGCGCTGCTCGGCGTTTTCATCGCGCTGTCGTTCCCGTTTTTCGCGGCGACGTTTTTCTTGGGCGCGGTCTCCGCCGCCGAAACGGCGCGCCTCTACGGCGTCGTCGCCGCCACCGCCGCCGGCGCGGCGCTGATCGGGCTGGCGATCTCCAGCGGCGCGCGCGACAGCCACACCGCGCTCATCCGCGCCTACGCCGCGCTGCTGGCCTGGCTCGCCGGGCCGTGGGTCATCGCCGCGATCCTCGGCGCGCGGCCCGATCTCGCCGACCTCGCCCGCCGCGTTCAGTCCGCCAGCCCGCTCGCCGCCCTCTCCTCGATCCTGCGGAGCGAAACCGGCGGGCTCGTTCCCGCCTGGCGGTTGTTCCTGCGCTGGACCGCGCTCGGCGGCGGACTGCTCTTTCTCTTTTTGATCGCGCAGTTCCAGCGCCGCCCCGCCGCGCCGCGCCGCGCCGACCGCGTCATTGACGACCCCCGCGAACTTGCGCGCCGCCGTTTCCGCTTCCCGTTCTACCTCGTGGATCCGCAACGCCGAAAACGCCTGCTGGCCGGATGGGTCAATCCCGTCTTCGCCCGCGAGCTGCGCGCGCGCGCCCAAGGCGGCGTCTGGATCGTCCGCGGCCTCTACCTCAGCCTCGCCTTCTCGGCGCTCCTGGTGATCCTGATCGCGGGCCGGCTCGGCGGCTACTCGCCGGATGGCATCAAGGCCGTCGCCCTCGCCTTCCAGATCGCGCTTGTCGCGCTGGTCGGCCCCGCGCTCACCGCCGGCGCGATCACCCGCGAGGTCGAAGCGGGACTCTTCGATCCGCTGCGCATGACGCGGCTGGGGCCGTTCGCGCTGCTGGCGGGGAAGGCGCAAACGGCGCTGCTCTTCGTGCTTTTGCTGCTGGTCGGCGCCGCGCCGCTCTGGGCGGTCATCTACGTCATGGAGCTCAATACGCTCCGCGAAATTCTCCTGGCCGCGGCGATCGTTCTCGCCACGGCGCTGCTGGCCGTCGCGGCGGGCCTCTTCGCCTCGGCGTGGGCGCGCCACTCGTCCGCCGCCGCCGCGCTCGCCTACGCGCTGATTTTCGCCGTCGTCGCCGCCACGCTCGCCCCGTTCCTCGCGCCCGCGCGCTTCGGCGACGCTCCGCGCCGCGCGCTCGAGCAGGCCAATCCCTTCCTCGTCGCCTGGTCCGTCCTGCGCACCGAGGGCGGCGGCGCGCTCGACGCCGCCCGCCATCTGCGCCATTCGCTCGCCGCTTCCGCCGTATTGGGAATCCTCGCGTATGCCCGACTCCGCAGAAAATTCGCGACCGATCGCTGACGTTTTCCAAGCCTTGGAAAGCCGAGACCCGATTTTTTCCAAGCCTTGGAAAAATATGGCCGGGGGTCTTCCAAGCCTTGGAAAACGGCTCGCGGTCGGAATCGCGATCATCGCGCTCGCCCTCGCGGGGATCGCCGGCGCGGCGGAACCCGCGCCGGCGACGGACGAGTTCGTCGTCGTTCTGCCCGTCAAAAACGCGGCGACCCACGCTCTGCTTCGGGGCCTGCTGAAGGATTCCGATCCGATTCGCCGCGGCGAGGCAATTGTAGCGCTCGGCCGCATCGGCGACGCCGCCGACGCCGCGGCGATCCGGGCGCGGCTGGCGGATGACGACCCCGGCGTGCGCGCCCTCGCGCTCAACGCGCTCGCGCAACTCGGAACCTCGGCGGAGGACGGTATTTTGGAGAAACTCGCCGGCGATTCCGATTCCGCCGTGCGCGCCGCGCTGTACGCCTCGGCGCCGCGCGCGTTTTTCGAACGACGGCCCGACATCGTCGAGCGCGGATTGCAGGATTCCAGTCCCCTTGCGCGCGCCGCCGCTGCGGATCGCGCCGATATCCTCGCCTGGACGCCGGAAGTTGCGGTTCGGCGGCTCGAAGCCGAGCCGGATTCCGGCGTTCGCGCGCGCCTCGTCCGCGCCCGCGCCCGACGGACGGACGAGGCGCGCGCGCCGCTCCTGCGCGCCGCGCTCGAAAGCGCCGACGCCGCGGCGCGGCAGGCGGCGTTCGATTCGCTGACCGCCGAGGACGCAGCGACTTTCGGCGCGATGGCGGTGGAAGCGCTGGGGCGCGAGCGCGGGGCCGCGGCCGCCGCCGCGCTCGCCGCCGCGGCGCGGCTCAAACCGGCGGGCGCGGCGGCGGCGCTCGCGCGGCGTCTGGCGGCGGAAACCGATCCGATGCTTTGGCCGATCCTTTGCGAGGCGCTGGGCGCGTTCGACGGCGACGCGTTCGCGCTCGATGCGTTGGCCGCGGAAATCCGCCGGCGGCGCAGCTTCTTCGCGCAAGCCGCCGCCGTGCGCGCGCTGGGCGGTTTTCGCGCGCTTTCGCCCGCGGCCGCGTTGGTGGAAGCCGCCCGCGACGCCGATCCGCGCCTGCGCGCGCGGGCCGCGGAACAGCTCGGCGGGGTCGGCGGCGCGGAGGCCGAAACGGCGCTCTGGGCGCTGCTCGACGACGACGAACCTTCCGTGCTCGTGGCGGCGATGGACGCCCTGCGGCGCTGCGGAGCAAAAGCGGACGCCGCGCGGCCGGCGCGCGTCCGTGCGCTCGACGGCCGCGCCGACCCCGACGTCACGGCCGCGGCGATTCGGCTGCGCGGCGCGCTGGGCGATCGCGACGCGATCCCTTCGCTCGTTCAGCGCCTGCGCCGGATCGGCGGCGACGATCCGCCCGCGCCGCGCGCGGCGGCGCTGGAGGCGCTGATCGCGCTGGGCCACGGCGCGGAGACGGCGCGCGCGGCGGAGATCGCGACGAAGAAAGTCCTGCCGCCGACGGCCCTGACGCCGGAGCGCCGCACCGACCATCTCCACGTGCGGCGGGCGGCGCTGCGCTATCTGGAACGCTTCGGCGGCGCGGCGGAGGCGGAGATTTTGTTGCGGGGATTCGAGGAGCTGCCGGAATCCGGACTGCGGCCCGATCTCGCCCGCGCGCTGACGAAACTCGCCGGCCGTCCGTACCGCGCGTTGCCGGACTATCGCTACGTGACACACGCGGTGGAAAGCCTCGATGCGCCCTCGCAACCGGCCGCGCCGCCCCTGCCGGGCGTCGCGGCGGAGTGAGCGAAGCCCTGTGGATCGCGTTCCTGCGGACGGCGGGCGGGGCGTTCGAGCGGAAATCCGAACGAAATGGCGCTTGCATTGGGTGACACCAAAAGAAAATATGGTTGCGTATGGTCAAGCGCCAATACTGGCTGGAACGCATTGAAGCGGCGTGGCGTCGGCGGAGCGTGATCTGGCTCGCCGGCGTTCGGCGGGCGGGCAAGACCGTGCTCTGCCGGTCCCTGCCCGGCGTGGAGTATGCGATTGCGAGCGTCCGCGGGTTCGCCGTTCGATGGAAGACCCGGAACGGTTTCTGGAAGGACTGCGCGGCAAACGGGTGGCGCTGGACGAGATTCATCGTCTGGATCGCCCTTCCGAGCTTTTGAAGATCGCGGCGGATCATTTTCCCGATGTGAAGATCATCGCGACCGGCTCCTCCAGCCTGGGCGCCTCGACGAAATTCGGCGACACGCTGACCGGGCGCAAAACGGACATCCGGCTCACGCCGATGATTCTGGCCGACCTGGAGGATTTCCGGAACACGGACCTCGCCCATCGCATGCTCCACGGCGGGCTGCCGCCGTTTTTTCTGGCGGACGCCCCGCCGGACGTCGAGATTCAGGATTGGATAGACGCCTACTGGGCCAAGGATATCCAAACGCTGTTTCGATTGGAGCGGCGCGCGTCGTTCCAGTAATTCCTGGAGCTCGTGCTGTCGCAAAGCGGCGGCCTTTTCGAGGCGTCGGGCTATGCCGCCCCCTGCGAGGTCAGCCGCCCGACGATCGCCAACTACCTGGCCGTTTTGGAGGCCACCCACCTGGTCCATGTGCTGCGCCCGTTCAGCATGCGCCGTGCGCGCGAGATCGTTTCGGCGCCGAAGGTCTATGGTTTCGACACCGGTTTCGTCTGCGCCCTCAAGGGCTGGGACCGACTCCGTCCGGACGATATGGGGTTTCTTTGGGAGCATCTGACGCTGAACGAACTTCAGGCGCGCCGGGGTTCCGCGCCGATCCTCTATTGGCGGGACAAGCGGGGGCACGAGGTGGATTTCGTGATCGCGCGCCGCGGCCGGGCGCCGACGGCGATCGAGTGCAAGTGGTCCGCGGATCGGTTCGATCCCCGATCCCTGCGGTCGTTTCGGCAAGCCTATCCGAACGGCAAGAATTACCTCGTGGCCCATGACGTG
Organism: uncultured bacterium; assembly: GCA_937935255.1. Lineage (GTDB taxonomy): Bacteria > Verrucomicrobiota > Kiritimatiellia > PWTM01 > PWTM01 > CALGXT01. The sequence goes on along the minus strand of CALGXT010000140.1, from coordinate 3,058 downwards.
GAACGAACCCATGCGCGGCGTTTCGGCGAAATCGAGGTCACCCTGACTTCGCTCCGCGTTTTGCCCGATATGCTGGAAAAAGAATGAATGAACGCATGTCCCGACGCATCGTTATGACGGTTGGAAAGCCGCCGTCGCCGCCGGCCCAGCCGCCATCGCTGGGCGTCGCGGCGGAGTGAGCGAGGCCCTGTGGATCGCGTTCCTGCCGGTGATGTTCTGGGCGTTCGGCGCGGTATGCGCCACGCGCGCCGCGCGCCACTACGGCGCGCTGGCGGCCAATCGCCGGCGTCTGCTCCTGGCGTTTTTCCTGCTCGGCGCCTGGACGACGTTCGCGACGGGCTGGCCGGCGCATCGCGGCGCTTGGCGGCGCCTGCTGATCTCCGGGGCGATCGGGCTGGGCGCGGGCGATATCGCGATGATGACGGCCTTTCGGCGCATCGGCGCGCGCGGGACGGCGCTGGCGCTCAATTGCGGCGCGGCGCCGGTGGCGGCGGCGGTGGAGTGGATGGCGCTCGGCACGCGCCTTTCGGTCGCGGAGATGCTGTGGCGCGCGGGCATTCTCGGCGGCGTCGCGCTCGCGGTCTCGCCCGGCGCGCGGATTCCCGCGAGGGACCGCCGCGCGCTGTGGACCGGCCTGGTCTGCGCCGGAGGGTCGGCGATCAGTCTGGCGATCAGTGTCGTCTTGAGCCGCGCCGCCTATCGCGCGGCGGCGGCCGACGGCGTCGCATTGGACGGCGTCACCGCGACCGCCCCACGCATGGTTGTGGGCCCTGATTCGAGCGCCGGGCGCGCTGGCGCAGGCGGTCGCCTCGCTGACGCCGGTGGCGATCCTGCCGATCGCCGCGTGGCTGGAGCGCGATCCGCCGAACCGCCGCGGACTGCTCGGCGGCCTCCTCGCCTGCGCCTGCGCGATCGCCCTCGCCGTTCGCTGAAGCCTCCGGCCCCCGGTCGGACGGGCGCGAGCCCGGCTTTCTTATTGCACGGAAGGCGGCGATCGTGCAATAAGGAGGACGCTTATTGCAAATCATGAAATAAGGCGGTCATGGCGAGGCTTCCCGCGCCGGCTGTTTTACCCATGGATGTCTCTTGCGTCGAAGCGGAAGAAACTGCCCTGATTTTTTGCCCACATGCCCTATATCGGATTGAAAAAATCTCCAAACGGCTTATGTTTTTCCGTCGTTATAGAACGGGAGATATGCTTTCAACAACACGGATTCCAGCGGTGATTTCGATCTCCGACTTGCCCCGCGATATCCGTTGTCCGAGGCGGCTCGGTATCTTTGGCTGAACCCCGTTACCCTGAGGACTTGGGTTCAAGGTCGTTTCTACGAAACGGCAAACCAACGGCGCCGCTCTGCGCCGCTGCTGGGCAGGAATGAAAAGGCGCGGCTGAGTTTCCTTGACTTGCTCGAAGCCCACGTGCTCGCGGGTCTTCGCCGATCTCATCGAGTCCCGATGGCCGCCATTCGCAGGGCCGTGCAATGGATTCAGAACCGCTACAAGACCGATTATCCGCTATTACACCCCGGATTGGCGACCGATGGACTCAGCCTCCTGGTTGAAGAGATCGGCCATCTGGTCAACGCCTCCGAACAAGGGCAGGCGGAAATGCGTCAAATCATTGACGTCTATCTCCGCCGCATCGCACGAGATCCTTCCGGCAAGCCGCAATTATTTTATCCCTTTACCCGCGATGTGCGCGAATCCTTTGTCGCGGACTTGCCGCGCCACATCGTCATTGATCCCGCCGTCGCCTACGGTCGCCCTGTGATCGCGGGCACGCGAATTCCCGCGGCGGTGATCGCCGAGCGGTTCGCCGCGGGCGACGCTCCCGAAATGCTGGCGGCCGATTACGACATTCGGCTGGAAGATGTGCATGAAGCGATCCGCATCCGACACGATCGAATCGCCGCCTGACCTCCGATTTGTTCTGGACGAGACGTTGTCCGGCCGATCCATTCTCCAGGGTCTGAAAGAACGCGGGATAGCCGTTCACTCCTTTCAAGAGTTCTTCCAGCGAGGCGCAAAAGACACGGAAGTGCTCCAAGTTCTGGCTCGGCAGCCTGGACTATTTCTGATCACGCGAGACCAGGATTTTCGTTACAAGCGGGATGTGGCCGTCGAAATCCGGCGTCGGGGCGCAGGTGTCTTTGTGCTGTCGGCGTCGGGAAATCGCACGGGCAATCAATTGGCGGCGATTTTGGCGGACGCCTGGCCGCGCATCGTGCGCACAACGCGACGGACTCGGCGCCCATTTGTCGCAAGGATTCGCGGCGACGGAACCGTAATCGTCTGAAAGGCCCGTCTCAACCGTGGATATATTTGGTCCGCCCCACCGTAGGGTGAAGATGGAGGGGAAGCTTTGGGGCGAAAGAAAAACGAGCGAAGGAGGATTCGCGAATCACCGCCGTCTGCGCTCGAGCTTTCTTCATGTCCGCCTTTTGAGCCGATCTACGCCCGACGGAGGCCCGTCTTCGCGCCCAGCGCGGAACCGAGGCAAGCAAGCTCGGCAGGGGGACCGCCCGTCGGTCTTCGTTCGGCAGCGGTTGGCCCATACGTTGACTCATAATTGCATCATACTGCGCATCATCAAGAAGCGCGTCCGCAAGAAGACGATCGTCCACGAGGACACTCTGGAACCGCATCGCATCGTCGCCGGCAACGTCATGGCGCAGGGCGCCGCCGGACGCGATCAGACCTTTCGGGTGCGCTTCGGGTCTTATGTGTTGCCGCCGCCCGAGAACGTGTCCGGTTTGATGTTCGTCGTTTCTTCCACGGTTTTTCGGGCCGAGATTTCCGCTTTTTTCGCCGTCGAATCGCCTTCACTTCCGCCGCATTTTTTGATAGCCTTTGAAGGTTGATTCGGAGCGAACAGATGGCCGACACCAATACGGAAAAAACCGAGCAGAATCCCGCCGAAAATCCCCCCGCCGCCCCCGCCTACGACGCGGGTTCCATCACCGTCCTCGCCGGTCTCGAGGCCGTGCGCAAGCGCCCGGCGATGTACATCGGCGATACCAGCGTGCGCGGTCTCCACCACTGCGTTTTCGAGGTGGTG
>CALGXT010000139.1 GCA_937935255.1 uncultured bacterium | reverse complement strand
CGGCGGCGCGACCCTGAACGCGCTCCGGATGCTGGCCGATCGCGTCGGCCTCGACCGGGCCGCCGCGATGCGGACGCTGTTGATTCACTCCGGCGGCGATAGCCGTCGCGTGCCCTGGGCCAACCTTTTTGGGAAAGTTTTCCTGCCGTTGCCGATCCTCGCCGATCCCGATTGCGACGCGCCGACGCTCCTCGATCACTTGGTGGCGGCGACCACGCCGCTCTCGTTCGCGCTCCGCGGCGGCGGCCTCGTCACGCTCGCCGGCGATGTTCTGCCGCTCTTCGACGCCGCCGCCGCGGCGCCGCCCGCCGATGCGGGCTGGGTGGTGGTGACGCCGGCCCCGCTGGACCTCGCCGGGCGGCACGGCGTCATCGTCGGCGCGCCGGAGGGCCGCGTTTCCCAGTTGCTGCAAAAGGCGAGGCCCGAAGCGCTCGCGGCGGCGGGCGCGCTCGTCGAAGGCGGCTCCGCGCTGCTGGACACGGGTCTCTGGGCGTTCACCGGCGCCGTCGCGCGCGCCCTGACCGAAACCGCCGCCGCGCGGCCCGGCGCGTTCGATCTCGCGCTCGAAGAGGGCGCGGCGCCCTCGCTCTATGAGGAAATCGCCGCCGCCCTCGTGCCCGCCCATCGCTCCGCTCTGGAGCGGCGGCGCTGGGCGCGCCCCTTGCTCGAGGCCTGGCGCGAGGCTTGCCTCGTCTTTCACCGCGCCGACGAAATGATGTTTCTGCACTTCGGCACGACGGCCGAAACCCTCGACCACCTGGATCGTCCCTGGTATGGCGCGCTTCGCGCCCGATTGCTTTCGGAAGACGGCCCGCTCGCCGATCCGGAGGCGCGGTTGATCGAATCGCGCCTCCATCCCGATGCGCGCGTCGGCGCCGGCAGCCTCGTCATCGGCGCGCGGCTCGGCCCCGACACCGCCGTCGGCCGGCGCTGCGTGGTCGTGGATGTGGATGACGGCGGCGAAGCGTTCGCCTTGCCGGACAATACCTGCCTCTGGCAGGCCCACCTCCGGGGCGGCGAGCGCGTCGTAAGGTTATGCTGCGGAACGGACGACAGCCCCACCGATGCCGCCGCCACGGCCACCTTTTGCAACCGCGACTTCGCGCAATGGATAAACGACCATGGCGTGACGCCGGACGATCTGTGGGCGCCGGGCGAAACACGCACCCTCTGGGCGGCCCGGCTGTTCCCGGTGCAAGAGGCGCCGGCCAGCCTGCAATTGACGGCGTGGATCGTCGGCGCGGGCGGCGGCGATCGAAGGCGAAATGCCTGGAAGACCGCGGAGCGGATTTCAATGGCCGACCTCCACGCCTCGGCGGATTTCGAGCGCGGACAACGCGAACGCGACGACCGGCGCTCGGAACTGGCGTTGCGCGCGGTGCACCGCGTCGTCGCCGGCGGCCTGGACCGCAACCTGCGAGCGCTCGCCGAGCAAATCATCGGCGCCGGCCGCCGCGAGCGCGTCTTCGCGCTGGCCGAACGGGAAATCCTGGGCCGCGCCGATGTCGCCGAGAGCCGGCAGTGGCAGATGCGCGCCGATTTGCTTGGGGCCGGAGGCGACGGTGCGGCCGCGCGCGACGCCGCCGCGCGCGCCTTCGCGGCCGTGCAGTCGGAAGTCGCCCGCGCGGTCGCCTGGTCGCCCCCGCCGCCGCGGCGGGATTTGCCGCCGCGCAAGGTCGCCGTCGAATTGCCGGTTCGGTTCGACATTTCCGGCGGCTGGAGCGACACGCCGCCGTACTGCATCGAACGGCCGGCGCGCGTGCTCAACTTCGCGATGCGGCTCGACGGCCGCCGCCCCGTCCGCGTCGAGGCGGAAACGCTGCAGGAGCCGGTTTGGGAGCTGGAAAACGAGGATCTCGGCGCCCGAGCGCGCCTCGCCGATCTCGCCGCGGCGCGCTCGGACGATTTCGGGGATCCCTTCCTGCTCGTCCGCACGGCGTTGTTCATCATGGGCTTCGCCGACGAGAAACGGATCACACAGGGCGTGCGGCTGCGCACGCGCGCCGATGTGCCGCGCGGCAGCGGGCTGGGCACGAGCAGCATCCTCGGCGCCGCCGTCATTCGCGCGCTGGCGCAACTGGCGGGCGGGCCCGATGACTGGCGCGCCGTCAGCGATCTGGTGCTCGTCCTCGAACAGCGCATGCGCACCGGCGGCGGCTGGCAGGATCAGGCGGGCGGATTGATCCCCGGTGTCAAGTGCGTCAGCACGCGGCCGGTGCGACCGTTGCGCATGTCGGTCGAGCCGGTGCCGCTGTTGCCGCGGGTGCGCGAGGAATTCGAGCGGCGCTTCGTCGTGGTCTTCACCGGCCAACAGCGGCTGGCCCGCAACATCCTGCAAATCGTCGTCGAACGCTACCTGCGGCGCGACGCGCGAACGCTCGATGCGATCCGGCGGCTGGTGGAGCTGGCGGATGAGGGCCGTTCCGCGTTGGCGATGGGCGATCTGGACGACCTCGGGCGCGTCTTGGGCGATGCGTGGCAGGCGCTCCAGCAACTCACGCCGGAATGCGGCAATCCCGATTTGGATCGGCTCTTCCACGCGATTGCGCCGTGGACGCTCGGCGGCAAACTGGCGGGTGCGGGCGGCGGCGGGTTCATGGGCGTCATGGCGCGCGATGCGGAGGCCGCCGACCGCATTCGCGCGCGGCTGCGGGAACTCGACCCCGCCGTCCGACTTTACCGCTGGTCGCTCGACGAGGGTTGATTCTTTAGACCGCGCGGGCGATAGGGACAGTGAATTTACACGCGCTTCGGCGGGAGGCGAGATGGGATATATCGCGCCCCCCGGCGGTGATATGCACTCGTTTTCGCCGGTCATTCCCGGCGCATGAAGCGCCGCCGGACTGTATCACACTTCGCGAAGTGTGATACAGTC
>CALGXT010000138.1 GCA_937935255.1 uncultured bacterium | reverse complement strand
TACCCGGAACCGCCTGAACATGGCGTTTGTCATTAGTTGCCTCGCGCGCGGCGGATCGCGCGTCCGGACGAAAGGACGAGGATTGTCCGCGGCCTCAACTTTCTATTGACGAGGGCAGCCGAACTTACCATGCTGGGCGGCGTCGAAAAGGGAGAAGGGTCTCGATGAAAAGTTCGATTCCTCTGCGCGCATGGAAGGATTTTCAACAGCCCGGCGCCCCGTTTCGGGGCAAGCCGCTCTGGTCGTGGAACGGACGGCTCGAGCCGGAAGAGTTGAAACGGCAGATTCGCGTGATGCATCGCATGGGGCTGGGCGGCTTTTTCATGCATTCGCGCGTGGGACTGGCTACGCCCTATCTCTCGAAGGAATGGTTCGACGCCGTGCGCGCCTGCGTCGAGGAGGCGCGCCGGCTGGGCATGGAGGCATGGCTTTATGACGAGGATCGCTGGCCCTCCGGCGCGGCGGGCGGGCTGGTCACGCGCAACCCCCAATACCGCATGCGTTCGCTCGAAATCGAGTTTTTCAAGGACCCGCGCGAATTCCGCTGGACCCGCGAGACACTGGGCGCCTTCACGGCCATCCTCGAGGAGCCTGCCCGCGCGCGCGACGTTCGCCCGATCGAAAGGAACCACCGCCCCGCCGCGCTCGAGCCGGACCGCGTGATCGCGCGTTTCCGCGTAAAAATAAGCGATCCCAGCCCGTGGTATAACGGACAGACTTATCTGGACACAATGAACCCGGCGGCGGTGCGGGCCTTTCTGCGCACCACGTACGAGGCGTATGCCCGCCGTTTCTCCGCGGATTTCGGCGGCGTCATCCCCGGAATTTTCACCGACGAACCCAATTACGGACGCACGTTGCCCGCCGATGTGAGTCAGACGGTCCTCAAAGGGACGGGCCTGCCGTGGACCGACCGGCTGCTATCCATATTTCGTCGGCGTTACGGCTACAATCTGCTGCCTCATCTGATGGAACTCGTGTTCGATGTGGAAGGCGTCGGCGAAAGCCGGGCGCGTTACCACTACCACGACTGCATTACACACCTCTTTGTGGACGCCTTCGCCCGCCAGTGCGGCGAATGGTGCGCGAAACACAACATCCTATTCACCGGCCATGTGTTGTCCGAAGAGACGTTGGCCGGTCAGACCGCCGTGGTGGGTTCCTGTATGCGCTTCTACGAGCATATGCAGGCGCCGGGCATGGACCTCCTGACGGAACGGCGGCGTGAATTCATCACCGCCAAGCAGGTGTCCTCTGTCGCGCATCAATTCGGGCGCAAGTGGCGGCTGACGGAGACCTACGGCTGCACCGGCTGGGATTTCCCGTTCCTCGGCCACAAGGCGCTGGGCGACTGGCAAGCGGCCCTCGGTATCAACCTGCGCTGTCAGCATCTCTACTGGTACACGATGCTGGCCGAGGCCAAGCGCGATTACCCGGCCTCGATCGGCCACCAATCACCGTGGTGGGACGCCCATGCCAAGGTGGAGGACTATTTCGCCCGCATCAACGCCGTCATGACGCGAGGCACCGAGGTGCACGACGTGCTGGTGGTCCATCCCGTCGAGAGCGTATGGATGCGCGTCCGCCGGGGGTGGGGTAAAGACCCCGAAATCCGCGCGCTGGACGACGATCTTCGCGCCACGACGGACCGGCTCCTGGAGGCGCATCTGGATTTCGATTTCGGCGATGAGGAGCTCATGTCGCGCCACGCGCGCGTCGCGGTTCGCGATGGGCGCGCGGAGTTGCGGGTGGGCCGCGCCGCCTATCGCGCGGTGATTGTGCCCTCGCAGATCACTCTGCGGCGTTCGACGCTGGAATTGCTGCGCACGTTTCGCCACAAAGGGGGACTGGTGGTGTTCGCCGGTCGCGTGGCCTCCTGTTTGGACGCCACGCCCTCGGACGAGATCGAACGCTTCGCCGCCGAAGGGCCCCGCGTGTCCGCCAACGGACCCGATGTCGCGGCGGCGGTGGAGGTCGTCGCCCGCCGCGTTTCGATCGCCGACGGCGAGGGGCGCGAAATTCCCTCCGCGATCTATCTGCTTCGGGAGGATGCCGAGGCGCAATATCTGTTCATCTGCAACACCGGCGAGCCGTTCAAGCCTACGCTGGAACAGGATCGGGCGTGCGATCGCCGACTGGAATGGCCGGAGGTCCGCGTCCGCGCGTTCGTGGGCTGCCTCGGCGCGCCGCTGGAGTTCGACCCGGAGACGGGGGCGGTCTACGCGGCGGAGGCGGAGAAAGATGGCGAGGGCTGGCGCATCCGCACGAGTCTGTCGGCGCTGGGCAGCCGTCTGTTTGTGGCTCCTCGGCGCGCCGCCGCCGGCGTGTTGCCGCCGGCGCGATGGAAGGGCGTGGAATCGCGCCGGATTCCGCTCGAAGGCGAAGAGTGGGAGTTGCGCCGCTCCGAGCCGAACGTGTTGGTCCTGGATCGCTGCGCGTTTCGTATCGGCGAGGAACCGGAACAATCGGCGGACGACATCCTCGGGGTGGACGCGCGCATCCGCGAGCGCCTCGGCGGCGAGCGCCGCAGCGGGTGGATGGCTCAGCCGTGGGCGCGTCCGACCGTCGAACGCCCCCGAAGCGTGCGGGTCGAACTGCGCTATGTTTTCCAGGTGGAGACGGCGCCCGAAGGTCCCCTGTGGCTGGGCGTCGAGCGGCCGGAGATCTTCGCCATGGAGATCAACGGGACGCCCCTCGATCCCGACGCGGCGGACGGCTGGTGGACCGACGCCTCCCTGCGAACCATTCCGATACCGCCGGGCGTCGTGCGGAGGGGCGTCAATGAGCTGCGGATGCGCCTGGATTACGCGGAGACGTTCAGCGGACTGGAAATCGTCTATCTGCTGGGCGAATTCGGCGTTCGCGTCGAGGGGGCGTCGGCGGTCGTGATCGCGCGTCCGAAATCGCTCCACATTGGCGATTGGTGCGAGCAGGGGTTGCCGTTCTACGGCGGCAATGTCGTGTATGCCCGGCGCGTGCGGGTGGAGGCATCGCCGGAGGAGCGGGTGTTTCTGCGCCTGCCGGATGTTCAGGGCGCGGCCGCGCGCGTCTGGGCGGACGGCGCGCTCGCGGGCGTCGCGGCCTGGCCGCCGTGGGAGGTGGAGATCACCGATGCGGTGAGGCGCTCCGGCGGCGAGATCGAGTTGGCGATCGAGGTGCTGGGCCACCGGCGCAATTCGCACGGGCCGCTGCATTACCGCGAAAAATGGCCTTACTGGACGGGACCCGGTCAATTGCAACCGGCGCCGGCGGATTATGTGGAATCCTATCAGATTGTGCCGTGCGGACTCATGACCGCGCCGGAACTTCTGGTGCGGCGGCCGGCGGATACCGAGAGGGTGTGATGCAAAACGAAGGCGAACCCGCGCAACAGTATCAGATCAAGGTCACCCTACTCCACGTGCGTCCGCCGGTCTGGCGTCGTCTCATCGTTCCTGGCCATGTCACCCTGGGCGCACTGCACCGCATTCTCCAGACCGCCATGGGCTGGCACAACATGCATCTGCACGACTTCGAGATCGACGGCGTGTTTTACGGCCGCATCATCGAGGAGGAGGATGAAGGCGTTATGCGCGACGAAACGCGCGTGCGTCTCGACCAGGTCGCGCGCGACGCGGGCGTACGGTTCCGCTATCGCTACGATTTCGGCGATGAGTGGCGGCACGAGGTTCTTGTCGAAGATATCGCCCCGCCGCGCCCCTCCGAAACGCCCGTCCGCTGTCTCGCCGGCCGGCGTTCGGCTCCGCCCGAGGATTGCGGAGGTGCTCCGGGCTACGCCATGTTGCTCGCGGCCTTGAAACAGCCCTCACATCCGGCGTATCGCGACTGGATTGAATCCTATGGCGATTTCGATCCGGCTTTCTTCGATCTGGCGGCGGTCAACCGCGCGCTGGCCGCGCTGGAGTGACCTTTGTCTTGCGGTATGTATCGTCTGGATCACTTGAACGGTTCGCAGCGAGGGCGCCCGCGCATTATCCACCGGCGGCGCGTGGAAGCCGGTGCCGATCTCTCCTGCCAAATCTGGGCGCGCGAAGGATTGGCGCCGCGCCATGCCGAATTCGAAGACGACGGCACGCGGGTGCGGGTGCGGGCCCTGTCCGACGCGCCGGTCCGCGTCAACGGACGGGACGTGCGCGAAGCGGAGTTGAAAGAGGGCGACACGATCGAGATCGGGGCGCTGGCGTTTCGGTTTTCTCGGCGCCGATTTCGAGGTCGCGATCTTCTCCGCTTCCTGCCGGCGCTGCTACTTCCCGCCGCGCTCATCGCCTTTCTGGTCATCTGGGGTCTGCGCTGGCGGGCGGAACGCAAAGCCCGCTCCGCCGTCGTGCCGGCATGGGTGCCGCGCCCCCAAGAACGAACCGATCCGGCCCTCCGCGCGATGGAGGACGTCGAGGCGCGGCTGCGAGAAGGGAAAGATGCCGAGCGACTGGAGCGGATTCGGCAGGAATTGGAAGAGGAACGCCGGCGCGCGGCGGAAGAACCGCCCGTTCCCGCTGCCGCGGACCCGACTCCGTCGCTCTCGCCAGCGGCCACCCTGGCCCAGCGCGCCCGGATGCTCGAAAAGGAACGCCGCTTTGAAGAGGCACGGCGAATTTGGGAAACCATCCTGGAAATGGGACCCGCCGAGGAGTTGTATACGATCGCCGCGGGAGAGATTTTTCGCCTCGGCCGTATCGCCACGGATTCTCGCGGGATTCCGGTGGTGACGGCACGCCCAACAGGGCGTTCTCCGCCGGCGGAGGCCAAATCGAGCGCCGAGCCGCGGTTGCGAATCCTTTCGGTGGATCATCGCCGCTTTCCCGGCACGGCGGAGTATGAGGAAATGCGGCTGCTGCGCATCGTCGTCGGCGCAGAGGGCGCGCTTCCGATCGGCGCAATGACTGACGCCTATGTGGCGGTAACGTTCTACGACGCGCCCATAGGCGACACCGCGGCGGTGCCTTCGCGAGTGACCGCCCCCCAAACCGTCCCGCTCACGCGCGTCCCCCGCGATGCCGATGGACGGTGGAATGTCACCGTCGCCTATGTTGTGCCGCGCGGATTTCGGGAACGGGAGCGCCGCGCCGCCGGCCGTCTCTATCAATACCATGGATTCGTCGCCCAGGTCATTCGAGGCGGCCGTCCGGATGACGCCGAGGCTCGGCCACCTGAACTGGCTGAACGGCGCTCGTGATTCGGTCAGCGGCCGGGTAAAATGTAGAAAGATCACTTGATCCAGGAAAAGGATATCGCCTATTGGCTCGAGTGGGAACGACGGGCGGAGGAATCCCTCGTGGATCTGGCCGACCGCGGGCTGGTCTGCCGCCGTTCATGTTATCTGAAGGGATTGACGGACGATCCACGCTGCCGCACGCGTCCTGGGGTGGCGGACGCCTTGGAGCGGGCACGCGACCTTCTGCCGGCCGGATTCAACTTTTTGATTTCTGACGCCTGGCGCCCGTGGTCGGTGCAGGAACAACTGGCTCGGTGCAGCCGTTTGAGCATTTGCTCCGCGCATCCGGATTGGACTGAAGAAGAAGTGAACCGGGAGCTTGTCCGGCTGGCCCCGCCGATTTATGTGGTCTTCAGTTTTAACAGACACCGTTATGGCGGGGCCCTAGATCTGACCATTCTCGACGCGGACGGGCGCGAGCTGGATATGGGCACACCCTTGCCCTATTTAGAAGGCCCGGAAGCGGCGCTTTTGCATTTCGAACTACAGGATCGCGATCCGGCTCATGAAACGCCCCGGAAAAATCGCCGGTTGCTCATTCAGGTCATGTCCGCCGCAGGCTTTACCCCTTACCTGCCCGAATGGTGGCACTGGGAATATGACCGCGATTTTCACGACGCCGGATGTACCATCGGCCGACACTAGACGGCGCTTTCAAAAGCGTCATATCTCGATTTCCCGCCGATAGAAGTTTCTCATTTGCCTCGGTTCGCGGCCACCGTTGGACCAACGCCCATTAAACCCTTAGGCTGCGTTTGCCCTGGCGCATGCGAGACGGGGTTTCTCACACCACGAACACAAAAGCCATAAAAAGGAAGGCAGACGAACGTCTTTCGCCACGGTCAGGTCTTTAGCCGCGATCGTCGAGCCATGCGATCAGTTCCATCGGATGGCGGAGGAGAATTGCGGCGCCCGCGGCCTGGAGTTCATCGGCTTCTCGGAAGCCCCACAGCGCCCCCACGGGCGTCATGCCGGCGGCGCGTGCGGTAAGCATATCCACCCGTGTGTCGCCCAGATAAAACCATTCATTGGCAGGGACGCCAAGCGCGGTGGAGATATCCAGCGCTTCCGCCGGATCAGGCTTGAGGGGGCGCCCTTCGCGATGGCCCCGCACCACGTCAAAGCGCCAATCTGCGAAGAGGCGGGCCATCATTGCAACGGTTGCCGCGTGGGGCTTGTTGCTGAGAACGGCGAGGCGATATCCGCGCCGCGTCAATTCGTCGAGCAGCTCCGGCACGCCCGGATACGGAACGGTGCGATCCATCCCGTGGACAAGCTGGCGTTCACGAAACAGCGTCAGACCGCGCTCGACCTGCGGGTCGGCGTCGTTGATGGCGAGCGCGTCCCGCACCAGTGCGCGTGCGCCCTGGCCGGCGAGATAACGGTAGCGCTCGGCCGGCAGCGGCGGATGTCCCAATGCCGCCAGCATAAAATTCCCGCACGCGGCGATATCCGCCAGCGTATCGGCCAGTGTGCCGTCCAGATCGAACATCGCGGCTCGAAAGACTTTTTCCATGCGGCATCCCCTCATTCTGCACCGGCGGCCCGCGGCGATTGGCGCAACGCGTCGTGCGCGAGCGCAATCAGCGCGAGGCAGGCCGCGTCCGACCGCCAGACCCGCGGTCCCATCGAAATCTCCACAAATCCGCGTGCGCGGCACAACTCGCGTTCATACGGTGTCCATCCGCCTTCGGGACCGACCGCCAGCCATACCCGTTCGCCGGGCCGGAGAAGATCGGCTATTCGGCGGCCGTCGCCCGGCTGCGCGAGAAACCGGTGCGCGCCGCGCGCGAGACCATCAAACTCATCCTCCAAAAACGGCCGGAGGCGGCGACGCACCTCCACCCGAGGCAGATGGGTATCCATCGCCTGTGAAAGTCCCTCGATGAGCCGCGCGCGTATCAAGGCCGGCGTCAGCGCGTCGCTATCGAAATACATTCGTTCCACCCGTTCCGCGTTGACGATGAACACGCGGTCGACGCCCGCCGCGGCCAGCGGTCCCCACAGGCGTTTCAATACCTTGGGGCGTGGCATCGCGAGCAGGAGATTCACCGTCGGACGCGGAGAGGGGGGTTCATCGAAAATGCAGCGAAGGCGAATCTCCAGAGCACGGATCTCCGCCACTTCCGCGTGGCCGCGGGGGCCGTCGATAAGTCCGGCCCGGATCACGCTGCCCGCGCGGACCCGCAAGACATCCCGTAGATGAACCGCCCGGCTGTCCGAAAGCGCGACGCTGCCATCCGCCTCCACTTCCTGCGAATCGAGAAGGAGCAGATTCATTCGCCGGGCGCGCGTGGCGCGAAGGTGAGCGCCCAGGCGCCGTCCGCCTCCGCCTCCAGTCGCAAGCGGCGGCCGTTGCACATGACAAGGGAGTCTGGCAGGTGCCCGAATGGTAGACGGGAGATCGCAGGGACGCCGAGTCGCTCCCCCCAGGCGCGGAGGACATCGTCCACGCCCGGCCCACCGTAATCCAGGGGGGCCTGATGGGTGAAGGAGCCGCCGATGAGCGCCACGATGCCGTCGAGCGCGCCGGCGGCATGCAGCTGAGCGAACGCGAAATCCACCTGGTAGGGTTTCTCATCTATATCCTCGACAGCGAGAATGCAGCCGCGCAAATCCGGCAGTGCGGGCGTGCCTGCCAAACCGGCGAGCACGGCCAGACAGGTGGCAAAACACGGGCCCTCCGCGCATCCGGGCCGGAGGACCACGACCGCGGCATCGGTTTGATTCGAGCGGCGGAGGGCGCGTCCGCGAAAGAGCGGCAGGAGCGTTCCCGCTTCCCGACCATCGTCGAGTTCGCGCGGAATTTGCCCGTAGTAGCCCTCGCCCCATCCGCGCAGGCGCCAGCAGGCGTGCAAGATGGTGATATCGCTATAGCCGATGAGCCGCGGGCGCCCAGTCGCGCGTGCCTCCAGCAAAGAAGGGATCAGGTGAACGCAGCCGTAACCACCTTGACAAGCCCAGACAACGCTGTGGCGCAACGCCTCCACCATATCATCGCGCCGCGCAGAAGCGTCCAGCCAGGTGCCTCTGGGCAGGTGCCGATCAAGCAGCGGAGAAAGCACGACGCGAAGATTCATGCGCCGGGCGAATGCCCGGGCGCGCGCCGTGTAATCCCGCTTCTCCAGCGGATTCTGCAGCGCGTACGACGGACAACACACATACAGCGTTCGCTCGGCCATCCGCGTTCTCCCAGCGATATGCGTTTGGACACTCTTCAAAAGGGCATTGTATCGCTCATGAGCGAATTTGGCCACAACGAGGTTTGCATTCCGATCATCCCTGTTCCGGTATGCTCCGTAATTGATTAACAGGATCATGGGGCGCCGCGAGATCAGGCGCGGTCTTGCGAACCATCGCCGCGGATTTTCCAAACCCGCGGTTTCTAATATCACGTGCAACAGGCCGCACGTTACCTACAGGCGGCGTAGGCGTCTGCGACGAGCTGAGGGGCCCATTCTCTCCGCCCGCGCGCCTATGGATAACTGGCTTGAAAAGGAATCCCAAGGGTGGTCCGGCTTGGTACTATTGAAGGTGCAGTGTAACTGGAAAGGAGCA
>CALGXT010000137.1 GCA_937935255.1 uncultured bacterium | reverse complement strand
CACGCGATGGTCATTCGCTTCCCTGAGACTCTCGAAGTGGCGGGCAATCGGCTCGACCGCTGCCACGGCGCCGGCATCTTCGTCTTTGGCGGCAAAGGCAGTGAGGAAACGCGCGACCGCCCCCTTACCCGCCTCCTCATCCATCACAACAAGGTCACTCACACCCTGCTGGCGGCCAACGACTGGGGCGGCATTGAGACCTGGCAGGGCGGCCCGGCCTACGTCTTCAACAACATTTCCGGCAACGCCAACGGCTACTGGAACTGGCATTACAACCCCGACCAGCCGGCCAGCGCGCGTCTGGGCTTCGCCTACTATCTCGACGGCGCGTTCAAGAACTACTATTTCAACAACATTGCCTGGGGCGTATCGAACGACCTAAAGAGCCGCCGCTGCAGCCACACCGCGTTCTACCAGGCCGTCCCCGCAATCCTCAATCTCTTCGCGCACAACACGGCCTACAACTTCGCCGAAGGCAGCGGCTGGTCCCCCGCCGGCGGGCGCCAGCTCTTCATCGGCAATCTCTGGCTGGCGGTCAGCCGATCGGTCTTCAACCACGGCAAACAGAAAGAGGACCGGGAGGCCGTCTACGATCACTACCCGCTGCACACCATCGGCTATACGCGCAATGTCTTTCATGACATCGGCGCGACGCTCGGCTTTCTCGAAGGCGGCGGCGCGGGCGAGACGGATTTGGCCGGATTCCGCGCCATGGCGGCGGCCCGGCGGCTTCTGGCGCAGGATATCGGCGCGCTGGCGGAGACCTCGCCGGTGCGCGATGCGGCCGCACACGATTTCCGCCCCGCGCCCGGCAGTGCGGCAGCGGGCGGTGGCGCGCGTTTCTTCGTGCCTTGGGCGCTCGCTCGGACCGTGGGCGAATGGAACTTTCACCGGAACCATGCCGATCCTGCCCTGGCGTTGGATGAACACTGGTACATGTCCCCCGCCGTGGTGAATCGCGAGCGCTATCGCGAACTGCCGCGCCACGATCTGCGCGGGGTGAACATCGGCGCGGCGGACTATGGGACGGGCGCGTTGGAAGACTGGACCGCCGGCGCCGTGCGGCTCAACGGACGCGATCAGTTTTTCGCACTCGCCGCCCCATCCGATTCGAAACTCCCCTCCCCCCTCGACGCCGACCGCCGCTTCATCGTGGAAATTTATTTCCGCGCGGCGGCAGAGGGCCGCGGCGGCGCCCTCGTTTCCACTTTGGGCGAGCGCGGCTACGAGCTGTTCATAGACGACGCCGGTCATCTCGCATTCCGCGTCCGGAGCGGCAGTGAAGCGCGGGTTGTTTCGCCCCGTCCGTTGCGCAAGGGCGAATGGCATCACGCGCTCGCGGAAGCCGACTTCGACGGCGGACGAATCCGCCTCTATGTGGATGGCCTCATGGCCGAGGCGCCGACGCCGACCGGGCCGGGATGCCGACCGGCCGGCGAGTTTTTCGTCGGCCGCGGCAAAGCAGGGTTCTTCGCGGGAGACCTGGATTTCCTGCGCATTTCGCTCGGCACTTTGGCGGACGCCAAAACGACCATTGAAGAATTGCGCGCTTGGCAGTTCGACGGCCCGTTTTTGCGCGATTTCACCGGCGCTCAGCCCGCCCCCGGCGCCCGCCGCGCCGCCGGCGCGCTGGATGTGCGGCCATAAAAGGCGGCGCTCTCTTACGGCCTGCATCGGCGCGCACCGGCGCGCACAGAGAAGAAAAACAAATCGGGTCGAACAACGGCCCCGGTATCGGCCCGATCAGTTCTCTTGCCCCGCGTGCCGCGCCAGGCGGTAGGCGAGATCATACGCGAACGCCAACTCCTCGATCGAACAGTGGGCCTGAACGAAGTGGGTGGTGCAAAAGATCAACCCCCCATCGGCGAACCCGCGCATCACGCGCCGGATTTCGCGCTCGACGAGATCCAATTTGCCGAAGCCGAGCACGGTCTGCACGCATAGACCGCCCATCACGGTGAGCCGTCCGCGCCAACGATCGCGGAAGCGCTCCAGGGACATGCCCGCCGACTCCTGCCACGGATGCATCATTTCGAAACCCATCGCCAAAACGTCGTCCACCACCGGCTCGACGAAACCGTCGCTATGCAAACTGAGACGCCCTCCGCGGCGGCGAACCTCGGCGGCGAACCGGCCCAGCGGCGGCGCGATCATCTCGCGCCAGAGCACGGGACTGAACATCATCGCGTTTTGCGCTCCCCAGTCGTCGGAGACGTGGATCATGTCCGCGCCCAGATCGAGGCAGTTCATCGCAAATCGCGTGTTCCACTCGGACTTGCGCCGATAGATCTCGCGCAGTTCATCGGGATACTCGAGCAGCCACGAGAGATGATTCTCGATCCCGAACATGCCGTTCATGCCCTCGAAGATGCCGGGGGTCTGGACATAAACCCAGCGGCCGCGCCGACCTTTGTGAAATTCGATTTGTTCCCGAAGCGACCGATAGGCCTCCGCGTCGTCGGGATCGCTGAAAGGAAGGTCGAGCAGTTCGGGCGGCGGAACGGTCTCGCCGGCTTTCACCCGGCGCCAATAATCGTCATCCCGGAAGTAGAAAGGCGGACCCCCGAACACATGCGCCAGATCGAATTCGTAATGGTCCTCGAAGGCGGCGACGGATCCGAAACGCTCGGAGATGGGCTTCTCCAAATTGGCTTGAACCCAACCATAGAGCGGAATTCGATCCGGACGTCCGTGCGCCAGCACGATCTCGACACGTTCACGAGGCAGCATGGCTTTACCACAACCTAAAGACCCGAAGCGGAAGTCGGCCTCGGAATCCGAATCAAATTAAAACGGGCGCAGCTCGGTTTCCGGACCGATGCGCAGACAGGTCTCGACCATCAACTCGACGCAGGATTCCAGATCGCGCGCGTCAATCAGCTCGCAAGGCGAGTGCATGTAGCGATTCGGCAGGCTGAGCAACGCGGTCGCCACGCCCGCGCGATTGACCTGGATCGCGTTCGCGTCCGTGCCCGTCGGCCGGGCCGAGGCGACGATCTGGTGTTTGATCTTTTTCTTGCGGGCCGTCTCCACGATCAAATCGAACAGCCGCGGGTGAATATTCGGGCCGCGGGTAATGACCGCGCCGCCGCCGAGCTTGACCTTCCCCTCGCGCTTCATCGCGTCGCCCATCGAGGGATGGTCGGTCGCGAACGTGACATCCACCGCGATCGCGAACTGCGGATCCACGCCGAAGGCCGCGGTCTTCGCTCCCCGCAACCCGATTTCCTCCTGCACGGTCGCCACGGCGTGAATCTCGGCTTCCGGTTTGCGCACGGCGAGCGCCCGCGCCGCCTCCAGCACGATGAATGCGCCGGCGCGGTTGTCGAAACCTCGACCGGCCAGAATATCGCCTTCGAGCTTTTGAAGGCCGTAGTCGAGAACGATAGGATCGCCGATTTCCACGAGCTTTTCCGCCGCTTTGCGGTTTTTGGCGCCGATGTCCACCCAAATTTCCTCGATTTTCGTCACCTGCTTGCGCGCTTCTTCCTTCAGCAGGTGAACCGGGCACTTGCCGATGACGCCGGGCACGTTCCCTTTTCGGCCCCGGACCTTGACCCGCTGGCCCTGCACGATCTGGGAATCCCAGCCGCCGATCGGTTGAATCCACAGGAAGCCGTCGTCGTCAATGTAGGTGATCAGGAATCCGATCTCGTCGTAATGGCCGGAGAGCATGATGCGGGGGCGTCCGCCGGGATTGATGACCGCGTCGGTATTGCCGTGGGCGTCGCGCCGCACGTCGGCGGTGAATTTCAACGCCTCTTGCTCCCAAAGGGCCGCCGCCGAATCCTCGTAACCGGACGGGCTGGGGGTCTCGATCAATTTCTCCAAAAACGCCAGCGATTCCTTGCCGAGTTTCATAGATTGCTCCTGATTCGGGGGATAGCGTACCGGAAAAGCGACCGCTTGTCCAATCGGGCGGGCCATATTGAGCGCGCCGCCGGGTTTCGCGCCGGCGAAAATGGCGGCGACGCTCCCGGTCTAAAACCCCCGACGTCGAAACCTCAGATCGGACGGTTCCCTCTCACCGCTTTCGCGGCGGGGGGAGGTGGATCGCGCCGCCGTGCACGGCATGCGCGGCTTCCATCCAGGCCTCGGCGAAGGTCGGATGGGCATGCACCGTGCGGCCGACTTCCACGGCCGTGAGCTCGGCGCGCACCGCCATCGCGGCTTCGGCGATCAGCTCCGTGGCGTGCGCGCCGACCGCCTGCGCGCCCAGGAGTTGATCGGTCTCCGCGTCGGCGATCCATTTGACAAACCCGCCCGTTCGCCCCGCCGCTTTCGCCTTGCCCAGCGCCGCGAAGGGGAAGCGACCGACCTTCACGGCGCGTCCAGCTTTGCGCGCGGCTTCCTCGGTCAGCCCCGCGACCGCCACCTCCGGCATCGTGAAGATCACGCCGGGAATCACCGTCTCGTTCGGCGCGGGCCGCCCGCCCGTCGCGTCCTCCGCCGCGACGAGACCCTGCGACGTCGCCGCATGCGCGAGCTGCAGGATCCCGTTGACGTCGCCGATCGCGTAGATGTTCGCCGCCGAGGTCCGATTCCGATCGTCCACCCGGATGAAGCCCCGTTCATCCATCTCCACGCCCGCGCGCTCCGGCCGCAGCCCCTCGGTGAAAGGTCGCCGCCCGACCGCGACGAGCAGCCCGTCGGCAACGACGGTTTCCCCGCCCACTTTCGCCTCGATCTCCGTCCCCTTCTCCACCGCCGATTCGAGCGCCCGGCCGGTCAGAACACGAATTTTCAACTCGCTTTCCATGTATCGGCGCACTTCTTTGCGCGCGTCGGGGTCCAGGAGCAGCAGGATATCGTCGAGGAGCTCGACGATCGTGACTTCCGATCCCAGCGCGGCGGCCAAGCAGGCCAATTCGCAGCCGATATAGCCGCCGCCCATGACGAGCAGCCGCCTCGGCAACTCGCGCTGCGCCAGGAATCCCTGGCTCTCCAGCACGCGCGGGCTTTTCGGCAGCATTTTCGGCACGATCGAGGCCGAACCGGTGGCGATGATCGTCTTCGCCGCGCGCACGCGCCGTTCGGCGCCGTCGGCCGCTTTCACCCGCAATTGCCGCCGCGACTCAAAGGAGGCCCAACCTTGGACGACTTCCACACCGTTGGACTTCAACAGTGTGGCGACGCCTTTATTGAGCTCGCCGACCACGCGATCTTTGCGCGCGACCATCGCCGCGTAGTCCGGCTTTACTTCGCCGACGCGCACCCCCATCGCCTCGGCGTGGCGTATCTGCTCAACCAGCTCCGCGCCCGCGATCAGGGTTTTCGTCGGGATGCAGCCCCAATTCAAACAGGTTCCGCCGAGCGGTCCGCCCTCGATCAACGCGGTTTTCGCGCCCCGGCGCGCGGCGGCGATGGCCGCGGGATACCCGCCGGGGCCGCCGCCGATCACGACCACATCAAATTCGTCCATAGCGTTCGATCCTCCAGCCGCTTGCGGATGGCGTTGACAAATCCCGCCGCCGTCGCGCCGTCAATCAGACGATGATCCGCCGAAACGGTCATCTTCATGATTTGGCGCACCACGATCCTCCCGTCGCGAACCCACGGGCGCGGCAGCGTGCTGGATACAGCGAGAATGCCGCTCTCGCCGGGGTTGATGATGGCGGTGAAGTTCTCGACATCCAGCATGCCCATGTTCGAAATCGTGAACGTGCCGCCGGTCATCTCGTCGGGCGTCAGTTTGCCCTCGCGCGCTTTCGCCACGAGCGCGACGGACGCCGCGCGCAGCTCCGCGAACGAAAGGTCTTGCGCCCGCCGCACGACGGGCACCACCAGCCCGTTCTCCAACGAAACGGCGAGGCCGAGATTCACCGACGTCCGCCGCCGCACGGCGCGGCCGTCGCTGACGCTGTTGAACGCGGGGAACTCGGTCAGGGCGCGCACCACGGCGTAGGCGATGCAATCGGTGACGGTGTAGGGCGCGCCCCGCGCCTTGGCCTCGCGCCGGACTTCCGTCAAATCCGTCATGTCCACGGCGACCGTGACAAAGAAATGCGGCGTGGTCGTGAAGCTGTGCGTCAATCGTTCCGCAATCACCTGCCGCATACGGCTCATGGGCTGAGGACGTTCCGCGACGGCGTTGCGGATATCCTCCACGGTGATGCGGCCTTCCGCCCCCGAGCCGTTCACGTCCAGGATATCCACTCCCTCGCGGCGCGCCAGCTCCAGCGCGGCGGGCGTGACGCGGAGGCGATCATAGCCGCGGGCGGCGAGGTAGTCGCGCACATCTTTTTCCACGACGCGGCCGTTTGGGCCCGAGCCCTCGATTTTCGCGGGATCAATCGCCATTTCGCGCGCGAGCCGCCGGGCGCGCGGGCTGATGGCGCGCGGAGCGGGCGGCGCGGCGGCCGGCGGGGGCGGCGGAGCGAGCGCGGCGGGGGGCGGCGGAGCGCCAGGGAAAGCGGGCGCGGCGGCGCGAGCGGGCGCCGGCGCCACGGGCGTCGGCGACGGCGCCGTCCGAGTTTCGGGCGCGGGCGCCGCCTTGGGTTTCGGCGGCGGAGACGGCGGCGCATCCGGGACTTTTTCGCCGGGCTGGCCGACATAGCCGACCACCGACTGCACCGGCACGGGCACGCCCTCCGGCACGACGATCTTGAGGAGGACGCCCTCGAAGAAGCTCTCGACCTCCATGTTGGACTTGTCGGTCTCGATCTCGAAGAGGATTTCCCCCTTCGCCACCGGATCGCCCTCCTTCTTGCGCCATTTGACGATGGTGCATTCCTCGGTGAACTGCCCCGGCTTCGGCATCGCTAACGCATTGGCCATAGAGTCCTCCGTGAATTACGGATTGAGCGGGGTCGCCTCACAGAATCCGCCGCGCGGCGGCGACGATGTCCTTCGCGTTCGGCAAAAAGGCCGCTTCGAGAATATGCGACTGCGGCGCGATGCCGTTTTTCGCGCCGACGCGCAACACCGGCGCGTCCAGTTCGTCGAAGGCCTTTTCCATGATGCGCGAGACGATCTCGCCGGTGAAGCTGCCGATATTGACGGCATGGCTGGCGACGACGCAGCGTCCGGTCTTCGCCACGGAGCGCAGCACGGTCTCTTCATCGAAGGGCACGAGGCAGCGGATATCCACCACTTCCGTCTCGACGCCGTTTTCCTGCTTGAGGACCGCAGCGGCCTTGAGCGCGTCGCCCACGGCGGGGCCCCAGCAAACGATCGTCAGATCGCCGCCGGCGCGCTTGATATCCGCCGCGCCCAGCGGAACCACGTAATCCTCGGCCGGCACGACGCCTTTTTCGCTGTAGAGCAACTGCGATTCCACAAACAGCACCGGGTTGTTGTCGCGGATGGAGGCCTTCAGGAGACCTTTCGCGTCGTAGGCCGTCGAGGGATACACGACGTACAGTCCCGGGATGTGCGCAAAGACCGATTCGAGGGTCTGCGAGTGCTGGCCGCCGTAGCCCTTGCCTCCGCCGACGGACGCGCGGATCACCAGGGGCAGCTCGGCCTGCGCGCCCGACATGTAATGCCACTTGGCCGCCTGGTTGGAAATCTGGTCGGACGACATCAGCGCGAAGTCCATGTACATCAGTTCCACAACGGGCCGCAGCCCCGCCATGGCCGCGCCGACCGCCGTGCCGCAGATGCAGGCCTCGGAGATCGGCGTGTTGAACACGCGGCGGCGACCGAAGGTTTCCAGAAGCCCCTTGGTCGCCTTGAATGCGTTGCCGTAGTCGGCGACGTCCTCGCCGTAGAAGATGACCCGAGAATCCCGCGCCATTTCCTCCGCCAGCGCCTCGCGAATGGCGTCCTTGTAGAGGATGCGCCCCTCGGCGTCGCGCTTGATCTCGGGCAGCGGCCCGCGAAGCGCGGGCTTCGCGAACTCGGCCGGTACGGTCTCGCAGGCCGTGTCGGTGTAGAGGAAGGTCAGCACCTCTTCGGGCGCGGGGTCGGCGGCTTCGGCGGCGCGCACGGCGGCGCGCGCGTTCCGCTCCCGCACCCGCGTCTCGATCGCGGCGGCGGTCGCGTCGTCGAGCCAGCCCGCCTCGCGCAATTGTTTTTGGAACGAAGCGATCGGATCCACGGCGCGCCACGCGTTCTGCTCGTCCTTGGTGCGGTATTCCACACACGGGTCGGAAAGCGAGTGGCCATAATAGCGGTAGGTGTCGATGTCCAGCAACACCGGCCCCTGCCCCTGGCGGCAGAGTTCGGCGGCCCGCGCGACGGCGTCGCGCACGGCCAATACGTCCATGCCGTTCACAACCTCGGCGTGCATCCGGTTATCGGCGAAGCCGGCGGCGCGCTGGGCGAGCTTGCGCACGCCCATGACCTCGTCGTCGGAGCGGTGCGTCATGCCGTAGTGGTTGTTCTCGATGGCAAAAATGATCGGCAGTCCGAAGGGCTTGTCTTTCGCGAGGTGGTTGGTCCACTGCGCCTGCGCGGCCCAGTTGAGGGCCTCGAGCACGACGCCGTTGGCAAAAGCGCCGTCGCCGGCGAAGCAACAGACGACCCGCCCGGACTCCAAATACCGCTGGGCCATGGCCGCGCCGGTGGCGATCGGCACGCCGCCGCCGACGATGGCGTTGGCGCCGAGATGCCCGATGCGGAAGTCGGCGATGTGCATCGAGCCGCCCCGCCCGCGGCAGTAGCCGTCGTCCTTGCCGAACAGCTCGGCGATAGTGCGATAGACGTGATCCTCCAACGCCGCCTCCAGCCACTCCTCCGGGGTGTTCGCCTTCGCGTCGGGCGCGCGCGCGAAGCTGTTCGACGCTCATGCGGCGAATGGCTTGCGAACCTTTGGCCATGCTGTCGCCGTGGCCCCGGTGGGTGCTGGTGATGTTGTCGTCGAGCCGCAAGGCCGCGCAGGCGCCGACCGACGTTCCCTCCTGTCCGATCGAGACATGGGTTGGCCCGCGATAGTTGAAAGTGGGGATCGGCTCGTAGGCGCCGGAGCGCAGCTTGACAATCATCTCCTCCATCTCGCGAACCATCAGCATGTCTTCCAGCAGCTCCAGCGCCGTCTCGCGCGTCAGCGTGCCGGCCTTCATCTCCGCGACCACGCCGCCTCGGTAGGTGTACGCGGGAATCTGTCCCAGCTCGATCGTGAACGGCGTGAAATCCGGCCGCTTATCGCTCAAATATGCGCCCATATCGTTCTTTCCTCCGTGTTGGGTTCTATCGGTCTCCCTCGCCGGCGACGATGATTCGAACGCCGGCGGTTTTCAATCTTTTCCGCCAGGCCGCGCCGGGCGGCCGGTCGGTGATCCATCCGTCCAAATCCTCCCAAGTCCCCGATCGCACGAAGGACACGACCCCCGCCTTCGAATGGTCGGCCAGCAAATAGGCCTCCCGGGCGCGTTCCAGCGCCAGTTCCTTCGTGAACGCCTCGGCGGGATCGGTCGTCGTCAATCCCTCGGCGGAAAGTCCGATCGTGCCCATGAACGCGCGATCGAAATGCAGCCGCTCCAGCGCCGGGCGCGACAGCGCGCCGACGCACGTCTCGCTGCGCCGCCGCAGCTCGCCGCCGATCAGAATCGTCCGGGGCCCCCGCCCCGCGAGCTCCATCGCCGCGCGCAGCGAGTTGGTGACGATCGTCACATCGGTCCGCTCCCGCAACCGCCGGGCAAGTTCCAGCGCCGTGCTGCCGCCGTCGAGATAGATCGTCTCGCCGGGGCGTATGAGAGCCGCGGCCGCTTCGGCGATGCGGCGTTTCTCGGCCGCCTGCCGCCCCGTCTTGTCGTCGAAAGGCGGTTCCTCGAGCCGACTTTCGACGCTGACCGCGCCGCCGTGCACGCGGCGCAACCGCCCGGCGCGCTCCAGCCGCGCGAGGTCGCGCCGGACCGTCGCCGGCGAAGCGCTCAGCGCCGCGCAAAGCTCCGCCAGCCGCGCCGCCCGCCGCGCGCGAACGACCGCCAGCAAACGCTCGAGCCGCTCCGGCGCAAAATCGAGGCGCCGGCGTTTCGGCGCCGCCGCTCCGCGGCTTTCCCGCTTATCTTTTCGCGCCCTGCCGCGTATAGTTCCCCCAAGCGTGCTCTGCGGTGAAGTTGACATAATGTGATTGAATATACTCACAATCAATCATGATGCAATATAATTCAATCATGCCGAAACGCCCGGACGCCCTCCCGATGTCCGACGGCGCGCGGCTCCCGCGCCGAGGCCTGTGGGCGCTGCTCGCGGCGGCGGCGCTGCTTCGGCTCGCCTATTTCGCGGAGCGGCGCGATTCGCCTTTTTTCGCGACGCCGGCGCTGGACGAACGCTATTACGACGGCATGGCGCGCGCGCTCGCCGAGGGCGGCGATCTTCGGCGGTACGGCGGTTTTCGACCGATGCTCTACCCGTTGTTTTTGGCCTTGCCCTATCGCGCGGCGGGCGCCGAGGCCGGACGGCTGCTGGCGATTTTGTTGCAGCATGCGCTCGGCGTCGCCACAGTCGGTCTGGTCGCGCGAAGCGGCGCGCGGCTGGCGCGCGACGCGCGGGCGGGCCTTTGGGCGGGCGCGTTGTATGCGGCGGCGGGGCCTCCGCTGTACTTTGAGGGCGAATTGCTGATCGCATCGTTGATGGCCTTCCTCGCCGCGGCGGCCGTCGGGGCGCTGATGGCGGCGGCCTCGACGGAAGGGCCGGGAGCGGGGCGGCGCTGGGCGCTGGCGGGCGCTTGGATCGGTCTCGGCGCCCAGGCCCGCCCCAATATTCTTCCCGTGTTGGCGCTGTTTCCGGTTTGGGCCCTGTGGCGCGTCCGGCGCGGCGGCGGGCGGGCGGCGGGACGTCCGCTGGCGGGTCTGGGCGCGGCGCTTGCGGTCGTGCTCGCGTTCGCCCCGATCCATCGGCTTCAGTCGGGACGCCGTCAAATCCTCCCGGGCGCCGGCGGCATCAATCTGTATGTGGGGAACAACGCGCAGGCCGACGGGCTGATCCCGCGGCAGCCGTCCTCGGTGGTATTTGACGAAGAATATCTGGATTCGCTGCAAATCTACGCGGACCGGGAATACCGGCGGCGTTGCGCCGAATCCGGCATCTCCCCCTCGGAGGATCCCGCCGCGGTTTCCCGCTTCTGGACCCGGGAAACCCTGCGGGAAATACGAACCGCGCCGGGGCGCTGGCTTCGGTTGATGGCGCGAAAAATTCGGTATTTGCTTTGGAACCATGAGGCGCCGAACAACAAATCCTATTCGTTCGCCCTCGCGCGGGAATCGCGGCTGCTGAACGTCCTGCCCACGCGGTGGTGTGCGCTGCTGGCCCTGGCGCCGCTGGGGTTGTGGCGCGCGCGGGCGCGCGGCGGCGGCCCGGCGGCCGTCGCGCTCGCGGGCTTCGCGGCGTTGTATGGCGCGGGGATTGCGCTCTTTTTTGTCAACGCCCGCTTCCGCATTCCGTTGTGGCCGGCGCTGGCCATGGCGGCC
>CALGXT010000136.1 GCA_937935255.1 uncultured bacterium | reverse complement strand
CGGCGGCGCGATCGCCCCAGGCGAAGGCCTCGAGAAACTCGAGGTCGTTCGGCCCGGCGGCGCGGGCGGCGGGCGTTGAAAAAACAAGGGCGAGCAGGGCCGACAACGCGGGCGCGAACAATTTTTTCATGGCGAACTCCTTCGCGGTCGAACGCATCATACGCCGATGGAACGCTTCCCGGCAGTGGAATCTTTACTGTTCCTTCCCAAAGCGCCCGGTGATTGGACGGCGATCGCGGGCGGCGGGGTTCGGGCGGCGCTCGTTTTCCAAGCCTTGGAAGACGTGGGGCCGCGCTTTTCCAAGCCTTGGAAAATGCGGCGTTCGTTCGTCATGCGAAGACCGTTCCGGCGAAAAGCGGGAGGCCAAGCCCCAACGTCACGGCCCCTCTGATGACGATCTTCGGGATGCGCGCGACGAGGGCGCCGGACCCGGCGCCAGCGGCCGTCGCGCCGGATCTTCACTGCGAAACACGAAGGCCGCAGAGAAGATTGCGGGACGTTGGAGGTTGGACGTCGAGCGCGCATTCCACGAAAAGGCGAACGTTCGAGCGGCCGCGCTTCCTATCCGCTGCGATCGGCGGTGGACGCCCTGGCCTGCGCGGTCTCCAGAAATTTGCGGGAGGCCGCCGGCCCGCCGGTACGGAGGAAAACCGATCCCCGTTGAAGTCGCTCGACCTGCGCGGCCCATGGTTCCGCGTCTCTGAGGCGCACCCAGGGCACGAGCCGGCGCCCGACTTTTTGTTCGAGAGACATGGGCCGCAATTTGCGCTCAATCCAGTCGTCGAGATCCTGACGCTTCCCCGTGCTCCAGGCACAGGTGAAAACCCGCATAAACATAGCCCTGAATCTTTGAATAGCGATAGGGCGCTTCGCGCCACGGCTTTTGTCATCAGGCGCCCGCGCGCCGTCAAACCCTGGAAGAGATCGCCGCCTTCCTGAAGGAGCGGGGTCTCCTCCCCGCGCCGGGAGATCGCCCGGCCGACCGCGACACGCGGCGGCGAGGGCGCGCGGCGGACGCGGGGAGCCTATTTCTTTTCGAGCTTCAGCGCGGCGATATCTATCGTGCCGACCTTCGGCACTCTCAAATAAAGTCCCACCGCGGTTCTTTCCGTCGGTTCGGCGGTCACTTCGAACGTGAATTCCTGCCACTCCTTGGCGGGCGTCAGACGCCGGCTCCAGAAGTAGGTGTAGGGCTTGCCGCGCTGTCGCAAATCCACCCGCAGCTCCGCTGCGTCGGGGGAACGAACTTTGAGGGTCAGCTCGTAACGGGTCGCGCCTTCGATATCGGGCAGATAGCAGACCGCCTGGCCCGTGGCGGAAGCGTTGGCCTCGGAATCGATCCGGACGACCTTGATGCGCTGAAACGAAATACCCTCGCGGGATTCGACCGAGTATTCCGTCCAAACCGCGCACCAATTGCTGTTGTCGTACAGGGGACGCAAAATAACGCCCGACGCGCGTTCGTTGGGCTTCGCGGGGTCCGTCGTCACTTTGGCGGCGGTGATGCTGGCCATGTCCGCGAAATTCAGCTCGGCGAGCACCTCGCCGGCGCCGGCCGAGACGGCGCGGACGACGAGCGCCGCGGCCACGGCGGAGATCAAAAGGGGGGCGTGTATTTGCATAATCAACTGCTTTGTTCTATCGCGATTTTAGGGCGCGGTATTCGAGTCGGAAAAGCCTTTTTCACCCGAAAACGATGCCGGCGAACAACGTGAGACTGAGCCCCAACGTCACCGTCGCTTTGATGACGATGACCAGGAGGCGCGCGACCAGGACGCCGGTGGCGATGCTGGCGGCGCGGCCGTGGCGCCGGAGCCGCCGCCATTCCACCGCGTAGGCAAGTCCGAAACTCCCCGCCAGCATGCCGAGCAATCCGCCCAGCAAAGGGATCGGCAGGATCATTTGGCCCAGCAGAGTTCCCAGCAGGCCGCCGCCCATGGCGGCGAATCCGGCGGCGCGCGATCCGCCGCGCCGGGAAACGCCCCACACCGAGGCCATCCACTCGACGCCCTCGACGACGGCGGCGACGACGGCGAACGCGATGACCGTCCCAACGTGTGGGAACTCCGGCCCCTCGAACCAGGCGGCGAACGCGGCCGTCGCCACCACCATCCACGTGCCCGAAAACCCGAGGGCGGAGAGCAAAATCCCGGCCAGACATGCCGCCGCCATGAGCGTGTAGACGACGCCTTGCCCAAGCAGGGAGAAGAACGGTCCCATGGCCGGATCATCCGCTCCGCCCGCCCGTCCGTCAACCCGGCTCTGGACGTTGCGCTCAGGGGCGGCGATCGCCCAGTCCCGAGCGTCCGCCTGGTGTGCGATCGCGCAAGGCAATCAAGGAACGGAAGAACGCGGAACAGCGGATGTTCATCCCCCCGATCTCTAACGGCATCCGCACAAATTCCTCGCTATTGGCTGACGATTTCATAACCGAGCCGCCTTATGTTGTCGGCGCATTTTTGGGGCGCTTCGACTCTTGGAGATCATGGGGATCATCCCGGAGGTCGCAAGGCGCATCGTCGAAACCTGTAGTTTCGGCGAACGGTACAACGGCAGAGAATGAGTGAGTGCAAGCAAGCGAGGAGATCCAGATGAATCGAACGATGCAGAAATGGCTGATAGCGACGTGCGCGGCTGGAACGGCGATGAGCCTTCAGGCCGCCACGATCGTCCGCTCGGGCCGGGTCAATCCGACCGATCCGCCGGCCGCGGGCGATGTGACCACGGATGAGACTTGGACGAACGACAATGTCTATGTTCTGGACGGAATCATTTTCGTTCAGGACGGCGCGACGCTGACGATCCAGCCGGGAACGCTGATTCGCGGCAAGGCGGAAGGCGCCGGCGCGGGCGGCAAGCCCGGCGCGCTGGTCGTGACCCGCGGCTCGAAGATTCGCGCATTGGGCACCAAGGCCCAGCCGATCGTGTTCACCAACATGAACGACGATCACTACGTCGGCCCGGCGCCGGCGCCCGGCACAGCGCCGTGGAGCACGCAGAACAACGGCATCACGGAGACGTGGGGCGGCGTTCTGGTTCTGGGCCGCACGTACATTGCGCGCGGCGCCACTTCCCCCGATCCCAATGTCACGCTCCAGATTGAAGGCCTGGTCCCCTACGGCGAGCTGAGCCGGTATGGCGGCGGCGATGACCTGGATGACAGCGGCGTGATGCGCTTCGTCTCGATCCGCTACGGCGGCTCGGTGATCGGCGAGGACAACGAGATCAACGGGTTGACGATGGGCGCGGTCGGCCGCGGCACCACGATCGAGCACATCGAAGTCTTCCAGACCAAGGATGACGCCTTCGAGTGGTTCGGCGGCACCGTGGATGTGAAGTATCTCATCGCCTGGGTCGACGGCGACGACGGCTTCGACTGGGACGAAGGCTATCGCGGGCGCGGTCAGTTCCTGCTGCGCGTCCAGGGCCCTCTCTCCTCCGAAAATGACCGCTCCGACAAGGGCGCCGAGATGGACGGCTCCACCAGCGGCGACAATCGGATGCCGTCCTCGATTCCGATGTTCTACAACGTCACGATGGTCGGCCATGGACTTGGCGGTAGCCCGGTTCCCTCGGCCTATTTGAAAAATACGGCGCTGCATTTCCGCGACGGCAGCGGCGGGCGCTACTATAACAGCATCTTCATGGACTTCGGCGGCGCGATTGCCCTCATCGAAGGCAACTCCAATCCGGCCACGCACGCGTCCGCGAAAATGCTGGACTACAATTACGCGCACGTGAAACCCGGCGCCGGCGAAATTCCCACGGGCAACGGCGGCGCCTCCCTGGCGAACTACATCGGTTACGATCACGGATTCCAGTCCGGCGACAAGATGCTGGAAATCAAGAACTGCGTCTTCTGGCGGTTCAACTATCCGAACGCGTTCGGCTGCAATGCCAACACGAGTCGGCTGGCGGAAGTGTTCGGCGCGGAATACAAGGCCGGCCCGCCGGAGGTCCGCGACGGCGACAAGCCTCACGCCGGCTTCGGCCCTTACACAATCAACAGCACCTCGTATGGCGCCGACACCGGTTACAATATTTTCGCCGCCGCCTTCAGCAACACGCTGATTCCCAACACCGATCCCGCGCCGGTGTCCTATCTGGAGCGCGCCGCCGCGCCTGTCGTGATCAACGGCGTCAATTATTACCCGGTCACGGCGCTCGAGCCGAACCTGCCGGCCGGCAGCCCGTACTTGACGGGCGGTCGGAATCCGCCGGCGGACGGCTTCTATACGCCGGTCAACTTCCGGGGCGCTTTTCAAGACACCCGCATGTGGGCCGCTTGGACGCTCGCCGCGCGCAAGGGTCTCATTGACTGGGATCCTATGTCCGTCATCGAGGCGGACTATGACGATCCGGCGATCGAAAGCGAGCACCTGACCTACACCATCAAGTTCATGGCGGAAGATCCGTCGATCGTCTACTCGATCGAATGGACGCCGACGCTGACGCCCGCCAACTGGTCGGTGATCGGCACGGTCACGGGCGCCACCGGGCTGCAGACCTTCACGGACACGCGGCCGCTGGCCGGTTCCGGCTTCTACCGCGTTCGCGAATAAGTTCGCCCGATAAATTCCCAACGACATGCCGGTTGCGGGTCCGATCCCCGCAACCGGCTTCGCGCGAGGGGTGTTTTTTTATGTGGCTGCGCAAACAGTTTTTTAGCGTATTTCTAACGATCGCAGCGGGCCGCCTGGCGGGCGTGGCGAATGACAGCCGCGCGCAGACTCCGGATGCGGCGGCAACGCCGGCGCCGGAACCCCGCGGGGCCCCTGCGTTAACGTGGGCCCGGCGGTTCGCCGAAGCGGTCCGCAATGACGAAAACGACCGCGGGCGCTCGCTGGCCAAAGTCGCCGAGGCCTGGTTGGCGCGGGGGGAACCGGATCGCGCCGCGGAGGTTCTGGCGGAGCGCGAGCGCGGCCATTGGGCCGTTCTCGCCGCCATGGCCGATGTCGCCGCCGAGTGGGCGGTTCGCGGCGATACGGAGCGCGCGCGCGCCTGGGTCTCCGAAGCGCGAAAACGCGCCGACGAGTTGCGCGGCGCGGCGCGCGACCGGGTTTTACTGCGCATCGCGCGCGCCCTTTCGGCGCTGGGCGATCACGACGTGGTCGCGGCGACGTTCAGCCGATTCGCCGAAGTCCGCGATTATGCGCCCGAAGTCCGCGCGCTGCAGGCGACGGCGTGGGCGCGCGCGGGGCGCGTCGAGGAGGCGCTCGCGCTTCTGGACGGCGCCGAAGGGGACCTTTTCTATGAAAGTCGAGTTTGGCGTTCACGGGCGTACGCGCACGTGGCCCGCGTGCTGGCGCGGGACGGCGAGCGGTGGGGCGCGGCGCTGCAGCGCGCCTGGGATGCGGCCGCGCAGGTGCCCGATTATCAGCGTTTTCCGCTTCGGTTGGACGTGATCGCCGCCGAGACCGCGTTCGGGCGCGGCGACTCCGCGCTACGCCGTTTGAATGAACTGACGGACGCGCTGCCGGCGGAGGACGCGGCGCCGCACATTTTCCTGCCCATCATGGCGGATTGCGCGGCCGCTTATGGCCGTCTGAACGAAAAAGAGCGCGCCCGCGCTCTGCTGGAGAGCGTGGAGCGACAAATTCCCAAACTTCTGATTATCGAGCAACCCGAACTTTGGGCTCGCGCCGGCGAAGCGTTCATGGCCGCCGGCGATCGCGCGGCCGCGCTGGAGCGCTACACGCGCGCCCTCGAATCCGCCCGTCCGTTGGTCAATCCCCGTCCTCGCGCGCTGGCGGGCGTGGCGATCGCGTTATCCCTCGACCGCGCCGGCCTCGAAGACGCGACCTTGGAGGGCGGCCTGGATCAACTGGCCCGTACGTTCGACCTCTGATGCGTCATGGGAGGTTCGTTCGCCATGTTTCGGAGGATTGCCGCCCTGTGCCTCTGCGGGATGGCGCTGGACTGCGCGCGCGCGCAGTCCGCCGCTGGCGGTCTTCGGGGCACGGTTCGCGATGCCGATCTCGGCGGCGGCGTGCCCGGCGCCTCGGTGCGGGTTTTGGAGCGAAACCTCCGCGCCGCGACGGATGATGACGGCGTATTTAGTTTTCTCGAATTGCCGCCCGGCAGCTACACCCTCACGGTCGCCAAACCCGGCTACGAGCGCGCCGTCCTTTCCGGCGTCGCCGTGGCGCCCGGACGCCTGACCGAAATCGCCGTGGAACTGAAAGGCGAAGTGACCGAAATGGAGGAAATGGTGGTTCGCGAGGTCGAAATCCGCGACACGGCCACCGAAGTCGGCTTGCTGAACATCCGCGCCGGAAATGTGGCGATGCAGGATGCGATCAGCGGCGATCTGCTCCGGCGCGCCGGCGCCGGCGACGCCGCCGGCGCGCTGAAGCTGGTCGTGGGCGCCTCGATCGAGGACGGCCGTTATGCGACGGTGCGCGGTCTGAGCGACCGCTATGTCGGCGCGGCCGTCAACGGCATCCGCGTTCCGAGCGCCGATCCCAAACGCCGCGCCGTGCACATGGATTTGTTTCCCGCCGGCTCGATTCAGAGTCTTTCGGTGGCCAAGACGTTTACGCCCAATCTGCCCGGCGATTACAGCGGCGGCGGCGTCAATATCGAAACCACCGGCATCCCGGAATCGCCGTTCTTCAAGGCGTCGTTCAGCCGCGAATACGATCCCCTGACCACCGGTCGAACGGATTTTCTGGGCTATGATCGGCCGCCGATGGACCGCTGGGGTCGGCATCGCGGGAGCCGCGAATTGCCGCCCGAAGCCGACAATATGGAGGCCCAGGGGCTGCTCGGCGGCATGGATTCCGCGCACGACCAAATCGCCGGTCCGGCGTATCCCCACGACGATGAACATCTTCTGCGCGATCGCATCACCCGCGCCTTTGCGCCGGTGATCGGCACTCGCCGGCAACGCGCCGGGGCGAATTGGGGCGCGGCGGTTCAATTCGGCGACCGCGGCGAGATCGGCAGCGGCGTTTGGGGCTGGCTCGCCGCGTTGAACTATGGACGCAAGTATCAAATGCAACGCGGCTTTGAAACGGGCTACCTCCTGCCGCTGGTCGGCAGCCCCGCGGAGGCGCCCACGTCGGTCACCCGCGAAACGGGCGCCGAAGAATTGAAATACAGCGAGATGTTCGCCGCGGGCATCGGGGACGGAAAAGAACAGCAGGTTTCTGTCATGGCTCTCCGCAACCGGGTGACGACGGACCGGGCGGTGCTGCGCCGATCGGAATTCGACCCGGCGGTGGATCAATCGCTCGGCGTGGATCAAGCAATGCACTATACGGAGCGCTCGCTGGATACCGTGCAGTTGCGCGGACGGCACGCGCCCATTTCCCCCGCCGATGCGCCGTTCGGCCTGAAACTCGACTGGTATGCGGCGCGCAACCTCACCGAGCAGGAGGAGCCGGATGTCCGCTTCTTCAGGAACTATGTGTTCAATCAGGGGAACGGGACGTGGCTGCACCTGCCGATTCCGCCGGGGTCCTCCGGCGCGCCGCAGGACCGCTCCACGCGCATCTGGCGGAACACGGCCGAGAAAAACACGCAATTGGGCCTGAACCTGGAATTGCCGTTCAACCTCCGCGCTGCGGATCCGCACGGCGCGTTTTGGGGGGAGGCGGCGTCCCGCGACGCCGCGGAAGGCCGCGTGCGGTTCGGCTTGTCGCGGGATTGGACGCAGCGCGCCTATTCTCAACAGGGGTACTATTACGATTTCGCCGGACAGCGCGACCCGCTCTATACCGGGCCGGTCTACTCGGTGCCGCCCTACCGTCGGGGCGCCGCCGGACGCGCGGACTATCAGCGCGATTTGGCGGCTTGGCGGGCCAGTCCCGCCGGCCAATTGTACGACGCGCTGATGGCCGCCGCCGCCGAAGACCGCACCAAGGCGTCGTACGTGTCCGCCTCGCCGTACGCCCTCTGGAGCGACGTCTTTCTCGAAAGCGATCGCATCGGCGCGGGCCCCTGGCAGAACAGCATGTACTGGTTCATCCGCCCCCGGCTCAACGATGTGAGCTACACGGGCGAACAGGAATTTCACGCCGGCTATGCCATGGTCGAGTTTCCCGTCACCCGCCAATTGACGCTGATGATGGGCGCGCGCGCCGAAAACACCCGGATGAAAGTCTCGCCGCGATCCGACATGGACGAGCTCGAGCCGATCCGCGCATACCTGGTGCCGGTGGTGAATACCACGGTCAACCCGCAAACGGGTCGGACGATCTCGTACTACACGATCGCCGGGGTGCCGCGCGAGCAGGCGGAGGCGGAAATTCGCGATTCGCGCTGGCTGCCGGCGGCCAGCGTCACGTATGCGCTCACGCCCGCCATGAAGCTGCGCGGATCCTGGAGCCGGACGATCGCGCGGCCGACCTTTCTCGAAATCGCGCCGATCATCACCTACGATTTCATCGAGGGCGAGGCTCTCATCGGCAACCGGGATCTGCGCCTCGCGGAAGTGACGAACTACGACGCCCGGTGGGAATGGTTCCGGCGGCCCGGCGAGGTGTACGCGTTCAGTTGGTTCGCCAAGGAGATCGGCAATCCCATCGAGAAAGAGTCGTTCGGCTATCTGTCCCGCGATTATCTGCTCGCGGTCAATTATCCCGAGGGCCGCGTCCACGGCGTCGAAGTGGAATTCCGCCGCAAACTCGATTTTCTGCCCTGGCCGGGCGAGCATTTGTCCCTCAACGTCAACTACACCCGCATGAGCGCCCGCGTCGAGCTGCCGGAGGCCATGAAAGTGAGTCTGGCCGAACACGGCATCGAACGCGACGAGCGCGACATGGAGGGACAGCCCAAGTTTCTGTTCAACGCGGGCGTCTTGCTGGATTTCGAACGCTCCGGCACGTCCGCCGGCCTCTTCTATAACCTGCGCGGCGAATCCCTCAAAAGCGGCGCCGCCGTCGGCGATCGCGGGGCGCGTCCGGACGTTTATTTGCTGGAGCAGGGAACCCTCAATTTCAGCCTCTCCCAGAAGCTCGGCCGCCATATCACCCTCGCCCTTCGCGTCAACAATTTAACCGAGGAGACGGCGGTCGAGGTGTTCCGGGTTCCGGGGCAGCCGGACATTGAGCGGCGTCGTTTCCCGGACGCCGTCAAAACCTCCTTCAGTGTGAGCGCGTCGTTTTGAAAGGGGATCGAACCATGACGAGACATCACCGAAATACCGGCATAGCGCTCGCGGCCCTGGTCGCGTTGTGCGCGCCGCGCGGCGGAGCGACCGCCGAGGATTCGTTCGCGGAACGGCGGCTGACCATGGAAAAATGGCTTGAAACGCGCCGGCTGATTTCCGCCGAGCGGCAGGAATGGCGGCTCGGCCGCGAATTGCTGGCGGAGCGCGCGGAAACGTTGAAACGAGATATCGCCGCCTGGCGGGAGAAGAATGCCCAGGCGGAGCGCGAAATCGCGGACGCGGAGCGCGAAATCGCCGATTTGGAGGGGCGCCGCCAGGATTTCCTGCAGGCCGTGGCGGGCGTCCTCGAGACGGTGTCGCGCTTGGAATCCGAGCTGCGCTCGACGCTGGCGCGCGCGCCGGAACCGTTGCGCGAGCGCGTGAAACTGTTGAGCCGCCGGCTGCCGGAAAATCCAGCCCAAAGCCGAATGTCCCTGGGCGAGCGCGCGCAGAACGTCATCGGCATCCTGAACGAAATGGACAAGTTCGCGCGCGAAATCACCGTCGCCAGCGAGGTGCGCGAACTGGCCGACGGCACGAGCGCAGAGGTCACCGTCCTTTATGTCGGACTGGGGCAAGCCTATTACTGCAACCTGAAACGCGGCATTGCGGGCATCGGTCGCCCGGGGCCGGAGGGCTGGCGATGGGAGCCGCGCGACGACATCGCCGAGGCGGTCGCCGCCGCCGTCGCCATCTATCGAAACGAACGCCCCGCGGCCTACATCGCGCTGCCGGCGAGTCTGCGATAACGGGGGAAAGGGATTCGAATGAAAAACATCATCGGGGTCTGCATGATTGTGGCGGCCGCCGGCGTTTGCGCGCAGACGCCGCCGGCCGCAGAACCGCCGACCGTCGTCGCGGAGTCGCGCCGCCGGTTGGAGGCCGCGACGGAGGAGCTGGCGGCGTTGCGCGCCGCCATCGTCGAGGAAAAACTGCCGCTCGCCCGCGAGGCGAGCCGGCTGGAAACGGAGCACGTGGCGGTTCGGCAGGAATATGACGGAATCCGCCGAAAACTGGATAACCGCGCGCTGGAGATCAACAACCTGAAACAAGAGCTTCGCCGCCTGGAGCAGGAACAGTCGTATCTCTCCAATCTGTTCGCCGAATATGCCCGGAACTTCGAAACGCGTTTGCATATCGCCGAACTGCGCAGGTTTGAGAACATCGTCACCGCCGCCAAGTCCGCCCACGAGCAATACGATCTGCCGCCCGCCCGGCGGTTCGTCCGGCAATTGAGCCTGGTGGAAGCCGGGCTTCGCCGGTTGAACGACGCTTTCGGCGGCATGCAATTCGAGGGCCGGGCCGCCAGCGAAGACGGATTGGTCGTCCCCGGGCGTTTCGCCATGATCGGGCCGATCGCCTTTTTCGCCGCCGACGCCGCACCGCTGGCGGGCGTCGCCGAGCAACGGCTCGGCTCCCTCGAACCCACGGTGAGCGCCTTCGCCGACCCGGAGCATACCGCCCGGGTGCGCGAGTTTGTCGCCGCGGGCGAGGGCGTGATTCCCTTCGACGCCACCTTGGGGAGCGCGCGTAAAATCGAGCAAACCCGGGAAACGCTCGGCCAACATATCCGCAAAGGCGGCCCGGTCATGGTCCCGATTTTGACGCTCGCCGCCCTGGTGTTTTTGTTGGCCTTTGCAAAATTTTTGGCGCTGACCTTCGTTCGCATGCCGTCCTCCGCGCGAACGATTCCGCTGTTCGACGCGATTCGCCGCGGGGACGCCGCCGCCGCGCGGTCCGTCGCTGCGGCGCTGCCCGGACCCGCCGGACGCATGCTCGCCGTCGGCGCGGACCATCTCGGCGGTTCCAAGGATCTGATCGAAGAGGCGATGTACGAGCGCATGCTGGAAACCCGTTTCCGATTCAATCGAGGATTGCCGTTCATCGCCGTCGGCGCCGCCTGCGCGCCGCTGCTGGGGTTGTTGGGCACGGTCACCGGCATCATCTCGACGTTCAAACTGATCACCGTGTTCGGCTCGGGCGATGTGAAAATGCTCTCCGCGGGCATCTCGGAGGCGCTGATCACGACGGAATTCGGCCTGATTATCGCCATTCCCTCGCTCCTGGCGCACGCCTTTCTTTCCCGAAAAGCCCGGGCGTTGCTCGATCGGATGGAGCAGCTCGCCGTGGCCTTTCTCGGCGCGTTGGCGGGCGCTCCGACGGCGGGCGCTGAAGCGGCCGTCCCGCCGCCCGTCGTTACGGCGGCGCCGGAGGCGGCGACGCCATGAGTCTCTTCTGGATCCAGGCGCGCGACGCATTTATGCGCTTTCACGCCGAGGCGCTGCCGATCTGGCGCGCCGGCGGGTGGGGCATGATCGCGCTGGGCGTCAACGCCATCGTGATCTTCGGCGTGGGGTGGCGGCTCACCTTCAACCTCGCGCGCGCCGGAGCGTTCGCGCGGCCCGAGCGGGCCTGGGCCAAGTTTCGCCGCGACCCGCGGCGCGCCCGCGGCCCGTTGAGCCGGATTTTGCGCGTCGCGATGGATTGCCCCGGCGTGCAGGCCATGCAGCATTATTTCGCGTCGCTGCATGCCGCGGAGTTCCGCCCGTTCGCCCGGGATCTCAAGGTGATGCAGGTGGCCGTCAGCGCCGCGCCGCTGCTGGGGTTGTTGGGCACGGTGACCGGCATGTTGACCACCTTCCGCGCGCTGGCGTCCGGCGGCGGCGAGAAGACGATGGAAATGATCGCGCGGGGCATTTCCGAGGCCCTCATCACGACCGAAACCGGATTGGTGCTGGCGCTCAGCGGGCTGGTGTTCCAGTACAGCCTTTCCCGATTGCATGAGAAATTCAACAAGATGATGGCGCACCTCGAAACGCAGTGCGCCCAAGCGTTGCAACGCGCCGCCGAACCGACGGCGCGCGCGGCCTGACGGAGGAGCCATGAGCCGATTTCGCGGAAGCGATAGCGACGAGGCCTCGGCGGGGATTGATATCTCGCCGCTGATCGACTGCATCTTCATTCTGCTGCTGTTCTTCATCGTCACCACCACCTTCGTCGAGGAAACGGGAGTCGAAGTGGACAAGCCCCAGGCCGCCTCGTCGGCCAAATTGGAAAAAAACAGCATCCTTTTGGCGATCACCGCGGGCGGCGAGGTGGTCTATGGCGGGCGCGATATCGGCGTCGCCGGGGTGCGGCCGCTCGTCAAGCGGTTGATCGAGCGCGAGGATCTGCCGGTCATTTTGCAGACCGATCAATCGGTGCCGGCGGGCCTGTTGGTGCGGGTCATTGATGAAACCAAGCTGGCCGGCGCGACGCGCGTGAACCTGGCCACCCGGGCGAAAACGGCGGAGTGATCATGGGGCGCGCGTTTTCCAGAGCCGGTCGGCTGGTCGGGCGGGCGGCGCTCGGCGGAATGACCTTTGCGCTGGCGGCGCTCGCCGCCTGGCTGGTCTTTTTGCTGCTGCCGCTGCTCGAACAGGCGACGCGCCCGCAGAAAGGCGATCTGGAGTTTCG
Organism: uncultured bacterium; assembly: GCA_937935255.1. Taxonomy (GTDB): domain Bacteria; phylum Verrucomicrobiota; class Kiritimatiellia; order PWTM01; family PWTM01; genus CALGXT01. The sequence goes on along the minus strand of CALGXT010000136.1, from coordinate 43,020 downwards.
ATCGGTCGGCGCGGCGGACTTGCCCCCGCCCCCGCCGCCCCCGCCGACGCCCGAAAAGGAAGAGGAATCGGAGGAGCCGCCGCCTCCCCTGATCGAACCCGCGGCGCCGCTCGACCTTGCGCAATTGGAACTGGCGCTCAATCCGACGTTCGGCGGCGCCGGCGATTTCGTCGTTCGAATACCCGGCATGGATGGGAATTCCTCGGCGACCGAGGAGACCGACGCCATTTTTTCGGCGGCGGATTTGGACCAGATGCCGCGCGCGACCTCGCAACCGCCGCCCGAATATCCGGCCGACCTGCGCCGCAAGCGGATCGGCGGCACCGTGTATGTCGTTTTCATTGTGGACCGCACCGGACGCGTCGTTCAACCCGCGATCGAGCGGACGCCGCATCCCCAGTTGGGCGCGGCGGCGCTGGCGGCGGTGCGGAAATGGCGCTTCGAGCCGGGCAAGCGCCAGGGGCGTCCGGTGCCCTTCAAACTCCGCATTCCGATCACGTTCGCGAATTAATGAGGGTCTTGCCATGAAACGGTTCATCTCTGCGGGTGCGCGCCGAAGGTTCTTCCTGGGATTCTGGCCGCTGGTCGGCGTGGCGATCGCGAGCGCGCCGGCCGAAAGCGGCGCGGCGGACGCCCCCCCGCCGGCGGCGGAAGACGCCATGACGCGCTTGTGGAAGCATCCGGTGTTTCAACGCGAATTCCTCGCGAGCTACGGCTTTCGCACCGACATCGAGCCGAAAATCGCCCCCGAAGAAAAAGAGGCGCTGGAAAAAGTTTTGGCGCTGATGGGGCGGCCCGACGGACGGGAACCGGCGCGGCGATTGCTGGAATCGTTGGTCGGCCCCCGGCGCAGCGCGGCGCTGGATTTCACGCTCGCCAACCTGCACCTGCAGGCCGGCGCCGTGGACCGCGCCATCGTCGGCTACCGGCGCGCGATCGTCAAATTTCCCGCGTTTCTGCGGGCCCATAAAAACCTCGGACTGGCCTTGATGCGGCGCGGAGATTTTGCCGAGGCGATCGAACCGTTGACCCGCGTGCTGGCCCTCGGCGGCGGCGACGGCATGACCTATGGTCTGCTGGGTCACGCCAACGCTCAGATCGAGCAATTCGCCGCGGCCGAAAGCGCCTATCGCATGGCCGTCTTGCTCCAACCGGCGGTCAGCGATTGGCAGCTCGGCCTGGCGCGCTGTCTGTTCCGGCTCCGGAAATTCGACGAAGCGGCGGCGCTGTGCGAGGAGTTGATCCGTCGCGACGGGAGCCGACCCGAATACTGGGTGTTGCTCGCCAATGCGCACCTGGGGCAGCGGCAGCCGATCCGGGCGGCGGAAGTCTATGAACTGCTGGATCTGGAGGGCCAGGCCACGGCGGACCATCTCAATACCCTGGGCGATATCTACGTCAATGAGCGGCTCTTCGATCTGGCCGCCGACGCGTATCTGCGCGCCTTCGCGCGCGGCGGGGAGACGGCGGCGCCGCGGTTGTTGCGCGCGGCCGAAGCGATGGTCGCGCGCGGCGGCGCCGACGCCGCCGCCGCGCTCGCCGAACACGTGCGCCGCGCCGCCCCCGCCGCGCTCGATGAGGCGGCGCAACAACGCTGGCTGAAACTGGAAGCGCGACTGGCCGCCGCGCGGGGCGAGTCCGACGAACGGCAAATCGAACTCCTGGAAGAGATCGTCCGGCTCAATCCGCTCGACGGCGAGGCGCTGATCCTTTTGGGACAACGCTACGCCGCCGCCGGCGATGTCGAGCGCGCCATCCTCCTTTTCGAACGGGCGGCCGGTCTCGACGCCTTCGCCGCCGAGGCGACCTTGCGGCACGCCCAGCAGTTGGTCCGGCAGCGAAGATACGCCGACGCCGTGCCGCTGCTCAAACGTTCGATCGAACTTAAGCCGCGGGACGATGTCGCCCGCTATCTCGAACAAGTGGAACGCCTCGCGCGTCCGCGCTCCTGAGCGGGCGGGCGAGGGAAAAGCACACCATCCAACAGTGCGGCCCATTGGGGCCAGAAAGGAAACGGAAGATGAAGACCAAAGCCCTCACGACAGCGGCGGCGATCGCGCTTGGCGCGGCCGGCTGGTGCGCAGGTCAGTATGCCGAGGATATGGCGTATGACGCCGAGCTCGCGCCCAAGGAAAAAGAACCTTGGGGGGTGTCGTTGACCCTGCGCGGCGTCAGCATCTCGCATTCTCACGACGCCCTGCAGCACCGCGCCGATTATGACGACAAAACCCGTCAGCACTGGCAGAACGGCGAGAGCTCCGGCGACGGCTGGGGCTTCACGCTGGCGGTGACGCAGGCGCCGCGGGAGCTCATCCTGCGCCATGAGCGGCTCACGCACGATTTTCGCGCGGAACAGGGCGCCAATCGGCACGATCTCCACACGCAGCGCCAGGAGTGGGAGCTGACCTATCGGCACACCAAAGAGGGGAAAACCACTCCGGGGGAACTGGGCGCGTGGGGCTGGCAGGTCGGTTTCCGCCACATTTATTCGGAGAAAAAAATGCGGATTCGAGAAGGCGCGGCGGTATTGGAAACGGAAGGCGACTCGACCTGGAAGTTGCTGCAAGGCGGCTACTGGGGCCTCTATCGCCCGCTCGCCGGTCCCGTCCGTCTGTTCGGCGGACTGAATTTTCATTTCGGCGAAGTGGACGGCCTGGCCCGCTCCGGCAACGATAAAAAGCGGGATGGCCGCATTCGCGAAACTTACCGCCCCGACCAGGGCCTCGCGTATGGCCTGTCCCTGGATGCGGGATTGGGCGCGGATTTCCTCAAGTATTTCCAGGCAAATATCGGATATCGCCGCGAGTGGCTGTACTCCTTCCAGGCCACCGATTCCGGGGTGGTGGTGGTTCCCGACAATGACGATGCGCTCTTCATCGAGAATCTCGGCGGCTTCTATGCGGAAGTCGGCGCCCGTATCCGTTTCTAGAACGGCCCACGGGCGAAACGGAGAGAAAACGGCGGCTTCGGCCTCCATCCCCGTTGCCTCAAACCGCGCCGGCGTCGAATCACGTTCGCTGCGGGCGCTGGCCTTGGTGTCGCGCGACGAGGTTGAAGAGCCGTGGCGAAGGGCCTTGACGGCCGGCGGGCTGAAGGCAGAGACCGCGCCGCTCGACGCCGGCATGGCCGCGGTGTTGCGGCTGCGTCCGGAGGTCGTCGTGTTGGACGCGACGTCGTCCGGCCGCCGAGCGGCGCGGCTTTGCCGGCAATTGCAGGGCGATCCCCGCACATCGCTGACCCCGCTCTTTTTCGTATACGATGCGAACGAAACGCCGGAGGCATTCGCCGAAAACGCGGCCGGTCGCGTCGCCTATGTTCCGGCGAATCTTTCGCCGCGGGAGATGACAGAGCGCATCGTGGCGGCGTTGCGCCGGCGCGGATTGCTGCCGGTCTCGGCGGATATCTGCGTGGGGGCTCTCCGGATCAGCCCTGTCCGTTTTCTGGTGTTCGTCGGAAACCGTCGGATCGAGAACCTTCGGCTCACGGAGTTCAAGACCCTGAAGGCCCTGGCGGAAAACGCCGATCGCGTGCTGACCCGCGAACAGATTTTGACGGCGACGCATGGCGACCATTCCGGCGTCTCGGAACGCTCGGTGGACGTGCAAATCGTAAGTCTGCGGCGCAAATTGGGGCCGGAGGCGCCCGCGATCGAAACCGTCGCCGGCGTCGGCTATTGCCTGCGGTCGGACAGCCGGAGTCGGGCGGCGCGCGGTAAGGCCGGCGACGCCTCGTAAGAGCCTGAGCGAGGCGTGTGTCCGACCCCTGATACCCGTCGTCTCATCATTTGCCCTGACATGCTCGCTGAAGGCGTCGCGGCCTCAGCCCGCCTTCGACCTTCGAGCCGCGGCTATTTCTTCGACAAGCTGACGCCCCGCATTCATCGGACGCGGGGCGCGAGCTTGCTCGCGCCGCGGGAAACGAGCAGGCGCAAAGACAATATCGAGAACATTCGTAATTCAAGGGGACGGGGCGTTTACCGTCTGACGTCCATTTTCCGACCCCCGTTCCCAGCAGTCGCTGAAGCCGCGGCCTCCGGTCGCAGCTATGCGGCAGCCGTCGGAGATGAGTTCCCGCGGCTGAAGTCCTCGATCCGCAAAAGAAAACCCCGGCGCCGCACACGCGGCGCCGGGGTTCCTATCAACATTTACGCGGAATCTTAGCTGTTACGCGCTTTGATCCGACGGGCCAACAGAATGCCCAGGCCCATCACAATCAGCGTCGCGCCCGCAGGTTCGGGGATGACCTGGAGACTGGTTTGCACAGGGCCGCCGCGGTAAAGACCAACCGTCGTCGGGTCTGTGGCGCTAAACTGCTGGATGGGTGCGGGATTGCCGACTCCGGACGTTTGAGTGTAACCCATCTGTGAGATGCCGAAGTACGTTCCGGCAGGGACGGTTGCGATGGAAACAAATTGACTAAAAGGCAACTCCAAAACAACAGCGTACACATACTTTCCGACAAGATCATTGCCAGCTAGTGATGGAGTATTCGTCGAATAACGCGAACTCGTGGAGGTGTTGTTTTGAGCCCGCAGAAAGACATCCGCCCCAGCGCCCGACCCGTACGAACTCGCCAAAGGAGATAAGGGATCGAAATCGATAACCGCATCTCCGCTCAAAAAGGTCAGTACCGTCGCCTGACTCTGCGGTATAGTAGCACCCAAATGATTGGTTAGCGCATTCGCAGAATGATTTGCCCAACCAAACTGGACATCAGCATATGCAGACGCCACAAACATAAATCCCAGAATAGCAACCGCTTTACGATAGTTGTTCATATTATTTCCTTTCTTAGGTTTTTCCTTTTTTGAGTTGTACATGGACAGCAAACAAAAAGGTTAGTCCAAGCATCGAGTCATCAGAAATTAGGACTTTGCCCCCACATTACGTCAGTGGTCAGAGCCCAGTACCAATAAGCTTTACCTGGCTCAAAAACAAGGCCGGCGGGATTCCCATCGTCGTCCACCCATTCACCGTCAACATAGGTGTAGATCGTATAAGTACTTCCTGCGAATACCATGAGCATGTCGCCGTCCTCTGGATTCGAAGGTCCGTAACTGCTCAAAGGCGCAGCCGATGGAAAGCCGTAACTAACTATCTGAAGTCCCGTCTCAAGATTCTGGCTTATAGGCTGCGTCGGCACTTGCCCGCGAAGGACGACATTGAACGGGTTGCCGCTGACATTCCATATCCAAAACCCACCGCCACGGGGCAAAGTAAGATTTCCGGCGTCGTCGCCATTGTCATCTTGCCAGCCAGCATCCGCATCTTTGTTGTAGACCTCATATCCACTGCCCGTAAAGAGAAGCAACACAGTGTCCGCGGGTGCATTCCCAAGCACCGCTTCCAGCGTGAAAGCCCCTCCACCCACTGGCTCAAACGGTACGGACATCATGGATAAGCCGGCGGGCACCTCGACCTTGATATACCCGACCATATTCCGAGCTTCGGCAACGCCGACACAGAGGCCTGCCAGGGCCGCTGCGGCCGCCGCCATCTTCAATCCTTTCGCCTTCATTCCATCCTCCCTCGATTCCATTGCTGACCGATATATTGACCGAACGCGGGGCCGCGCGGCCCCTGGTTTCGTCCGGTATAACCACACCTCGCAACACCGCATGCCCGGAAGTCGCCCCCTGGCGCGGCGTCGCGGGGGCAACCTAGAAAAAACTCGTTATGCCGGCATAAGACCGAAGCGAGAAAAATGTTTGGATTGTGTGAGCGGGCGGCGGGTCGGAAAAGCGGCGATCGCCGCGGCGCGCCGGCCAAGGGCGTGAAAGCATGGTTTTTTCCAGGCCTGCGGCCCGCTACGGATCGGATTTTGCGCCGCGGCGTTCGCGCAATTGCCGGCGGATTTGCGGCGGCAGCTCATCCTGTCGTTGCGACAGGGCGGCGAGGATTTCCGCGGCCTCGCGCGTTCGTTTCAAGGCTTCATAGACCTGCGCGAGATTCCAGAGAAAAGTCGCGTTTTCCGGCTCCAGTTCCACAGCCCGTCGCGCCGCCTCGACGGCTTCTTCCGCCTTTCCGCTTTCGCGCAGCGCTTCGCCGAGCGTGTCCCAGGCCGAGGACATCTCCGGCGCGAGCCGGGTCGCTTCCCGCGCCAGCTCGACGGCCTCCTCGAGCCGCTGGCGTCGCAGCAGCGCATACGCGAGATCGTTCAGCGCGCCGGGGTCGCGCGCTGCGGCGAGGATGCGGCGCAACGCGGTTTCCGCGCCGAGCCAGTCGCCTTCGTGAAGCTGTATCGAGCCGAGTACGCGGTTGGCGAACGCATGGCGGGGATCTGCGGCCAGCAGCTCGGCGACGCGCGCTCGCGCGTCGGCGAGCCGCGCTTGCAGGACATCCAGACGCAGCAAGAGCTCCAATGTCTCGCGGTTTTCCGGGCGAGCGCGCCACGCCGCTTCGAGCGCGCGGCGCGCGGCGTCGTAAGCGCCGCGCCCCATTTCGATGCGCGCGATCGTCAGCCAAATGCCCGGCGGCAAGGCTGCGCGCCATTCTTTCAGCCGCTCCAGGTGGCGGTCGAGGTCCTCGGCGTGGCCGGCCTCGGCCGCCATCGCGGCAAGCAGGGCGAGCGCCTCCGGGTCGCGATCCTGACGGCGCAATGCGCGGCGCGCTTCCTCGCGGCGGCCCGACGTCCAGTCCAAAAGCGCGCGTTCGCGAGTCAGCCGCGCGGCTTCCGCGCCGGCGGCGGCGGCGCGCTCGAGCGCCTCTTCGGCGGCGGCGAAGTCGGATCGGGAAAGCGCGCGGCGGAACACGCCGATCCACGCCGTCGGCGCGTTGTCGCGCTCGGCGATGGCGCGCAATGCGGCCTCGCTTTCAGGCCCGCCGCTTTGAATCGCGAAGTATTCCGACGCCGCGCGACGGAGCGGCTCCGCGTCGGCGCCCAGGCGTTTCCATTCGGCTTCGGCCGCGGCCTGGCGCCCGGCCAGGGCCCATAGCAAGCCGCGCCGCGCGTAGATGTCCGGACGTCGGATTTCCCCGAATAAACCGATGAGCGAGAGGGCGTTCAAGGGCTCGCCCGACCCGCGCAGGCGGTCGGCGGTCGCCCGGAGCTTTGCGATTCGCTCCTCCGAAGGTTCGCGGCCTTCCGCGGCCTCCAGGAGCGCGGCGTTCATCAGCGCGCTGAGATTGTCGGGATGGACGCGCAGCGCGATCGCGTAGGCCTCGGCGGCGAGGTCCGGGCGCCCCTCCTCTTCGAGCCAGACACCGGTGTTGTTCGCGGCGCGGCTGGCGCGGACGGCGACGAGGGCGTTCCAGTGCTTCGTCCAGGGCCACGGCTCGCGCTTCGCGGCGTCGAACAGACCGGCGTATCGGTTCGCGAAGTCCAGGTTTTTTCGCGCGATGCCGTCATGATCGTCGCCTGTTTGCGCGGTCGCGGGGCACGTCAAAGGGCCCCAGGGGAAAGCGCGGCGACCGACCGCCTGCCAGGGCGTCAACGAGCCCAGCGCGGCCAGCTCCAGGCCGGACTCCATGCCGCGCCCCAGCCATTCGGTCAGCAACGGAGAAATGCCGAGCGCGGAGACGTCGCGCAGGCGGGCGTCATTGAAACCTGCGGCGAGGTGGCGGCGATAGGCGAGGGAGTTGCCCAAAGCGGGCCGGATGACGCGGGCGGAACTTCCGGCCTCCGCAAGCGCGGCGGCGATCAGGTCGTCGTCGCCGGACTCCAGCAGCAGCCAGGCGCGTCCCCCCAAAAAGCGGACGACGTCTCGGGCGTAGTCGGTGTAGCGCTGGCGCGCGGCGGATCGCATCAGCCGTCCGTTGAGCAACGGCGCGGCGACCAGACCGAGCGCAAACAACGAGAGGAGGCCGACCGAAAACACGCGCCGGAACGCGAATAAACCGCGGTGGGCCAGCCGGCGCCGGGCGCGCGGCGCGGGGCGCGCCCACGCGGACAGCCGGCCGAGCGCAAAGGCCGTGGCGGCCGACGGCATCGCGCGGGCCGTCAGCAGCCCCGCCGCCGCCGCGGGGGCGAGCGCGTCGAGCAAGAGAACCCAGAGCGAGAGGCCGGCGAGCGCCGCGGAAAGAAAAATGTGACCGGGGCGGACATCAGCTTTGCGGCGTACGAACAAGGGGGCGAACGCGAGCCAGACGCACGGCGCCGCCGCGAATGCGACGATCAACAACCAGCCGATCGGCGGCAAGACTTCGCGGGTCGCGTGATAATAGGCCCGCGCCAGGTCCCTCAACACGGCGCCCACGCCGGAAAGGTCCCGCCATTGTGCGGCGGGCTGGCGGGAATACCACCCTGCATACAACCCGATGGGGATGAGTCCGGCGCCGCCGCAGAGCGCGGCGACGGCGAATCGCCGCGCTGCCGTCGGAACAGAGAAGCGGTCCGGCAACAAACCCGTGGGCCGTTGCGCCGAGCGACGCAGGATAATCACGATGGCCGCGACGCCTACAACGGGGAAAAAAAACAAGGCCGCGGGATGCTCTATCATCGCCGTGCCGTACAGCGCCGCGAAAAAGCACAAATCCGCAAGGCGCCCCCGTTGTTCATAGCGGATCAAGCGTTCGATGGCGGCGAGCAGCAAAGCCAATGCCAATGGCTCCGGCGACGCGCGCGTCGCGCTGAACCAAAACGGAAAAGCGAAGGCGAGCGCAAAAGAAGCCGCCAACCCCGACACCCATCGCGCGACGCGGTCGTCCTCGCGGGCCGGCTCCATCGGGGGGAAGGCGCGCACGATGCGGCCCATCAGCGCGACGGCCGCGGCCGCGCAGAAGGCGCTGAACACCGCGAGTCGCGCGCTCATCGCGCCGATCGGCACGTGAGCCAGTAGACGGGCCAGTCCGGCGTACAGCGGGCGCGTCAATGGGGGAAACGGCGATAGGCCGCTCACCGCCGCCGTCCACGCCGCCGGCTCGCCGGGATAAGGGCCCGAGGCCCGGGTCAGAAGGAACAGCAGCGCCGCGGCGGCGAACACGGCGAGGTCCATCCACGCCTCCGGCGCCCCTGTCGTTTTGCGTCGTTCTTCCATGGGATTCGCATTCATCGCCGCTGCGATGGTAATCTAACACACCGCCGCCAATAACAATTCGTGAGAATTGTGTTAGCAATCCGCGCGCAAAATCAATTCGCCGCGCGCCGACGGCTCGGCTTTTCAGCCCTAAAAGCGCTCCGCGATAAGCGGGGTCGGCGTCGGCGGGCCTTCCGAGAAGGTGAAGGCCTCGATCAGGAGTTTGCGCGCTTCGTCGAGCCGGGCGCGGTCGTTGGCGTGCGCGATAGCCAGCGTGCCGCCTTTTTCCACGCGCTCGCCGACCTTGACCAGTTCCGACAGACCCACCGACGGGTCCACGGCGTCCTCCGTCTTCTTGCGGCCCGCCCCGAGGAGCACGACGGCGCGTCCGATGCGCTCGGCGTCCACCGCGGCGATGTAGCCTGCGCAGGGCGCGGTCAACGGGGTTCGGATCGCGGCGGCCGGCAAGCGGTTATAGTCGGCGACGGCTTCGGCGTCGCCGCCTTGACGGCGGATCATTTCCTGAAATTTCGCGATCGCCGCGCCGCTCGCGAGGGCGCGCTCCAGCGTCGCGCGCGCGGCGGCGGAATTCGGCGCGACGCCGGCCATCGTCAGGAGCTCCGCGCCGAAGGCGAGGGTTAGCTCTCGGACGTCCGCCGGGCCGCGTCCGTAGAGCGTTTCGGCGGCCTCGACGACTTCAAGGGCGTTGCCGACCGTTCGGCCCAGCGGCTGGTTCATGTCGGTAAGAAACGCCCGCACGCCTTTGCCCATGGCGCGTCCGACGCGGACCAGGCTCTCCGCGAGCCGGCGGGCGTCCGCGCGCGTGCGCATGAAGGCGCCGGCGCCGAATTTCACGTCGAGCAGCAGGTGATCAATGCCTTCGGCGAGTTTTTTCGACATGATGCTTGCGGTGATCAACGGAATCGAGGGCACGGTCGCGGTCACGTCGCGCAGCGCGTAGAGTTTCTTGTCGGCGGGGACGAGCCGTTCGGTCTGACCGACGATCGAGCAGCCGACTTCCGCGACGATATCCAGAAATTCCCGTTCGCCGAGATTCGTGCGATAGCCGGGAATGGATTCCAGCTTGTCGAGCGTGCCTCCGGTGATGCCGAGGCCGCGGCCGGAGATCATCGGCACGGCGACGCCGCAGCAGGCCAGCAGGGGAGCGAGCGGGAGCGAGATTTTGTCGCCGATGCCGCCGGTGGAATGCTTGTCCACCTTGGGGAACGGAATGCGGGAGGTGTCGAGCGTGTCGCCGGAGCGCATCATCGCTTCGGTCAACAGCGCCGTTTCGGAATCCGTCATGCCGCGCAGATAAATCGCCATGGCGAGCGCGGCCATTTGATAGTCGGGAATCTCGCCGCGCGCGTAGCCTTGCATGAAAAACTCGATTTCGGAGGCGCCCAATTCGCGCCCGTCGCGCTTTTTCTCGATGATCCACTGCGGCATCATGGCTGGAATCTCCCGCGGCGCGGCTTCCGCGCGTCGGCCAGCATAGCGGACGGCGACGGCGACGCCAGCGCAAAACCTGTTTTTCCGTCCTCTTTCCAGGATTCCGCATCGGTGCGGCGGCTATCTCACCCCTTCGAAGGTGTGAGATAGCCGAAGCGAGAACACAGCCCGTCGCGCGGCCCGGGATTGCACCGTGGAGGCGCCGAGAACGCAGAGAGCGGAGGTCGGAAAGGTTTCACCGCAGGGGCGCGGAGGCGCGGAGAAAAAAGGCGGGCCGCGGAGGCCCGCCGCGCCGGAGAATATAGGGACAGAGAATATGAAGTTTACCAAAGCGAATTCATAAAACGCTTTCTATCAGTATAATGCGGCAGAACTTGGAACGAAGTTGGAAGGAAGTTCGCCGCGCGGCAGCGCCGCGAAAAAACCATCCGGTAAGGGACAGAGAACGTCGCGCGGCGCGGCGGCCAGCATAGCGGAAGGCAACGCCAGCGCCAGCGCAAACCTGTTTTTTTGTCCTCTTTTCAGGGTTCCGCATCGGTGCGGCGACTATATCACACCTTCGAAGGTGTGAGATAGTCGAAGCGAGAGCAGAGCCTGCCGCGCGGCCCGGGATTGCACCGCGGAGACGCCGAGAGCGCAGAGATCGGAAGAGCGGAGAGCGGAGGCTATAGCGGCGAGCGTCGGTCGCCGAAATCCGTGCGAGAGCAAGAGGAGCATGTAGAGTGCCTGAAAAAGCGCTTTCCACGTCCTGCGTCCCACGCCCCGCCATCTTCTCCGCGGCCACGGCGTCTCCGCGTTGAAAATTCCGACGGGGACAGGGAAACGATGGGGGAACCGACGCGCGAAAAGCGCCGTTGACGGCTCGGGCCGGAAGTTGTGGAATGACGCCATGTTTCAATATTCCCACGGGGCGCGCGCAATTTTGCTGATCGCGGCGCTGGGAGGCGTGATGATCCCGACGCAACGATTGAATGCGATCGAATTCGACTATCCTTCTCCACAAGCTTCGGGACGGGGCTGGTCGGCGGTTCTCCAGCCGAACGGCGCCCTCGAATTCCGGCACAACGGGCAGCGATGGGCCGCTCTCGCGCCTTCTTTATTCGAAGAAGGCTGGCGTTATGCAACGCTCCATCCCGAACCGCGGCCCGGCGGCCGGGATAACGCCGCGCCGGGCAGAATTGTCGCGGCGTCCGGGGGCGTTGTGGAAACCCAGGTCGTCGTGGCGGCGGCGGCGGGCGGCGCGCTCCGATACGTCTGCGAAATGACGGCGCGCGATGACCTTTCGCTCCACGGCGTCAATGTTTCCCTGAACCTTCCCTATGAACAGGCGGTCGGCGGTTTTTGGTTCGCGGATGACCGGCGCGGCGAGCCGCCGGCGGGGGAGAACGATCAGCCGCACCTCTTCAACGGCCTGGCGAGCGTGGTCGGCGTGCGAACCGAAGCGGGGCGCGAACTTCGGTTCCGTTTTCCACAGCCTGCGCTCTCGCTGGTGCAGGATGACCGTCGCTGGAATCCCACGCTCACCTTGCGGTTCGGTCCGAACAGCGGCACGGCCGAGCCGTGGGCCGCCGGCCGGACTTTTCGAATCGAGTTCGAGCTTTCAGCCGATAGTCCGATACGATTGCTGACCCCGACGGACGACGGCGCGGCGTCGGCGGAGTGGCTGCCGTTCGCGGTCGAGCTCGATATCGCGGAAGGTTCGGCGCTGGACTTCTCGAAAGCGGCCTGGCGCGGCCCCGCGCCGGGCGCGGAAGGCCGGCTGATCGCCCGCGCGGACGGCGCCTTCGCCTTCGAGCGCACGCCGCGCCAATCGCGCCGATTTTACGGCGTCAATCTCTGTTTCGGCGCGAACACGCCGGATCGCGCCACCGCCGATCGCCTGGCGGCGCGCCTGGCCCGGCTGGGCTATAACGCCGTGCGGCTCCACCATCACGATGGCGCGCTGCAAAAATCCGGGGCGCCCCTCGAATTGAACGCCGAAGCGCTCGACCGGATGGAGTATCTGTTCGCGGCGCTGCGGAAAAACGGCATCTTCGTTTCGACCGATTTGTACGTCTCGCGCCCCGTTCCCGCCGAAGTGGTCTGGCCGGGGACGGCGGGTTCGCTGAGCTCGGGCGAATTCAAGCTGCTCGCCGCCGTGCATCCGAAGGCCGAGGAGCATTTGCGCGCATTTGCGCGGTTATGGCTGGGGCACAAGAACCCCCACACCGGGATGACCTGGGCCGAGGACCCCGCGCTGGCGTGGATCAGCCTGATCAATGAAAATACGCCCGCCAACTATCTCGGAAATCTCTCGCCGCGCGTGGCCGCGGAATGGCAAAAAGCGTGGAATCGCTGGTTGACCGCTCGTTATCCTCGTCCCGCCCACATCGCCGCGGTCTGGGGGGTGGAGGCCGACCATGGGGCGCTGTTCCGCGCCGATCCCCTGCCGAAGTCTGTTGCGGAGGATTCGCCGCGCGGGCGCGATTTCGCGGCGTTCTGCGCGGAGACCCAGCGGGGATTGTTCGAGCGCATGGCGCGTTTTCTGCGCGAGGAGTTGGGCTGTCGCGCATTGCTGACCGACTTGAACGGCTGGACGAATCGCCGCGCGTTTCAATGGACGCGTTTGGCGTTCGATTACGTGGACGACCACTTTTACGCGGATCATCCGGAGTTCGTGGAAAAACCCTGGTCGCTGCCGTCCCGCGCGCCGCATCGCCACCCCGCGGATCCGGAGGCCGCCGTGGGCGCGCGCGCGGCGTTCACGCGCCTTTTCGGAAAGCCGTTCACCGTCAGCGAATTCAATTACGCGGCGCCGGGACCTCATCGCGGGACCGGCGGTTTACTGCTTGGCGCGCTGGCGGCCTTGCAGGATTGGGACGGCGTCTGGCGATTCGCCTACAGCCACGATCTCGAACGCGTGAAATCGCCGTCGCCGTTGAACTATTTCGACCTCGCCTCCGATCCGCTCAATCTGGCCGCGGATCGGCTCGCGCTGTTGCTCTTTCTGCGCCGCGACGCGCGACCGGCGCCCGTTTCAATATCGTTCGCGGGCGAGGAAGACGACTTCAAGGGATCGCGCGCGCCTAACGCGCCGCTGGTCGCGGGCCGCCCATGGCTCGCCTACGTTGCGCGCGTCGGATATCGGATCGAGACATCGCCCGCGTCGGCGCGCGAGAACGAGTTGCGCGTGCCGCTAAAAACGGCGTCGCGCGGCGCGAACGACCCCTTCGACGCCGGCGCGGCGGATCGCGGGTGGGCGGCATTGCGCGAGCGTGCGGGCCTGGAGAAAAACACCACGGACGCGGCGGCGGGGCGAATCGAGAGCTCAACCGGCGAGCTGCAAATTGACGCCGCCGGGCAAGCGTTCGCCGTGGACACGCCGCGCTTCGCCGGCGGCGCGGGGCCGACCGGCCTGCGATTCCGCGCGGGCGCGCTGGAGGCCGAAATTCGCGACAGTCCGGCCGCCGTCGCCGCCGCCGCCCTCGACGGCTTGCCGCTGCGTTCGAGTCGGAAAATCCTGGTGACGCATCTGACTGACATGCGCAACACCGGGCAGGAATTCCGCGCCGACGGACGCACCCTGACGGCGTGGGGCCGGCTTCCCCATCTCGTGCGCGCGGGTCGGGCGAACGTTCGCATCGCCCGCGATCGCGAGGCGCCTCGACCGGTTCGCGCCTGGGCGCTCTCCACGGGCGGGCGTCGGTTGGCCGAGGTCCCGGTGGCGGTCGCGCCGGACGGCGCGCTGCAAATCGAGTGCGATGTTCGGGGCGCGGAAAGCGCTCGCTTGTTGTATGAAATTGCGGTTGAATGACAATTTGACGGCCCGGCGGACGTTGATTTTATATGGAGAGCGAACGATGAATACCTTCTCGCGGCGAACCTTTATCAAGACATCGTTGGCGGGCGCTGCCGCCGCCGTGCTGCCTCGCGCGCTACGGGCGGAGGCGGCGGCGGAGGCCGAAGTCATTGTCGTCCACGGCCAGGATTTGCCGAAAATGCTGGAGGCCGGCGTCCGAAAACTGGGCGGCTGGGGCGCCTTTGTGGCGCGCGGACAAAAAGCGACCATCAAACCGAACGCCGGCTGGGCGAATCCGCCCCAGGACGGCAGCAATACCAGCCCGGAACTGGTGGGCGCGTGCGCGCGAGCGTGTCTGGCGGCCGGCGCTTCCGAGGCGGTGGTTCCCGAGAATCCCTGCTCGCCGCCCCAGCAGGCGTTCCAGATGAGCGGGATCGGCCCCGCCGTGCGGGACGCCGGCGGGAAGATGGTGCTGCTGCGCGAGGATCGGCTCTATCGGCGGGTGCAATTGCCGGACGCCAAATCCCTGCGCGAGGCGGAAATCGCCGTAGACGTGCTCGACACCGGATGTCTCATCAATATGCCCGTCGCGAAGCATCACGGCGGCGCCGGCCTCACGCTTTCCATGAAGAACTGGATGGGGTCGGTGAAAGACCGCGGCTTTTGGCATCGGAACGATCTGCAGCAGTGCATCGCCGATTTCAGCACGCGGGTGCGCCCGACCTTGGTGGTGATTGACGCTTCGCGCATTATGACCGAGCGCGGCCCGCGCGGGCCCGGCCCCCTCAAACACCCGGATCAGATCATCCTCTCGCGCGACCCCGTCGCCGCGGACGCCTACGCGGCCACACTGTTCGACAAAAAGCCCTTCGATATTCCCCACATTCGCATCGCGCACGAGATGAAAATCGGGTGCGGCGATTTGTCGCGCGTCCGCGTGACGCACCTCAACGTCTGACGAGCCGCGCCATGACGTCGCGAAATCGCCGGCGGCTTGGGGCGCTCATCGCGGCCGTGTTGCTGGGCAGTCCGCTCGTGCCCGGGCTCATCCGGTTGCTTCCGCCGCCGCACGAAATTTCGGAAAGCTGGGCGTGGCTTCACCGGTTGCCGCTGCATCGCCTGGCGCTGATCGTCCCTGGGATGAGCCCCTTCCTCGCGGCGGGCGGCCTGCTGGGCGGACATTCGATTCATCCGTTCTGGCCATTGGCGGCGGCGCTTTTCGGGGTCGCCATCCTGCGCGGTCGCTGGTTTTGCCGGCATTTATGTCCGACGGGTTTTTTGACGGAACTGGCCGGGCGCCCCCGTCGCTGCCGCGGGCCGTCCTTGAGGCGAGTTCCGCTCGTGGGGCGATGGCTCTTTTGGGCGGCCCTGGGCGGGGCGGCGCTGGGATATCCGCTGTTCATCTGGCTCGATCCGCTCTCAATTTTGAACGGCGCGCTGAACACTGCGGGTATTCCGGCCGTCGGCCCGCGCTGGGCGTTCGCGACGGGACTGCTGCTGGTGTTGGCGGCGTGCGCGATTTGGCCGGGCCTGTGGTGTCATCGGCTGTGTCCGCTGGGCGCGCTGCAGGAGGATTTGGGGCGGCTGGGGCGTCGCGCGCGGCGGGGGTCGGCGGCGCGCCCCGCGGAAGCGGAACCGCCAACCGCTCCGTGTCCGTCCGCTACGCCGGCAGGGCCGGCCATGGATCGCCGAAACTTTCTGGCGCTGGGCGGCGGCTTGGCCGCCGGCGCGGCGATGCGCTGGGCGACGCCGCCCGGAGCGCGCTCGGAAGCCGATGTTATCCGCCCACCCGGCGCGGTGCCGGAGGAGACTTTCAAGGCTTTGTGCGCGCGGTGCGGCAATTGTCTGCGGGTCTGCCCTCAAAAGATCATTCACGCCGCGGGCCTGGAAACGGGTTGGGACGGGCTGTTGACGCCGACGCTCCATTTCGAGCCGGGTTATTGCGACGAGCATTGCAACGCGTGCAACCAGGTTTGCCCGACGGCGGCAATCCGCCCGCTTTCGCTGGAGGAAAAACGACGGGTGTCCATCGGCGTGGCGCGGGTGAATCGAACGACGTGCATCGCCTGGAAGCACGGGGCTTACTGCATGGTCTGCGACGAGCACTGTCCCTACAAGGCCATCCGCGGCGTCGAACACAACGGCGTTCAGTGTCCCGTGGTGGATGAGCATCTCTGCCGCGGCTGCGGCTTGTGCCAGACCGTCTGCCCCGGCGACGGGCCGGCCATCCGCATTTTCGGCCGCCGTCCGCAACGGCGGTTGGAACTTTGACGCTTTTCGTCGGGGCGGTGAATCGAAGAACCCTTGCCGTGAAGGTTGGCGAATTTCGCGGTTTTTCTCTCCCAAGGATGCAGAGCGCGCGAAAAACCGCCGGCATCCCATCCGGTTCAGGGGATAGGGCATGGGCGCCGCGAGAGCGACGCCCGGCGCCAAAACGCTTGCTATGGCAAAAGAGCGCTTTATGATGCGTCGCTTTCGGGGTCGCGCCCGAAACAAGGATCGAGGGGCATGCATCGAATCGTCCAAAAAAGACAGCTTTCCGATGAGGTGTTCCTGTTGCGCGTCGAGGCGCCGTTGATCGCCGCCGCGCGCCGCCCGGGGCAGTTCGTCATCGTGCAGGCCGACAGCGAGTTCGGCGAGCGCATCCCGCTCACCATCGCCGACGCCGACCCCGCCGCCGGCACGATCACCCTGATTTTCCAGGTGGTCGGCCATACCACCCACCGCCTCGCCGCGCTGCCCGAAGGCGGCGCCATCGAGAACGTGCTCGGGCCGCTCGGACGCCCGACCCATATCGAAAAGGTCGGCACGGTCGTTTGCGTCGGCGGCGGCATCGGCGTCGCGCCGCTGCACCCGATCGCGCAGGGCATGAAGCTCGCCGGCAACCGGGTCGTCATCGTCATCGGCGCGCGCAACGCGAAACTCGTCATTCTGGAGGACGAAATGCGCGCGATCGCCGACGAACTGATCGTCTGCACCGACGACGGGTCGCGCGGGCGCAAGGCGCTGGTCACCGCGCCGCTCAAGGAGCTGTGCGAGCGCTCGCCGAAGCCCGACCTTGCCGTCGCGATCGGTCCGCCGATCATGATGAAGTTCTGCGCGGAAACCACGCGCCCCTACGGCGTGCCGACGGTGGTGTCGCTCAACACGATCATGGTGGACGGCACGGGCATGTGCGGCGGCTGCCGCGTGACCGTGGGCGGGCAGACCCGTTTCGTCTGTGTGGACGGCCCCGAATTCGACGGGCACCAAGTGGATTTCGACAATCTGATGCAGCGCTTGCGCACTTACAAACCGCGTGAGGACGAGCTGCACGAGCGCTGTCATTTGGAACTGGGCATCGCCCGGTTGGAAGGCCGACGGCCATGACGCATGCGACCCCCGAAACGCTGGAGGCCGAGGCGCGCGCGCAGTTGGATGCCCTTTTGGCGCGCGCGGAACCGCTGAAAGCGAAAGACCGCCTGAAAATCCCGCCGCAGCCGATGCCTTCGCAGCCGGCGGCAGTCCGGCGCGGCAACATCGAGGAGGTGGCGCTCGGCTTCGGTCCGGCGCAGGCGCGACTGGAGGCGCTGCGCTGCTGGCAATGCAAAAATGCGCCGTGCATCGAAGGCTGTCCCGTCCGCATTGATATCCCCGGCTTTGTGCGCGCGATCGCCGAGAATCGGTTGGAAGAAGCGATCGCGATTCTCAAACGCAACACCATCCTGCCGGCGATTTGCGGGCGTGTGTGCCCGCAAGAGACACAGTGCCAGGAAAAGTGCACGGTCGGCAAGGCGCTCAAGGACGTGAACGCCGCCGTGGCGATCGGGCGGCTGGAGCGCTACGCGGCCGACTGGGAGCGGGAGCAGGGCTGCGCGGCGCCGCCGGCGGTGAAGCCCGAAACCGGCAAGAAAGTGGCGGTGATCGGCAGCGGGCCGGCGAGCATCACGGTGGCGGCGGATGTGCGGCGCGAGGGCCATGCGGTGACGATGTTCGAGGCCTTCCACAAGCCGGGGGGCGTGCTGCTCTATGGCATCCCGGAGTTTCGTCTGCCGAAAAGAATTGTCGAACTCGAGATCGCGACGTTGCGTGCGATGGGCGTGGAAATCCGGACGAATTTTGTGGTCGGGCGCACGCGCACGCTGCGGCAGTTGCTCGACGAGGACGGCTACGATGCCGTCTTCATCGGCGCGGGCGCGGGGCTGCCAAAGTTCATGAACATCCCCGGCGAGAATCTCGTCGGCGTCTTTTCAGCCAACGAATATCTGACGCGCGCGAATTTGATGCGGGCCTACGACAAGGCGCGCGCCCACACGCCGATCTATCCCTCGCGCAAAGTCGCGGTGCTCGGCGGCGGGAATGTGGCGATGGACGCCGCGCGCATGGCGCTGCGGATCGGCGCGGAGGAGGTGCATCTCGTCTATCGCCGCACCGAGGTGGAAATGCCGGCGCGGGTCGAGGAAGTGGCGCACGCCAAAGAGGAGGGCGTCGAATTTCATCTCCTCCAAAACGCGAAGCGGATTTTGGGCGACGAGTACGGGCGGGTGAAGGCGATCGAGTGCGTCCGCTACGAACTGGGCGAGCCCGACGAATCGGGCCGCCGCCGACCGGTCGAGGTGAAGGGCAGCGAATTTGTCATGGACGTGGACACGGTCATTGTCGCCATCGGCAACGAACCGAATCCGCTCATCCGGCAGACGACCGAGGGTCTGCAAACCTCGCGCTGGGGCACGATCTTGGCGGACGAAGCGACGGGCCAGACGTCGCTCGAGCGCGTCTATGCCGGCGGCGACATCGTGCTCGGCGCCGCGACGGTCATCCTCGCCATGGGCGAAGGCCGCCGCGCCGCCGCCGCCATCAACGCGATGTTGGCGACGCGATAGGCGCGCTGCGGGGTCGCATCTATAAATATGAATATTCTCGCGTGCCGGGACTTGGCGCTGGACCCTGCACGCAGGGTTTGCGGGCTGAACCTCGCCGAATTGTGCGTCAAGGCTGTTGGTTTGCGGTAGAACACCGTCGCGCTGGTGATCCGGCTCTTCGAGCAGACAGGGAACCGCCTCAAGCTTCAGGTCGTCGCCAAGAAAGCTGACGTCCTGCCGGCCGAACGATAAAAAGGCGCCGCTCCGCCATAATTCATATTTATAGATGCGACCCCATGTCCTTCCCGCTTTTATAAAAAGGCGCCGCTCCGCCATAATTCATATTTATAGATGCGACCCTATGTCCTTCCCGGCTCATATTTATAGATGCGACCCTATGTCCTTCCCGGCTGGTCAAGCGCGCGCCGGCGGCGTAGATTGGCGTTCGGTGGGAATACCGATGAGTTTTGCCGTCGCATTCGATTTTCAGTCCCGTGAAGAAACCGCGATTCCGCCCGCGGAAGCGGCGGCCTGGATTGCGCGCGGCCGGTTCTGTTGGCTGGATCTGGATTTGGACGACGGCGACGACCTTCGCGCGATCCTCATCGGACTGGGTTTCGATGGAGCGGCGGCGGCGAAAGCGGCGGCTCCGGAGGAGGAGACCGCCTACGAAGTGTTGCCGGGCGCCTTGTGCTTCGGCCTCTCGGAAGCGTCGTACGAAAATGGAACGTTGCGAACCGCCGCCGTCCGAGTATGGCTGAACGAACGCGCATTGGTGACGGCGCATCGCGGCCCCGTCGAATTTCTCCGGCGCATGGCGGAAACCTATCGCGAAGACTTTGTCCGTTTCAGCCGGAGCCACGGTTTCTTGCTGTACGAGCTCGGCGACAGTCTGTTGGAGATTCACCGCCGGAGCCGCCGGCGTTTTGCCGTGGAGGTCGAGCGGCTGCACGAAAACCTGCTCGCGGCGAGCGACGACCAGGTCTTCAGCCGCGTGGCCGCGCTGACGCGGCGCCTCCTCCAATTCCGAAAGATTGCGCTCGACGGCGCCGAAACGCTCCACGAGCTGGCCACCCGCAAATCGCCCGTCGTTCCCGAATCCACCCAGCCGCACCTGCGCGCGACGGCCGACGCCGTCCAGCGCATCGGCGAAGACCTGACCGTGCATCGCGACACGTTGAACGACGCCGTGAATCTCTATCTGAGCGCCGTCAGCCACCACACCAACCGCATCGTCAAGCGTCTGACGATCGTCGGCACCATTTTCATGCCGCTGACCTTCTTGTGCGGCGTGTACGGCATGAACATGTTCATTCCGGAGGCGGAATGGAAATGGATTTATCTGGTTTTTTGGCTGGTGTGTCTGGCGACGGTCGTGATTCTGTTGGGCCTGATGCGCCGCTGGAAATGGCTGTGAACGGGGAGGACGCGACATGACCCCCGCCGCCGAGATGCGCCGTCAAATTCGCCGCCGCGCGCTCGCCATCGCGTCCATTTTGGCCGGCGTGTTGCTCTACGGCACGCTGGGCTATCGCGCTTTGAGCGGCGGCGCCGCTTCGTGGCTCGACAGCCTCTACATGACCGTCATCACGGTCACGACCATCGGCTTCGGCGAGGTCGCCGCCGGCAGCGAGGCGCCGGGCGTCCGGCTCTTCACGATTTCGGTCGCTTTTCTTGGCGTGAGCCTGTTCGCCTACGCGATTTCCAGCATCACGTTCTTCGCCACCGACGAGGGCTTGCGCGCCTATTGGAGGAAACGCCGTATGGAACAGCGAATCCGCGATTGGTCCGGTCATTACGTCATCGGCGGCGGCGGCGCCATCGCCGCCCAGATCGCCGGGGAGCTGCGCGCCACCGCCCGCCGCTTCATCGTCGTCGCGCCGCCGCGCGAGGAGGCGACTATCCGCGCGCTCGCCCCGGAAGACGATATCCGCGTGGAGGGCGACCCGACCGATGAGGACATACTGCGCGCCGCCGGCATCGAACGCGCCGCCGGCTTTTTCGCCGCCGCGGAAGAGGATCCGCTCAACATCGTCGCGTGTCTGACCGTGCGCCAGCTCAATCCCGGCGCGCGCATCGTCGCCGCGGCCGCCGATCCGCGCAACGCCGCCAAGCTGCGCAAGGCCGGCGCGGACGCGGTCGTCTCCGCCGGCGCAATCGGCGCTTTGCGCATGGCTTCCGAGATGGTGCGTCCGGCCGTGGTGAGCTTTCTCGACACGATGCTGCGGGGGGCGGAACCCGCGCTTCGCATCGAGGAATTGACGCCGGACGCGCAGCACGTCGGAGTTCCTTTGGGCCGGCTGACGGCGCCGGCCGAAAACGGCGCGCTGCTGGTCGCGCTTCGTCAGGGTTCGGATTGGGTCTTCAACCCGCCGGCCGACCGCGCCTACGCCGCCGGCGAGACGCTGATCCTGATGACCTCGCCCGCGGCGCTTGCGAAGCTGCGTCGCGCCCTCTGCGGCGAATCTTGATTCTCGTCAAGCCCTGCGGTGTGCGGACACCGTAAGGTGGGCGCGAAAAGAAAAACCGCGGCGCAGGGAAACCTGGCGCCGCTTCGACGGGAGATTGCCATGACCGAGACGCTGTATGCCCAGACGATTTCGCTGGCCGACGCCATCGAGTATTCGCCCGGCGCCGTCGTCAGCAAGACGCTGCTCGACAAAAAAGCCGGAACGCTCACGCTTTTCGCCTTCGACGCCGGACAAGGCCTGAGCGAGCATACCGCCCCCTACGACGCCACCGTCCAGATTCTGGATGGCGAGGGCGAACTGACCATTGACGGGCGGCCGATTGTCGCGCGCGCGGGCGAATTGGTCATCATGCCCGCGCGCGTGCCGCATTCCGTGCGCGCCCATCGGCGGTTCAAGATGCTGCTGATCATGATTCGCGGTTGACGCGCCCCTGCGCGGCGTTCCGCTCCCTGAAACCTTTGATCCGCTTTTTGGACTGTATCACACTTCGCGAAGTGTGATACACCGGCCGGCGGCGGGTGGAAACCTTTCTTCCTCCGCGTGAAAACTCGGGGAGGATTCTCCCCTTCCGCGGCTTGACGCTTTCGGGCGGCGCATCTAGTGTCGCCGGGTCATTGGAGTCGCATCGCCATGCACAACGATCATTCGGCGCCCGCCGCGCCGTCCGATAACGAGTATCGCCAACAGCGCATCGCCAACCTCCGCGAGCTGGAACAACGCGGCTATCGCGGATTCGGCGCCGCGTTCGAGCGCACCGGCTCGCTGGCCGAGCTGCGCGCCGGCTTCGCCGAGGGCCGCCTCGTGCGCGCCGCCGGCCGCGTGGTCGCCCGTCGCGACATGGGCAAAAGCGCCTTCCTGCATCTGCACGACGCGGGCGGGCGGATGCAGGTCTATTTGCAGAAGAACGTCTTGGGCGACGCCGCCTACGAGGCCTTCCGCTTTGTGGACCTCGGCGACCATATCGGCGTCGAGGGCGAATGCTTCACCACGCGCACCGGCGAGCCGACGATTCGGGCGAAGAACTGGACGCTGCTCGGCAAGGCTCTGCGCAACCTGCCGGAGAAGTGGCACGGGCTGCACGATGTCGAAACCCGCTATCGGCAGCGCTACCTCGACTTGATCGCCAACGCCGAGGTGTGCGCGCTGTTCCGCAAGCGCACGCAAATCATTCGCGAAATCCGGGACTTCCTCGCCGCGCGCGGCTTTCAGGAGGTCGAAACGCCCATGATGCAGCCGCTGGCCGGCGGCGCGGCGGCCCGCCCGTTCGAAACGTTCTATAATGCGCTCAACGCGCCGATGTATCTGCGCATCGCGCCGGAACTCTACCTCAAGCGCCTCCTCGTCGGCGGTTTCGACCGCGTATTCGAGCTCAATCGCAATTTCCGCAACGAAGGCCTTGATCGCTCGCATAATCCCGAATTCACGATGCTCGAAATCTACGAGGCGTTCGGCGATGTGCGCACCATGAAGGCGCTCATCGAGACGCTGATCGTCCATGTGGCCCGGAAAGTCAACGGGGGTCTGACGGCCGGATCGCCGGAGCGCCCGATAGATTTGACCCCCCCCTGGCGCGAGGCGGCCTACGCGGAGCTGATCCGCGAAACCGCCGGCGCCGACTGGGACGCGCTGGCGCTTGCGCCGGCCCGCGAGCGGGCGCGCTCGCTCGGGCTCGATATTCCCGCCGAGTGGGACAAGGCGGCGATCACCCACGAAATTTACGAGAAACTCGTGGAGAAATCGCTTCGCCATCCGACGTTCGTCACCCGGCTGCCGGCCCATCTCATCCCGCTGGCGAAGGCCTGCGAGGACGATCCTTCCGTCGTGGATGTCTTCGAGCTGGTGATTGACGGCCGCGAGATCGCGCCAGCTTACTCCGAGTTGAACGACCCGCTGGAACAGCGGCGGCGTCTGGAGGCGCAGGCGGGCGGCGATCCCGCGAAGGTGGACGAGGATTTCCTGCTGGCGCTCGAGCACGGCATGCCGCCGGCCGGCGGCATGGGCGTCGGCATTGACCGGCTCGTCATGCTGCTGACCGGCGCGGAGTCCATCCGCGACGTGATCCTGTTTCCGCAAATGAAGGGCAAGGCCGGATGAGCCTTCCGTTTTCGGTATTTCTGGCGCTGAAGTACCTGCGGCCCAAACGCTCGTTTCTTTCGGTCGTCACCATTCTCTCCGTGCTCGGCGTGCTGCTGGGCGTGGCGGTGCTGGTGGTGGTGCTCTCGGTGATGAGCGGCTTCGGGCAGATGTGGCGCGAGAAAATCCTCGCGTTCAACGCGCACCTGACCGTCATGGGCGACGGCGCGGTGGAGGAGCCGGAGGCCTGGCGGCGGGACATTGAAGCGGTGGAGGGCGTCACCGGGGCCGCGCCCTTTATCCATGGGCTGGTCTTTTTCACGCACGACGACGTCGTCTTCACCCCCGTGCTCCGCGGCATGGACCCGGAGCTCGAGGCGCGGATCAGCCGTGTGCCGGAGCATCTGGTCGAGGGCCGGTTCGACATCGAGGACGACGAAGTGCTGTTGGGCCGCGATCTTGCGCGCCGCCTGCGCGCGCGCGTCGGCGACCGCATCCTCGCGTATTCGCCGCAAAGCTTCTTGCGCGCGCAGGAGATTCGGCTGCCGGAGGAGCTGACGGTCGCCGGCATTTTCGACCTCGGCATGTTCGACTTCGACGCCGGCTATGCGCTGTGCGCCCTGCCGAAGGCGCGGGAACTCTTCGGGCTGGATCGCGGCGTCCACGGACTCTCCGTCATGACGCGCGATCCGCTGGCGGCGGGCGCCGTCGCCGCGCGCGTCCGCGAGCGGCTCGGCCCCGCCGCGGATGTGCGGACCTGGATGGATCAGAATCGCCAGCTTTTCACCGCCTTGCATGTTGAGAAAAACATGATGTTCTTCCTGCTGATCTTCATCACCATCGTCGCGGCGTTCGGCATCGCCAGCACGCTGATCACGATCACGGTGCAGAAAACTCGTGAAATCGGCCTCTTGAAGGCCGTCGGATTCTCGTCGCGCTCGGTGATGCTGGTCTTCATGTGGCAAGGGTGGCTCGCCGGGCTGATAGGCACCGGCGCGGGCATCGGCGCGGGTCTGCTTGCGCTGCGCTACCGGAACGATCTGATGCGCGGGCTTTCGCGGTACACGGGCTTGGACCTGCTGCCGCCCTCGCTCTATCACCTGAGCGAGATTCCCGCGCAAACCTCCTCCGCCGATCTATGGCGGGTGGCGGCGGCGGTGATGATCATCTGCACATTGGCGGGGCTGATCCCGGCGCTGCGGGCGGCGCGACTCGATCCGGCGAGGGCCTTGCGCTATGAATGAGCGATCCTCCCCGCCGCCGCTGGTCGAGGCGCTCGACGCGCGCAAAACATACCGGCTGGGCGCGGTCGAGGTGCCGGTGCTGCGCGGCGTCTCGCTCGCGGTGCGCGCGGGCGAGGCGCTGGCGATCGTCGGGGCGAGCGGCGCGGGCAAAAGCACGCTCCTGAATGTCCTCGGCGCGCTCGACGCGCCCACCGGCGGCCGTGTGCTCTTCGACGGGCGCGACCTCTATGCGCTCTCTCCCGCCGCGCGGGCCGAAATCCGCGCCACGCGCGTGGGTTTCGTCTTCCAGGCGTTTCACTTGCTGCCGGAGCTCGATCTGGTGGAGAACATTCTCCTGCCGGCGTTGAGCCGGCCCGGCGCCTGGCGGCGCGGCGCGGCGTTGCGGCGCGAAGCGCTGGCGCTGATCGAGCGGGTCGGACTTTCCGCGCGCGTCGGGCACCGCCCCGACGAGCTCTCCGGCGGCGAGCAGCAGCGCGC
Source organism: uncultured bacterium (assembly GCA_937935255.1). GTDB lineage: Bacteria > Verrucomicrobiota > Kiritimatiellia > PWTM01 > PWTM01 > CALGXT01. Next base: position 17,731 of record CALGXT010000136.1, on the reverse strand, counting down.
CGCGCTCGCCCGCGCGCTCGTCAACCGACCGGACCTCATCCTCGCCGACGAGCCGACCGGGAATCTCGATTCAGAATCCGGCGAACGCGTGCTGGATTTGCTCTTCGGCCTCGTCCGACAAGGCGGGCGCACGCTGATCATCGTCACCCACAACCGCGAGGTCGCCGCGCGCTGCGATCGGACGCTGACGCTGACCGACGGGCGCATCGGATAGGCGGTTGGGAACCCGCGCCGCCGGATGCCGCCCCGTCGCCGCGGAGACGCCGGTTCGGCGGTTGCGCCCACCGCCGGCGTGACAAGCGCGCGAAATCGAGCGAAGATGGAACGCGCGTTTCTTTACCGCGCTCCGCGGGCCGGAGGCGGAATGATACCGCGAACCCGGCGAATGAAAGAAAGAAGGACCTTATGCGCAGGATGAGTGAAAACGGTTTGTATGCTTTTCTGCTTTTCACCGCCGCTCTGCTGTCGGCCGCCGTCGCGACGACGACCGGCGCGCCGTCGCCGACGGGCAGCTATGTGGTTGTGGCGACCCGCGCCACGTTCGAGCGTCCGGACTGGCGGGAAGCGATTGAGGCGCTGCGCGCCAAACATGAGGCCGGACTGATTTTGTGCGAGACCTCGGTGCTCGAGTCCGAGATCGCTTTGCGCGAGATTTTTCCGGACTACGTCTGTTTCGTTTGTCCGCCCGAAACCCTGGGCCGCGAAACCGTGGTCGGAATCCACCGGATGACCCGACGGCTGGATGACGATCCCTATACGGATCTGCTCTGGGGCATCCTGACCGGTTATGACGCCTCCGACGCGTTGCGCATCGCCCGCCGACGCGAACCGCTGCTCGTGCGGCGCGCCGCCGGCAGCATGGGGCCGGGCGTGTTCGAGGGTCTGGAAGGCGGCTTCGCCTCGGAAGAAACGAACCCTCGCGCGTTCTGGCGTCGTGGGGCGGGTGAAAAAGCCGAAAAACACGACGTGACGCCGGACGCGGCGGAGGCGCTTGCCGGCGCCTTCAACACGGAGGATGTGGACGCGTTCCTCACCAGCGGGCACGCCACGGAAAAGGACTGGCAGATCGGCTACAATGTGGCGGGCGGCCAATTTCGCTGCGAGGACGGTCGGTTGTATGCCCTGAACACCGAGGGCCGCCGATTCGATATCCGCGCGGAACGGCCCAAGGCGTATCTGCCCGTCGGCAACTGTCTGATCGGCCGCATTCCGGGGCCCGACTGCATGGCGACGGCCTGGATGCACAGCGGCGGCGTCCACCAAATGTTCGGTTACACGGCCGTCACGTTTCACGGGTTCATGGGATGGGGCATCGGAACTTTTCTGCATAATCCCGCGCGAAATCATACGCTGGCCGAAGCCTTTTTCTTCAACAACCAAGCCTTGGTGCATCGTCTGCAAACCCGATGGCCGCAGCAGGCCGCGATCGAATTCGAGAGCTACGAGGCCTCGGCGATTTCCGAACTGGCTCGGCGCCATCGCATCGCGGACCGCACCCTGCTCGGCGATCTTTGGGATCGCGACGTGGTGGCCTTCTATGGAGATCCGGCCTGGCCCGTTCGCTGGGCGGCGGGAGAAGCCGCCTGGGTTCAATCCTGGCGGCGGGAAGCGGACGGGCGGCGCGTTTTTCGCATTGAAGTTCTGCGAGACACTCCGTGGGGCGACCGCCCGCTCTGCGCGTTCTTGCCCGAGCGGTTGATGAACATTCGCGATCTTCGGTTTCAAGGCGTGCCGGACGCGCTGATTACCGACCGTTTTATCTTGCTGCCCGCGGCCGGCGGTCAGGCAAAAAAAGGAGACATTGTGGAGGTATCCTTTGGGGGCGATCCGGCCCCGATCCGGAAAACCTCCGCCGGCGACGATCCGGTGCGGGCCGGCGCCCGCGACCCGGCGGCGCGTCCGCCGGCGGTTCCCCGGCCCGACGCGGCGCTAAGCCTGCGGGTAGCCGATCCGGAAATGGCGCGGGCGCTGGAGGCCGCGCTGCGGGCGGCAGGATCGAACGTTCGGTCGCTGGCGGAGGCGCTGGCGGGGGCGACGGAGGAGGAGCGGGAGGACCTGCTGTTTCTCCTGGTCAACATGCCGCTCTCCGACTTGCGCACGCTCTCCGGCGAATATTTGCTTCGGAATGCGAGGTTCGCGGCGAAGGCTCGGGCGGAGACGCCTTGGGGAAAGGCGGCGCCGCTGTCGCTCTACCGTAATTATGTGTTGCCTTACGCGGCCTTCAGCGAGAAACGCGAAGAGTGGCGGGAGGATTTTTATCGGCGGTTCATGCCCGTGATTCGCGATTGCGCCTCGGCGGGCGAGGCGGCGGTGATGCTCAACCGCGAGGTGTTCGAACAATTGGGCGTTCGCTACCACGCGACGCGGCGGCCGAAGCCCGATCAAAGCCCGTCCGAATCGGTCGCGGCGGGTTTCGCCTCGTGCACGGGGCTTTCCATCCTGCTGGTGGACGCGTGCCGGGCGGTCGCGATTCCGGCGCGGGTCGTCGGCATTCCCCGTTGGCCCGACGGCAGCGGCAATCACAACTGGGTCGAAATCTGGGACGGCGCCTGGCAGCGGCTCGGCGCCGCCGAATCCGCCCGGCTGAATGAGGGCTGGTTCATCGCGAAGGCGGCGGAGGCCGCGTCGCGGGCGCATCCCGATCGCCCCCTGGAGCGCATCTATGCCGCCACGTTCGAGCGCCGTCCGCTTCGCTTTATGGTGGCGTGGGATCCCTACGACGACCGCATCAGCGCTGTGGACGTCACCTCCGAATACGCGGCGCCGGCCGCCGCCGAATCGCCTCGGTGAGCGCGGGCGACTCCGCCGTCCGGGCTGTCGAACGCGCCGCCGCCGGCGCTGTATCACACTTCGCGAAGTGTGATACAGTCGTCCGCCGTCGTTCGGGGGCTAGTCCCGCCGCGATGCGAGGAAAGAAGCGTTCCCCGCCGCCCGCACTTGAGGGCAGCGTCTATTGCCTGCCGGGGCTCCACCCGACCCTGCAGGCGGAGCGCTGCGACGCCGCGGGCCGGCGGGCGAACGGGAGGCGCGCGGCGTCGCGCAAGGCCTTCGATCGAGAAGGCCGGACGTCCAGTCGCGGGTTGTCAGTTCGCCCGCCGCGGGCTATGCTTTTGCCATGAAATCCGCTGTTCCCGCCGCGCAACTCGAGAAATATTCCTCGGCGTCCACGCTCTCCGATATGGAGATTTTCATTTTCCCGGAGCTGCTCTATGCGCTGACGCTCGCCAACATCTTGTCGCCCCGCATCTGGAGCTGGCGCGACGATCCCTGGTTCGCCGGCCTCGCGAAACTCAACCCCTACCGCCGCATCCTCCGGTTGAAACAGTTCGTCATAGACCACTACCAGTTCAACCTCGATCTCGACACGTGGGGTTTGACCACGAAGGAGCGCGAACTACGGCGTTTTCGGCCTTTCATGGACGAGGCGACCATCGCGCGCTCGAACGCTCTCTTCGGCTATGAGGGCGACCGGTACTACTTCGACCTCGATATCCGCCGCCATTTCGGATTGGAAAAATACGATTCCGACATCATCCCGTATTGGAAAACGGAGACCGTCGAGGCCATGGACGCCTTCCGCTATCGCGACGGCTATTCCATCGGCGCGGGCGAGTGCGTTTCGCTCTCCACGCTCTACGCGGCGGCGATGTTTATCGTCTGCGGCATCCCGCTCGACGACATCTTCCTCATGGCCACGCCGCTCCACTCGCAGAACTTCATCCTCGCCGGCGACGGCGTGCTGACCAACAACCGCCGCCTCGTGACAAAGGCGATGTGGTTCAACGGCACCGAGCTCACCCAGAAGGCCCAGCGCGCGCTGCGCCACGAGCAGGTGACGATCGTCGCCCACCATACCGGATGGATCCACGTCGTCTATCCCGAGGCGACGATTGACCCCGCCGCCTATCGCCGCTTCGGCGCCGCGCTGCGCGCGTTCTTGACCACCGATTTGACGATGCCGGTGATGACGGCTTTCCTGCGGCAATATCCCGAACGCCAGCGCTGCTTCCAGTTCCGCCACGCCTTGCACGGGCAGGACCACTTTATTCCGGCGGAGACCGTGTACAGCTACGAACGCGGCAGCGCCCTCAAGGTCGGGACCGGCCCGCTGGGAAAACTGCTCGACGAAATTGACGAGGACGAGTTTTTCACCGCGCCGATCGAGGAGCGCGTGATTCTGAACGATCTGGAGGAGTTTTTCCGCAAAACACCGGTGGATATGAGCGATTCCGCGCAGGTCGAGCGCCTCATGGAACAACTGCCGTGCCGTCATTTCCGCGGGTTCGATTCGGTGCGGGAGCTGATCGCCTTCGCTCGGCTGGAGCCGCGGCTGCCGGATTGCGAGACGGCCAAGACGTTCGCCGGCGCGCGGCCGCTCCCGTTGCGACCGGACATGGCGCGGGAGGAGATTCGGGATCGGCTGGAATCGTTGCGGGCCGAAAACCCCGTGGCGGATTTGGCCTTTTATGCTTACCGCGATCTATCGCGAACCGACTGGGCGCCCTTTTTCAAAGCGGCGCTGGAGCGCAGCCCCGTCTCGATCGCCGGCGCGCAGCCGCTCGGAAATCGCGAAGTCGAGGCGCAACTGCGCGGTTGGCCGGAGGAATCCATCTACGACGGCGCGCGCGCGGCGCAGCCGGACGAGGTTTGGAACTACCGGCGCGGCGACGGGTTCGAGAAAGCGCTATGCCTCGCCAACATCCTGCGGGCGCGGCATCCCGAGTCGGCGGTGGAGCTGATCGCGGAGGGGCCGGATATTCAATTGAAGGTCGGCGACCACACCTCGCACTGGCGTTCCGCGAAAAACCTGCGCGGCGAATACCGAACAGAATGACGGAAATTGCCGGCGATGGGGGCCGCCCGCCGGCGCAGGGCGCCGTGTTGCGCCGTGCCGCGACTGTATCACACTTCGCGAAGTGTGATACAGTCCCGCCGCGGCATATCGCCGCGACCGTCCGCCGCGAAAATCCGCTACCAACGCCATTCGGCAAGCCCCTCGGATTTGCCCGCCGCGAATCAGCTGGGGGCGGAGAGCAGCGGCGCGATCCGCGGGCGGCGGGCGCTACCCGGGGAAAATATCGCCGAGGGTCGCCCCGCCGCGGCGCGGGGCAGGGCGCGCCGGTCGGGCGAGCGCGCGTTCCTCGGCCTCGCACAGCGCGAGAAAGTCGCCGCAGGAGAGGCTTTGCGCGCCGGCGGCCTCGACGGTTTCGCGCTCGAGGCGGTCGGAGGTGATCACCGTGATTTGGGCGGGCGCCTGGCTTGCGAGCACGAGGCGCTCGATTACGGAATCCGCCGTCAGGGTGGCCGGGGAAAACAATACTTCGACCGGACCGGCGGCGATCTCGCCGGGGGCGACGCGCTCGCCGCGTCCGTCGAAAACGATGGTCATTCGGTCGCAAACGCGGCCGGCCAGCCGTTCGAGCCGCCGCACCAGCGCATCGCGCGCGAGGCCGAAGCGCGGACCCGCGCCGCGATCCGGCGGCGGGCCGGGCCGGTGCAGCAGGCTGTAGCCGTCCACGATGAGCCACGGGAATCTCATGCCCGCCGCCTTTCGGCGATGGCGCGCCGGGCTTCAAGATCGGCCTCGCGGCGGCGCAGGGTTTCGCGCTTGTCCTCGTGGTGTTTGCCCTTGCAGACGCCCAGCTCGACCTTCACGAGGCCGCGGCGCAGGTGGAGGTCGAGCGGGATCAGGGCGTGGCCCTTGACGGCGCACTGGCCGTGGAGCCGCGCGATCTCGCGGGCGTGCAGCAACAACCGGCGCGGGCGCTTCGGCTCATGGTTGTGCACATTGCCGCAGCGGTAAGGCTGGATGTGGAGATCGCGCAGAACGACCTGTCCGTTCTCGATGTCGGCGAAACTCTCGGCGAGGCTGACCTCGCCGGCGCGGACGGACTTGACCTCCGTGCCGCGCAACTCGATGCCGGCCTCCAGGGTTTCGAGGATGAAGTACTCATGGCGCGCGCGACGGTTGGTCGCGACGATCTTCCGGCCGCCGCCGGCGTTGGAGGTTTCCGCGCTCATCGCCCGCAGTATGAGCGCCCCGCGCGCGCCGCGCCAAGAGCAAATGCGCAGGCGCCGGCGGCGGTTCGCCCCGTTCAGAACGATGCCGTCGCGGCTCAACCGCGCGCGGCGCGAATCCGCCGTCCGGCCTTGTCGGCTCCGCTTCCGCCCCTCCGGCGGCCCGGACTTGTTCCTGAATCCCGCGGAACCTGCTTGACCCCCGAACTCTTTTGGGGATTATAAAACCGTTTCCTAACCCCGGAGGATGAACTTCATGTCGCAAGCGGATATCGGACTGATCGGATTGGCGGTGATGGGGGAAAACCTCATCCTGAACATGGAGAGCAAGGGCTTCACGGTCGCGTGTTTCAATCGGACGACGAGCAAGGTGGACGAGTTCCTCGCCGGCCGCGCCAAGGGCAAAAATATTATCGGCTGTCACAGCATTGCGGAGCTGGCCGCCGCGCTCCAGAAGCCCCGCAAGGTGATGCTGATGGTCAAGGCCGGCCAGGCGGTGGATGATTTCATCGAGCTCCTGTTGCCGCACCTGGAGGCCGGCGACATCATCATTGACGGCGGCAACTCCAATTTCAACGACACCACCCGCCGGACGAAGTACGTCGAGAGCAAAGGTCTGCTCTACATCGGCACGGGCGTCTCCGGCGGCGAGGAAGGCGCGCTGCTCGGCCCCTCGATCATGCCCGGCGGCTCGCCCGCGGCCTGGCCGCACGTGAAGCCGATTTTCCAGAAGATCGCCGCGCACACGAAGGAGGGCGAGCCGTGCTGCGACTGGGTCGGCGAGAACGGCGCCGGCCACTTCGTGAAGATGGTGCATAACGGCATCGAGTACGGCGATATGCAGATGATTTGCGAGACCTACCAGTTGATGAAGGACGGTCTCGGCCTTTCGAACGAGGAGATGCACAAGATCTTCGCGCAGTGGAACCGCGGCGCGCTCGATTCCTATCTCATCGAGATCACCCGCGACATCCTCGGCTACAAGGATGAAGAGGGCAGGCCCGTGGTGGACCTCATCCTCGACACCGCCGGCCAGAAAGGCACCGGCAAGTGGACCGTGATCGCCGCGCTCGACGCCGGGCAGCCGCTGACGCTGATCGCCGAGGCGGTTTTCGCGCGCTGCCTCTCCGCCATCAAGGAGGAGCGCGTCGCGGCCTCGAAAAAGCTCGCCGGCCCCGGGGCGAAATTCCGCGGCAACAAAAAGGAATTCGTCGAGGACCTCAAGAACGCCCTGTATGCGGCGAAGATCTGCTCCTACGCCCAGGGCTTCCAGCTCATGCGCGCGGCGGCGAAGGAATACGGCTGGAACCTGAACTACGGCGGCATCGCGCTGATGTGGCGCGGCGGCTGCATCATCCGCTCCGCATTCCTCGGCAAAATCCGCGACGCTTTCGCGAAGGATCCGAATCTGGTCAACCTGCTGCTCGACCCGTTCTTCAAGCGGGCCACGGCCAACGCGCAGGAATCCTGGCGGCGCGTCGTCGCCACGGCGGTCAAGCTCGGGATTCCGGCGCCCGCGATCTCGAGCGCCCTCGCTTATTACGACGGCTATCGCACCGCGCGGCTGCCGGCGAACCTGCTGCAGGCGCAGCGCGACTATTTCGGCGCGCACACCTACGAGCGCGTGGACCGGCCCCGCGGCGAGTTCTTCCACACGAACTGGACCGGACGCGGCGGAACCACGTCGGCCAGCACCTACGTGGCGTAGGGAACTTCGCAAGGCCGAGACCGACGGGGCCGAAGCGAAGCGCCGCCGGGCGTTTTTGCGCGAAGCGGGAACGAGGAGGGCGCCGCGATGGGTCTCCACGTTCGCTGGGAGGAAACCTCGATGAAGGATTCGCTGTTCAATCTGGAAGACAAGGTCGCCGTACTCACCGGCGGCGGCGGCGTGCTGGTCGGCGCCATGGCGCTTGCTTTGGGCCGGCAAGGCGCCCGCGTGGTGATCATGGACCGCGAGCCGACCGGCGCCAATGAAGTGCTCGGACGTCTGCGCGCCGAAGACGTCGAGGCCGACGCGATCATCGCGGACGTCCTCAACCGCGAAAGCCTCCATGACGCGGTCTCCTGCGTCGTCTCCACGTTCGGCCGGTGCGACATCCTCGTCAACGGCGCCGGCGGCAACCGGAAAGAGGCGACGACCGGCCCGGAACTCTCCTTCTTCGATCTCCCCGATCAAGCTCTGCGGTTTGTGATGGAGCTGAATCTTTTGGGGTCCATCCTGCCCTCGCAGGTGTTCGGACGCGTGATGGCGAAGCAAAAGGAGGGCGTCATCGTCAACATCTCCTCGATGAATTCTTTCCGCCCGCTGACGAAGATCGTGGGGTATTCGGCGGCCAAGGCCGCCATCAACAACTTCACCCAGTGGCTCGCGGTGCATCTGGCGCAGAACTATTCCCCCGACATCCGCGTCAACGCCATCGCCCCCGGATTCTTCGAAACCACGCAGAACAAATTCCTGTTGCGCGACGAGAAGACCGGCGAGCTGACGGCGCGCGGCAAACAGATCATAGACCATACTCCCATGGGTCGGTTCGGAACGCCGGAAGACCTCGTCGGGACGCTGATTTGGCTGGTCTCGCCGGCCGCCCGCTTCGTCACCGGCGTCGTCGTGCCGGTGGACGGCGGTTTCTCGGCCTATTCGGGCGTTTGAAATCGGCGGGGTAAAAATCTCCCGCCGGCTGTCCGCGCCGGGGCCTTCCCTGGGCTGCGCATCGTGCGCTGCGGTGGGCGCGCCCGCCGACCGTAGGACAAGTCCGTCATGTCGCCGCATTGAAACGCCATGGCGCTGGGATCGCCGCCGCGCTCAACGGAACGTCAGTGTTCGCTGCAGCAAGAAGCCAAGGAACGCCGCCGAGCCATCGGCCAATACCTTGGCGAAAAAGCGTCCGCGCGGCTCGTCCGGGAAGACGCTCGACAGCCACCACACCGCCGCGGCGGCGAGGAGGAAGAGTCCGATCCATACGATCCAGAAACGCCGAAATTGTTTTCCCAGTGTGAATTCGCGCCGCCGCCGCCAGGTCCAGAGCCGATTGCCCAAAAAACTGATCAGCCCGCCGGCGGGCCGGCTCACCGCCTGGGCCGCGACCGTCCACCATTCGGCGCGCACGTTCAGCAGCCACCAAATCGTGTAATCCGCCGCCACGGCGGCCGCGCCGCAAATCGCATAGCGCCAGAAATCGTCTCGGATGGGCCGTTCCTCGGGGGCGCTCATGCGTTCTCCAACGACGCGCCGCGCTCCGCGCCGGGAAGGGAAAGCGACAGCGCGCGCTTGGGATCGCCCGCGAGAAAGAGCGTCTGCGTCGGAAACGCGAAATCGATGCCCTCGGCGGCGAAGCGCTCGAGCAGCGCGAGATTGAACTTCTCGGCGAAGGCGAGCGCCGCGAAAAAGTCCGGCGGGTGATACCAGTAAATGATCAGCAGGTTCAGCGAAGCGGCGTTGAATTCGTTGAAGAACACCCGCGGCGGCCGGTCGGGATTCATGCCCTCGTGGTTGGCGAGCAGCTCGCGGACGATCTCCAGCGCCCGCCGCACTTTCGCCGGCGGCGTGTCATAGGGGATGCCGATATTCAACGTCCGCCGAATGAACGGGCGGCGGCTGATATTCACGATCGCGCGGTTGGAAAGCTCGCCGTTCGGATAGGCGATCAACTGGCCCTCGAAGGTGCGCAGCCGCGTCGAGCGCATTCCGACCGATTCCACCACGCCGGTATGTCCTTCCACCGTGACGATCTGGCCCAGCTCGAACGGTTTATCGGCGAGGATGACGATCGAACCGAAAAAGTTCTTGATCGTGTCCTGGCCGGCGAGCGCGACCGCGAGGCTGCCGACGCCGAGCCCCGCAAGGATGGAGGCCAGCGGCTTGTCGGAGAGCATTTGGATGGATTGCAGTATGGCCAGCGCGACGATGGTCGCGCGCAGGCTCTTCCGCGTCATCAGCACGAGCAAATCGTCCAGGCGGTTCTCCGTGCGCTCCGCGCGCCGTTTCATCGCGGCCTCGACCACATCCACCAGGCAATAGGCCAGGTAGCCGACCGCGGCGGTGACGAAAACGCCGGTTGCGGCGCGGATGGGCCCCGCCAGTCGCTCCGGAATGACGAGAAAACGAAGCGCCTGGATCAGGCCGACGGCCCAGGACAGCAGAGCCAGCGAGCGGCCGACCGCGCCCAGCAGCGCCGGCCACACCACCTGGCCCTGTTTGCGGCGAATTTCGGAGACCCGGATCAGTTGCTGACGCAGGACTTTGGCGGCCAGCAGAAAAACAAGCAGCAGGCCGAAAAAGCCGGTCACCCGCCAGAGTTCGTTTCCGGCCACTTCCCAACGAAAAAAATCCTGCCAGGAATTCATTGCGAGTGATCATCTTTGCCCGGCGAACCGGGGAAAAATCAAGCCCAAACACCGAAACCGGATCAGCGCTCGTCCATAATCGTTTCGGCCAGGGGCGCGTCCGTTCCGGCGCCGGCAGGCGACCGTAAATAGAGATCGGGAAAGTAGCGGCGCAGATAGGCTTCCACCGTCTGAATGGTGGGGCCGTAGCCGTCGCGATAAATGCAATACTCCAGCGCGCGGGCCATTTCGTTCGTGTCTGGATAGCGACGCGCCGGGTCGGGATCGAGCGCGCGGCGCAGCGTCTCGATCACGCCATCATCGGTGCCCTCCGGCAGACGATCCCAGGGAACCGCGATGGCGGTGAAATCCTCGCGGCGCGGATCGCTGTCGTCCGGGCGCACGGGCGTTTGAGAAAGCAGCTCGAAGAGCGTCGCGCCGAGCGCGTATTGATCGGCCCGGAAGTCCACCGCCTGCCGGGCCGCCTGCTCGGGCGCCATATAGCGAATCTTGCCGGCCAGCCACCGCTCCCCGAATTTCGGCATGGCCAGCGCGTTGGCGATGCCGAAATCCGTCAGCTTGGCCAGCCCCTCCGTGGTCAGCAGAATGTTCGCCGGACAAACGTCGCGGTGGACGATATTCAACCGCCGACCGGCGCGGTCGTGGAAGCTATGCGCGTAGGCCAGCCCGCGCGCGATGCGGCTGGCGATGTGGACGGCGAGCGGGCCGGGAATGCGCCGCCGCTGTTGAATGTGGCGATCGAGAAACGCCCGCAGCGGCAGGCCCTCGACCAATTCCATGACGATGTAGTATCCGCCGTCCTCGCGACGCCCGAGCTGATAAATCTGGACAATGTTTTCGTGGACGAGGTCGCTGACGAGCTTGGCCTCGGCGACGAAGAGCTCCATGAACCGGGCGTCGCGGGTGAAACGATCCAGCAGCGTCTTGACGGCCACGCGCTTCTCGAATCCGTCGGCGCCCGCGAGGATGCCCTCATAGACGGCGCCCATGCCGCCCTGCGCGAGTTTGCGCACGAGCGCGATGCGCCACTGCCCCGTGATTTCGTCCGGTTTTTGCGTCATGGCCCGCACTTCCGTCGGCGCGAAACCTACCCCCGCCGCGCGCTGCGCGCAAGCGCGCGAAACGGGTTCCTCAGCGCGCCTCCGCAAGCCCGGGCGTCGGCGCGGGCGAAAAATCCGGCATTGCGCGCAGACCGGACTCCGCGGTATAGTCCCCCGTCATTCGGTGAGTGCGCCACCGGCGCGTCCGCCGTCGCGCGCGTACCTGTAGCTCAATTGGACAGAGCACCAGACTACGGATCTGGGGGTTGCAGGTTCAACTCCTGCCAGGTACGCCATGCGCCCTTTTATTCCCCGAGCGCTTGAAACGAAGGCGGACATCGTCCGCGATTCGAGAAAAGCGATGGCGGATTCCGCGCACGGGCGCGCGGAGGGCGCTTGACGCCGCAAAAATGGCGGCGGATCGGGACGAAGGCGATGAATTTTCCCGACCGGTCAATGCCGCCGAGATATTGCCCGCGCATGCCGCGCGCGGGTCCGGGAGTTGATCGCTCGTCTATCGCTTCTTCTTCAACCGGTGTCAGGATCAGTCCGGGCGGCTTGCCTCGAACGCCGCGCCCGGTCCGAGGGGCGCCAGACCGACGGCGATGTAGGGGTTGACGCAGACATCATCCTGCTCGTACGCAAACTGCCAAATGCGTCGCATACAGGCGCGGACGATCGGCGCATAGGCGGAGTCCCTCGCCAGGTTCACGGTTTCGCCCGGGTCGCGGCGGAGGTCGTAAAGCTCATCCTCGTCGAAACCATTCCAGGTGAAATGCCAGTCGGTAGTGAATACGCTCCGCTGAATGCCGTAGAGCTCATTGCCGTTGGTCTGCGTGAACAGGGCGGTTCGCCAGTCCGGGGGCGTTTGATCCCGGAAAAAGGGGGCCAGCGAACGGCCCGGGGCGTTCGCATACGGCGATGGCGGCGACTCCAGGCCGGCGATCTCCAGCAAGGTCGGCGCGAAATCCGCGAGGGAAATCATCGCCTCGACGGCGCGGCCGGGATCGCGGATGCCCGCCGGCCACCGAACCGCGCACGGCACATGATACGCGGGGCGAAAACACGGCAACCCCTTGCACCAGAGGCCATGATCTCCCATGTAATCGCCGTGGTCGGAGAGATAGACGACCAGCGTTTCGCGCGCCTGTCCGGCGGCGTCCAAAGCGTCGAGCACGCGTCCGAACAGATGGTCCTGATAAGAACAGAACGCGAGGTATCGCCGGAGGGTCTCGCGATGCTCGTCGGGTGAAAGCTGTTCGAAAATGCGTCGCATTCGCCGATAAAGCGCCGGACGATCGCGAAGGTCGTCGTCGAAATTGGAGGGCCGCCGAATCTGGGCGGGATCGTACAGATCGAGAAAGGCTGCCGGCGGGACATACGGGTCGTGCGGGCCGAGGGTGCCCACAAAAAGACACCAGGGCCGGCCGCACGCCGCCAATTCCGGCAGCGCGGCCACGGCGTCCTCCACCACATCGCCGTCGCGAAACGAGTTTTCCGCCGTGCCGAAATGCACATAACGGGGATAGCCCGGCCGGCGGATTTCGCCGGGCGCGCGCGGCCCGCCGAGGCCGTCAGAGGGCAGGATATCGCCCCGGCGATAAATCTCCCACTCCTGCGTTTGCGGAGCGGCGCTGCGCGGACGGCACGGCGAGGCGGTGACGAATCCCTCGCTCCAGCCGAAAGCGCTCGGGCCGTCATGATCGCTGATATGCCATTTGCCGCTATAGCGCATCGCGTAGCCGGCCTCGGCCAGCGCGCGGCTCCAAAACGGGACGTCGGGCCGGGGCTCGCGGCTCAAGGCGTTCCCCACGTTGACGTTGTTCCACACGCCGTGCCGGCTGGGGTAATGGCCGGATAGGAAGGTCGCGCGGGAGGGGCAGCAATGCGGCGATGGGCAATACGCCTGCGTGAAGGTCAGCCCCTCCCGGCGAAATTGGTCCAGCCGGGGCGTTCGCGCGCGGTTGAGCGCGCCATCCAGCGCCGTGTCGCCCCGCTGCTGGTCGGTCATGAAAATGAGAACGTTGGGTCTCGCGGATGTCATGCCGCCAGCATAGAGTCCTTCGGAAGCGCGCGCAAGCGGCGCGCGCGCGGCGCCTTTTCGCCAGGAGCAATCGCGCCCAAAAGTGGCGGCGTGGGCGAGGGTGGGCTGCGAATTGGCGGGCGGGCGATTTTCGCCGTGCGGCGATTACGCCGGCCTCGGCGTCGCCCGATGCGCCCCGCCGCCCAAAGCGGTTTTCCAAGGCTTGGAAGGAGAAACGCCGCCGGCTTCCAAGGCTTGGAAAACATGGATTCCCGCTGTTTTTTCGATGATTTCGCGCTTGTGCGGCGTTCTGAAATCGCCCATAGAGACGCCATGAAAAAGTTATTTTGTGGGATGATCGGCTGGATGGCTTTATCCGCCTTAGCGGACGCGGCCGACGCGCCGCCGGCGAGCCGCCGCGCGTTCACCGTGCAGGGCGAGTACCGCGAAATCGCCTCGTCGCGCGCGACGATCACCGGCCATTTGCCCGAAGGCTGGGAGGAGGATTCGGCCTGGGCGGATGTCGAGGCGCATTACCGCCCTCAGGAAATCAATCCCTTCGCCGGATCTCGCGCGCTTCGCGTCGAGGTCAAAGCCGTGCGCAACGGCGCCGTGCAGTTCCGCGTCCCGAACATCGCCGCGGACCCCGCGCGTGCGATTCGCATCCGCGCGGCGCTGCGCAGCGAGGACAACCGGACGGTGAGCCTCATCCTGCGGCAGCGGGGGGCGCCCTACCGCAGCTACTGGAGCACGGTGTTCGCCGCGCGGCCCGAGTGGGGCGAATACGAGGCGCTCGCCGTCGTCGCCGCCGCCGATCCGGCGGCCGTGCTGACGTTCTCGATGAACGCCGCCGGCGCCCTCGAGGTCGGCGCCTTGAGCGTCGAGTATGTGCCGTTCGACGCGGCGCTGGGCGGGCGTTCGTTCGACGGAAACCTGCTCCCGACTTCCGTCTTTCCCCTCGGCCTGACCGCGCCCTGGGCGGTGGGGGCCAACGGCTCCACGCCGGAACACGCCCGGCCCGATCCCGCCACGCCCGGCCCGCCGGGGCTTCCTGCGCTGCGGCTGGTCTCCCATCGCTATGAAGGCCGCCCGATGATGCAGATCACCGCGCCGTTCGTCGGCAAACCCGGCGCGACGCATTCGCTCAGTCTCTGGGCGCGCGCGGAAAAACCCGGCATGAACCTTTTTCTGCGCCTGGGCCCGCCCGCCGAGGCGCTGTACAAACCACCGTGGCAGACCCAGGTGACTTTGAGCGACGAATGGCGGCGCTACGAGTTCTCCGTCGCATTGCCGCCGGCGCCCGATTTCGTTTATCTCGCCCGAATCACAACGCACGACGAGGGCGCCTTCTGGGTGGACGGGCTGCAGGTCGAGGTCGCGGAGAAAGCTGGGCCGCACCGGTTGGCCGGCCCGGTCGAGACGCACGCCGTTGCCGCGCGCGACTACGGTTTGAGCCTCGACGACGAGCCGATGGGTTATCGGGTCGCCGTGGTCGGGGAGCCGGGTCGCGCCGCGCGGATCGAAGGAACCGTGTTGGACCTCTACGGCGTGGAGCGCCCGCTGCCGCCGATCGAATTGCGCGCCGATGCGCGGTTCCAGACGTTCGAGGCGGCGCTGCCGCCGACCGACGCCTACGGCAGTTTTCTGGTCACGCTGCGGGCGGTGGATGCCGAGGGCCGCGCCGTGGGCCATTCGGCGGAGCTCCTGTTGCATCGCGTGCGGCGTCCGCGCCATTGGGATCGCGAGGCGCCGGATTCGCCTTTCGGAACGCACGTCGCCGCGACGGAGACGGACCTGCGCATGGCGAAGGCGCTCGGCTTCAACTGGAATCGAGTGCACTACGGTTTCAACTGGAGTGAAATGGAAAACGCCGAGGGCGCGTGGAATTTCGAGAAGGCCGATCGAACCATCGCGCTGCACCAAAAACAACGAATGCTGATTCTGACGCATCTGGGCGGCGTGCCGAGGAAATATTCCGTGGTCGGCCCGAACTGGGAGGGCGCCAACTCGTGGTATCGCACCGCGGCGGCGCCGCGCCTGGACGCGATGGACGCCTTTGAGACCTATGCCCGGCGTCTGCTCGAGCGCGCGGGCGCGGTCGTGCGCGCCGTCGAGGTTTGGAACGAGCCGTTCCTGCCCGGATTTTTCGTCGGGGATATCAAAGACGGCCGGCCGGTGCGCGAGCGCCCCGAAGTGCTGGTCGAGATGAATCGCCGAGCGCGCGCCGCCGCGGAGGCCGCCGGCTACCGCGGATTGCTCTTTTGGAACAGCGGACCGCACTACGGCGAATCGGAGCGCAAATTCGACGAAGCCGTTCGCGATCTGGGCGGCGGGCGGTATGTGGATGGGGTGACGTTTCACCGCTACGGCAACGCGTCCTACGGGTTGGCCGGCGATCAATTCGACCGCGATTTGAGCGTCATTCGTGAAACATTCGCGGATCGCGGCCTGACGCGGCATATCTGGAACAGCGAAGGCGGCCACGGATTGAGCGAGGTGTTCAACCTTTACCGTGAGATTCCCCCCGCGCGTGGGCGCGACCGCGCCCGCGCGCAGGCGGCGCAATATGTCCGCTACTTTCTCGCCAATTTCGCCGCGGGCGCCGAAAAGGTCTTCATCTACACCTTCCATCCGATGGATCGCTGGAACGCGGAGTACGGGTATCTCAACGTGGACGGTCGGCTCTCGCAAATCGCGCCGGCGACCTCGAACATGGCCTGGCAGTTGGAGGGCAAGAAATTCGCGGAACGGCGTGAGATCTCCGATGCCGTTTGCGCGCATGAATATCGCGGCGCTGAGGAAAACACGGTGGTGTTGTTGCCGACGGGACGCGGCGCCGCCGTGCTCCGGCGGCTTCCGCCGCGTGTCCGCGCCGCGGACGTGTACGGCAACCCGCCGCGGCTGCCCCACAACTTTGATGTGCTGTATTTGAGCGCGCCGGGTTTGACCCTCGAACACGTCGCCGCCATCCTGAAGGCGGAAACGGACGAGGAGCTGCCCGCGCTGCCCTGGCCGACCGCCGACGTCGAGCGCCCGCCCGCGCCTTTCGAGCGTTGGACGCCCGGTCGCATTGGAATCCTGGCCGCCGCTGCCGTCCTCCTCCTGCTGCTCGCGTTCGCCCTGCGCCCAAAGGCGCCCAAAGGGGTCGCATCTATAAATATGAATATTTGAGCTGAAACATTGAAAGGAGGTCAGGGGTTTATTTGCAGGAGGGATTCGACTTTTTGGGTAAGAGTTCGAATAGGGGCGCGGGAGAGTTTTTGCCCGAAAAGTCGTATCGCTTGCGCGACCGCGTTATATCGAAGACCGCCGACCTTCGCCCCCAACTCGGCGAGCGTCAATCCGCAACGCCGGCGCGCAACGTATAGCGCCAGGTCCCGCCCGCAGTCCCCGTGCCGATCCCGAAAGGCCATCCACTCTTCCCCTTTCGCCGTCTCCACCGCGCGAACTACCTCTTCCCACGACGTCCGGCGGTCCAGTTTGCGCAACGCCGTCATCTCCGCCCGGTCGCCCTCTCCTCGGATTTGCCTCCAAAATTTTTCCGAGCCCAAAACCAGCCGCGCCCGAAGTTGCGCCCAGGGGCGTTCCGGCATCCCCTGCCTCAGCAGCCCTTCGAGATGCTCCCGGTAACGGCGATGGGGGTTCGCTACGGCGCCGGGCGTCCGCTCGAAGATCTCCGTCATCGCCAGCCACTCCGGGGGTCGTGTGTAACCTGCATATGCCGGATAGGAACTCCAGCGATGCGACCGCAGGACGCTCAACCGCTCGGCGACTTGCGCTGGGGTCGGCCCTTCCAACGCGCCGGAGCGCTCTGCCGAACGCCTCGTCTTCCCGAGACCCAGCGCGGCTATCCTCACCGGATTCAGATGAAGGTAATCCGCCACGCGTCTCAACCACCCCCCTTCGCTTTCCACCAGCACAGCGTAGTACCGTCCCTGAAACAGGTGCCCCGCGCGTTCATGTCGTCGGTTGAACCAGACCGTATAGCTCACGTTCAGCCACTTCATAGCCGCGCTCAGGTTCGCCTGAGGCGTCTGTAGTAAAAGGTGATAGTGATTATCCATCAGAACATAGGCGGCAATGCAAACCGCGTAGCGTTGCGCCATCTCGCTGAGGCACTCGACAAATCGAGTGCGATCCCGGTCCTCGCGGAATATCGCCCGCCGCTCGTTCCCTCGAGCGGTTACGTGATACCAGCCGTCCGCGATCAAGATGCGCAAGGGCCTGCTCATACCCCCTTGAATATCCCATCCGCTCCATCGCTGCAATAATAATATTTATAGATGCGACCCCATTTCCGCGGCCT